>JAFDHL010000327.1 GCA_019308785.1 Deltaproteobacteria bacterium
GCAGTGTTCGGCCATATCCTTTGTGCGAGTGTGAACCACGGTCACCGTTGAATTGGCACCATCGGCCTTCTGGAGCATGATATTGGCGATAGGCTTGCCAACAATATTGGAACGTCCCACGACCACGACCTCCGCACCGCTCGTTTCCACGCCGGCCCGGATAATCATCTCCTGGATGCCGGCAGGCGTACAGGGGAGAAACTTGGCCTCGGACCCGCCTATCATCAGGCGACCCACATTTACGGGATGAAAACCGTCCACGTCCTTGTCCGGATCAATGGCATTTAAGACCTTTTTTTCATCAATGTTTTTCGGGAGAGGCAACTGGACCAGGATGCCGTTAATGGAATCATCCTTGTTGTACTTATCTACGAGTGCCAGCAAATCCTCCTCGGAAATATCCTCAGGCGGGCTGTCCTGGATCTCGTTGAATCCGAGCCCTTTCGCTGTCTTAATCTTTGCCGTGACATAAGATATGGAGGCGTCCTCTTTGATTTTCTTGACCTCTTCTTCGAGTTCTTTGAGGATTTGATCCCGGATTTCAGTTCCCTTGATCAGTTTTGCAGTCATCTTAAATCTCCTTTCCTGAAAGTTTTGTCTTTGTTCTAAAAGCTTGAAAAGCTTAAGAAAAAAATTACATGCTGTAACCCGCATCTCCATAGCACAGTTGTTTTACAATATCAAATATTTTATCCTGCCGGTGCCCTGGCAAAAAATAATGAATTGATTTGTTTTGCACTAAATGTAATTATTTTGACCGAGTTTTTCATTACATGCAGTTTGAAGATTGCTTGATTATCTCGAGAGCCGAACACTCTGACTAGAGTAAGGGATCTGCTTTTTCTTTACTCTGCGGGCAATTGAAACCCCATGCCTAACCAGACAAAACAATACTGGCAGATTAATACAAAAACCATGGCCGAAAGGATAAGAACGGCTGCTCAATCTGCCAAAACAGAAGAAGACCTTAAAATGGCTCTTGAGCCTATTTTCAAGAAGGCATACGAAGATATTGGTGTAAATGTTGATATCGTTCAATATGAGAAAAGCACTGCTCTCAAGGCCCAGATGGATGCTGTGTACGGGCATTTAATTATTGAGTACAAAAGGCCCGGAAAACTAAAGGCATCGAGGGATATTAAAAAGGCCGAACTCCAATTGCAGAAATACCTTACCGAAGAATCCCTATCCCATAAGCCCAATAATGAACAGTTTCTCGAAAAGGCTGTTGGCATGGCCATTGATGGGCATAGAATACTCTTCGTGCGTTATTCCCGAACCCAACGCGTTATCTCAACACCTATACCTATTGAAGACCCGCAGAAAAATTGTTCCCTACGAGACCAGTGGCTGTGGGTTTTTGTAGATTAGGCCCTTATGATATCAAAGAGGATAGTCTGGCCAATCTGCTTATTTTTGTGAGGGCCGCTGCCAGGCGGCCTTTGACAGCAGAGGATCTGGCCCGGGTTTTTGGCCCTGACAATCCCTTAGCACGGCAGGCGGTTTCAGAAATCTATTCTGCCGCCATGCGATCGCAAAGGTTAAGTAAAAGTTCCAGGACCAAAACGTTTTATAAAGAATGGGACCGCATTTTTGGCGTTGTTTACGGACAGGAACTGAAAAAAGCCGAAAAGGAAGCTGCTGAAACGGCCGGTCTTTATGGCATGCCTGGGGGCGTGCGGCTGAAACAACTCCTTTTTTCCATCCATACCTATTATGCCTTCCTCATGAAAGTTATCGCTATCGAACTTTTGGCCCTGCAAAAGGACCAGGCAGTCATTTCGTTTGTTAAGGACCTTGGAAACCTCGATGATGAACAACTGAAGAACAGATTGTCCCATCTGGAAAGCGGACTCGATTTTAACGAAAGAGGAATTACCAACTTTCTGGAGGCAGATTTTTTTCGATGGTATCTTGATGCCTGGTCCCCTGCCCTGGCCAATGTCTTCCGAAACATAGCCCGTTCCATGGCAGAATTTGAACCAACAACACCCATCTTAGAGCCGGAATGGACCATAGACCTGCTGAAAAAGTTATATGAACTCATAGTGCCAAAAAAACTGAGGCATGATTTGGGCGAATATTATACGCCGGATTGGTTAGCCCAGCACCTCATCCAGAAAAGCGGCTATGATGGCGATGTTTCAACCCGTCTACTCGACCCCGCATGCGGCTCCGGCACTTTTTTGATACAGGCCATCCAGATGGTCAAGGACAAAATGTTTTCCAAAAAGCGGGTAGAAATGGGCAAGGTAGGACAGGAGATTTTAAACAATATCGTGGGTTTTGATCTGAATCCATTAGCCGTTTTGGCGGCAAGGACCAATTATCTTATCGCGTTTTCGCCATTTATACCCTATGTCCGGCCGATCTCTATCCCGGTTTTTTTGTGTGACTCTGTTCTAACGCCAACCACTTATGTAAGAAGCGGCGGATGGAAGATGAACCAGGTGGTGTTTAAAACCACCAGGGCCGACTATTTTTTCCCGTTATCCATGCAGGATAAGGAGGGAATTGATCGCTTTACCGGGTTGGTTGATCTGGCAATCCAGGCCAGGTATGACACACCGGGATTTTCAAAACTTCTGAGAAAAATGATGCCGGCGCCCGAAAAGGATTATGACCTTCTGGTCAAGGTTTTTGAGCAGATAGCAGAGCTTGAGCGCAAGGGGGAAAACGGGATCTGGGCTCGATACATCAAAAACGCCTTTGCCCCGGTCTATATGGGAAAGTTTGATTATGTCTTAGGTAATCCGCCGTGGATTCGTTGGGGATATCTGTCCGATCATTACCGGAAAAGGACCCTTGATCTCTGGAAGGGCTATGGCCTTTTCTCTCTCACAGGCCATGAAACCAGATTAGGTGGGGGCGAGAAAGACTTTTCCATGCTTTTTACATATGCATGTGTGGACAATTACTTAGACGAAGGGGGGGGGATATTGGGATTCGTCATTACCATTGAGGCGTTCAAGGTAATAGCTCAATAAATAGGGGCAGTCATTTCCATTACGAATCCGGTCATATTTTTTTGAAAAATCCACATTTTTTTCTTGCGTTCCAGCCCCTGATTCTCTACAGTGTCG
>JAFDHL010000058.1 GCA_019308785.1 Deltaproteobacteria bacterium
TGCCATATCCTGTGTCCTGGGCGTGAAGCACAGCAAGCTCCCCGCCCGCCTCAGGTAGCAGGGTCATGTACAATCCAGCAACCAATTTTTCGATTCCTGAAAAAAGAGTCCCATTCCCTTCAAGATGCATACACTTTTGAACGTTACTAATCCTCTATATAATAAAGAATTGGACGGATCAAGGCATGGCTGAAGCTGAGGATTTTGAAATTATCCGGTGTTCATTCTTGGAGAGTACACCGTAAACCGTCCATAAAAAACCAAATAACTCAGGTAGAGATTGGCGACGATAAGTTGCGAAATGATGAAATTATGTGTTATAAAACGCGTAAATCATAACCGCACCCCTTTTAATAGTTCGGCAAATAGCGTAATAGAAAGGGTTATCAAGTAGATATATACGGATCGTCAATTTAGGAGACGTGTATAAAATTTGGGCACGGTGCTGAGCAAGAGTCAAACGGAGTCTTGACCTCTTTATTGAGGGCCTCCATAAGGTAGGAATTAGAAAATAATGTTTCTTGATGCCATTTTGGGTACATTCTCGCATGATTTGGCCATTGATCTCGGGACGTCCAACACCCTTATCTATGCGAAAGGTAAAGGGATTGTTTTGAACGAGCCGTCTGTTATGGCTTTCAGAAAAGAAAAAAAGGGGTCTGACGAGGTTTTAGCGCTGGGCAAAGAAGCCAAAATGATGCTGGGCAGGACCCCGGAAAAAATTGAAGCTATCCGTCCTATGAAGGATGGAGTGATAGCGGACTTTGAAACTACGAAAACAATGCTCCGGAATTTCATAAAAAATGTCCATCGCCGGACTATGTTCATAAGACCCCGAATCATTATAGCTATACCTATTGGGATCACTCCTGTTGAAAAGAAGGCCATTATTGAATGTGCCAAGTCTGCCGGTGCAAGTGAAGTGTTTCTTATCGCAGAGCCTATGGCGGCTGCGATAGGCGCGGGAATGCCCATTAATGAACCGGTAGGCAATATGGTGGTTGACATCGGCGGCGGCACCACAGAGGTTTCAGTCATCTCCCTCGGCGGGGTTGTCTACAGCAATTCCGTCAGGGTTGCCGGAGACAAGATGGATGAAGCCGTAGCGCAGTATCTCCATAGAAATTACAATTTTTTGATAGGGCTGGGGACAGCAGAGATCATAAAGATCAACATTGGCAATGCCTTTCCGGGTGACGATATAGATACCTTTGAGGCCAAGGGGCGAGATTTGGTTAGCGGGATTCTGAAGATTCTAACCATAACCTCAAAAGAGGCAAGGAAAATGCTTTCAGAAGAGGTAAATACAATTGTTCAAACAGTTCGGAGTGCCCTGGAGCAGGCACCGCCAGAATTATCAGCCGATATTTTGGATAAGGGAATTGTGTTGACCGGAGGTGGTTCATTGCTCAAGAACCTGGATATTCTACTGAGAAAAGAGACAAAGGTTCCTGTAACCGTCACTGAAAACCCCCTTCTTGCGGTGGCTTTGGGTGCTGGAAAGGCCTTGGACAACCTATCGCTCCTAAAAGAGGTTATAATTGATAGCGGATAAAGGGGTCTAACTAAATTGAATATCGGTGACGTTGTTGAATTTGGTGAATAACTTCCAGCCGTTTGTTTCATTTAATATCCTTCATTCCCTTTTTAGGGGCGAGCAAGCATGACGCTTTGGTTTCTGGCCGTCTATTATACTTCCAAAAAAACGGACATGAAAATAATGTAACATTTGAAATCTGCCAATCCACTGGACTTTGCCGCCAATTTTCAACAACACCAATAAGTCAACGAATTCAATAACGTCCCCCTCCCCGTTTTATTGAATTTAGTCATTTTTGCTTGACATTAAGATGTTATTGAGTTTAAATAATTAGTTTAGAAAAATAATCGATCAAATTCCGGTCGTTTTATTATGTATCATAATGACCGGTTTTTTTTGCACTTTCCATTCCGGACGGGCAAAGTCAAGATACTAAATGGATCAGAACAATATCAGAAATATTGCCATTATCGCACATGTTGATCATGGAAAAACAACGCTTGTAGACCAGATGTTCAAGCAGAGCGGGATGTTCCGGGAAAATGAGCACGTGGCCGAACGCTTTATGGACACAATGGATCTGGAACGGGAACGGGGTATTACGATTGCATCCAAGAACGCCTCATTCCGTTACAAGGACTATCGGATCAATATCATAGACACTCCCGGTCATGCCGATTTCGGCGGTCAGGTTGAACGGGTACTGAGGATGGCCGACGGGGCCGTTCTGCTCGTTGATGCCCAGGAAGGTCCAATGCCGCAGACCTATTTTGTGCTCAAGAAGTCTCTTGCGCTGGAACTTCCCATTATTGTTGTCATAAACAAGATAGACAAACCTGCGGCCCGGCGGGAATGGGCCGTCGATCAGGTCTTTGATCTCTTTGTCAAGCTGAACGCACCGGATCACATCCTTGACTTTCCGGTTGTTTTTGCCTCTGCAAAGGAAGGTTATATCCTCTCCGAAGTTAGAGGCAAAAAATTGTCCATGGAACCCCTTTTTGAAAAGATCATTACACATATACCTGCGCCTGCAGGGGATCCGCGGTCACCTCTTCAGATGCTGGTGAGTTCTATTGACTATTCTCCCTATCTTGGGCGATTGGGGATCGGAAAGATAACGGGTGGAACATTGAATATCAACAAGGAAATTGTCATGGCACGGCGTGACGGAGCGCTTGTCCCGGCTCGCATCAGTAAGGTGTACCGCTTCGAAGGGAACAAGAAAGTTGCCACAGATATAGCCGGGGTCGGCGAAATAGTTGCCGTTGCAGGGATGGATGATGTTACGCTGGGTGTAACTTACACCGACCCGGACGAGCCTGTCCCCCTTCCTCCCATGGAAATCGACCCTTGCACTATTTCCACCAATTTTATTCCAAATGATTCACCTTTTGCCGGAACCGAAGGCACATACTGTACTTCAAGTCATCTGACGGAGCGGCTGAAAAGGGAAGCGCTCTCCGATGCGGCCCTTCTGGTCGAAGAACTGGATAGCGGCAGGGGTTTCAAGGTCTCGGGCAGGGGAGAACTGCACATTTCGATCCTCATCGAGAAAATGCGGCGTGAGGGATATGAATTCCAGGTTACCAGGCCCCGGGTCATTGTCAAAGAAGAGAACGGCAGACGACTTGAACCCTTTGAAGAACTGACGATCGACGTTGACAAACAGTACATGGGCACAGTCATTGAAAAACTGGGAGAGCTTAAGGGCCAGTTGCTTGAGATGAACCAGGACAATGGGATGGCCCGCCTGATCTACAAGATTCCTACACGCGGCCTTTTAGGGTTCCGGTCGGAGTTTTTAACGGACACAAAAGGCATGGGAATTATGAATTATGTCTTTTTGGAATACGGGCCTTTTGCAGGTGAAATTCGAAACCGTAATAAAGGCGTCCTGGTGGCCAAGGAATCCTGCACAACCGTGGCCTATGCCCTGTTTAACCTTCAGGATCGGGGAAAGCTCTTCTATGGGCCTGGAACCAGGGTTTATGGCGGTCAGATAATCGGTGAACACTGCAGGCTACAGGACCTGGTGGTCAACCCTGCAAAAGGCAAAAAATTGACGAACATGCGTGCCTCAGGGTCGGATGAAAACGTGATTCTCACACCTCGGACAAAGATGAGCCTTGAAGAATGTATTTCATATATCAATGAGGACGAACTGGTCGAGGTGACACCCAAGGCAATCCGCCTGCGAAAATAAACAAACCGCGACTACTCACGTAGTCAGGCTGAGCACAACAAACCTTATGGAAAAGTATAACAGAAAAGAAGTTGATAAGCGACGAACCTTCGGGATTATCAGTCATCCTGATGCGGGAAAAACCACGTTGACTGAAAAGCTCCTCCTTTTCGCAGGCGCGATCCAGCAGGCCGGGGCTGTCAAGGCCCGTAAGGCAGCCAGGCATGCTGTGAGCGACTGGATGGAAATTGAAAAGGAACGCGGGATATCAATAACAACATCTGTAATGAAGTTCAGCTACAACGGGTTTGAAATCAACCTGCTGGATACCCCGGGGCATCGGGATTTTTCAGAGGATACCTACAGGGTCCTTACTGCCGTTGACAGCGCATTGATGGTAATTGACAGCGCCAAAGGGGTCGAGCCTCAGACTGAGAAATTGATGGAAGTTTGCAGGATGAGGAATACCCCTATAATAACATTTATAAACAAGCTTGACCGTGAAGGAATGGGACCCCTCGATATCCTGGATGATATCGAGAACAAACTTCAGATTGAATGCGTGCCCCTGTCCTGGCCCATCGGTATGGGCAAGAGATTCAGGGGGGTCTACAATCTGTATCATCATGAGCTTCACCTGTTTACTCTCGGAAAGGACACGGCAAAAAGGAACGGCATCGTTATAAAAGACCTGTCTGATTCCAGGCTGGATGAATATCTTGAAGGCCGGGCCCGGGAACTTCGTGATGACATAGAATTAATTGAGGGGGCTGCCAACCCGTTTGAGCTTGAACATTACCTGAATGGAAATCAGACACCGGTCTTCTTCGGAAGCGCAATCAATAATTTTGGTGTGAAAGAGATGCTTGACGCTTTTGTGGAGATGGCCCCGCCCCCGGATGTCAGGGCTACTGTCTCACGTGATGTCTCGCCTTATGAAAAACCGTTTTCGGGTTTTGCTTTTAAAATCCAGGCAAACATGAATCCCGCACACAGGGACAGGATCGCATTTATCAGGATCTGTTCCGGCAAATTCACACGCGGGATGAAAGTGATGCACCACAGGATAGATAAGGAAGTCTCTCTTGCAAATGCCACGATCTTTATGGCAAAGGAGAGAGAAAACGTTGAAGAGGCCTTTCCCGGCGATATTATCGGAATTTATAACCACGGCACAATTAAGATCGGTGACACCTTTTCTGAAAAAGAACCGCTGAAATTCACGGGTATCCCGAATTTTGCGCCCGACCATTTCCGAAGGGTCATACTGAAAAATCCGCTAAAGATCAAGCAACTTCAAAAAGGCCTGATACAGCTTGGGGAAGAAGGGGCTGTCCAGGTGTTCCGTCCGGTCACGAGTAACGAATACTTGTTAGGCGTAGTCGGTCTTCTTCAGTTTGATATTACAATGGCCAGGCTTAAATCCGAATACGGAGTCGATGCTGCTTATGAACCGGTTGTTTATAAAGTCGCCAGATGGGTTGATTGCGGCGATTCCAAAAAAATGGCCGAGTTTGAAAAGAAAAACAGCGCCTGCATGGCAAGGGATTCTGAAGGGACACTGGCATTCCTGACGACCAGTGAATGGGAGCTTGGTTTCTACATGGAGAAGTGGCCTGATATCAGCTTTTACAAAACCCGTGAAATTGCCTGATATTCCCATTGATAAATATTTACAATATAAATTAATCTCCCGCTGTAAGCGGGATTAATCCTGTCAAAAAAAAGACGGCTGACCTTTTGTAGACGATGAAAGGATCATCCGGTTAATGAGTACCGCGAAACTGTTCAGATATTAAGTTGGCAGATGGGAAGGGTGAAGCAGTCTTTTCTTCGATTCCGAGCTTCTCGACCTGGTGATTTCAGCAGTCACTACAAAAAGACCGCTTCAACCTTCAACCTCGCAATCATGTGTTGTCTTGAGGCGTGCTCATTAACCGGATGAACCCGATGAAAGGAGTGAAAGAGACAAGTTTATGAGAATAGGATTGATTGGTTTGCCCAACTCGGGAAAAACTACGGTATTTAATGCCTTGACCAAACAGGAGGCCCCGGTTACTGCTTACGCAAACGCCAAAGCCGAACCGAATGTGGCGATAGTGGAGGTGGCCGATGACCGGATTCGTCGTCTTTCAGAAATGTACCAGCCCAGGAAAACGATCTTTTCCACTATCGAGTTCATTGATTTTGTGGGTGTAACGAAAGGATCGGCCAGAGAGGGGCTCTTTTCCGGTCCGGATATGGGGTTGGTTAAGATTGCGGACGCCCTGGCCCTTGTGGTGCGAAATTTTGCAAACGAACCGGAGTCCCTTTCGACACCGGTAAATGATATTGAAAAAATCATCGACGAGTTATTGATCTCCGATCTGATCATTGCGGAAAACAGGTTGGAGCGAATCGCGCATGCCTACATGCGAGGGAAAAAAACAAATGCCCTGCAAATGGAAGAGAAGGTGCTTCGAAGAATCGTCGACCATTTGAGCGAGAATAAGGCTATTAGCGATCTTGTCCTTGACAGTGAGCAGGAAAAGATAGTGCACGGGTTTCAATTCTTCACGCAAAAGCCGCTGACAATCATCCTCAACTCGGACGAATCCTGGTTTGGGAAGAATGGCGACCTTTTGAGCGAGATTAAAAAGAAACACCGGGTCATCGAATTTGCCGGAAAATTTGAGATGGAATTATCCGCTCTGAATGATCCGGAAGAAGAGAAACTTTTCATGGCCGATATGGGCATTCAAGAATCGGCCAGGGATCGTTTGACCCGCCTGGCCTATGGGCTTGTGGGAAACATCAGTTTCTTTACCGTTGGGGCTGATGAGGTGCGGGCATGGAATATTCATGAAGGGAATACTGCGCTTGACGCGGCCGGCACTATTCACTCGGACCTGGCCCGCGGATTCATCCGCGCGGAATGCTTTACATATGATGATTTAATGGCATACGGGTCCGAAAAGGCGGTTCGCGAAAAGGGCCGAATGAAATTAGAAGGGAAAAATTACCTGGTCCGGGATGGCAACATCCTGAGTATCAGGTTCAATGTTTAATCCACAGATTTGGCTGATTACACGGACTACTCTAATTACTTGAAGAACGATGCAAAATCCGTTTAACGTGGACTTTTGGGGACGCCCTTCAGATTTACAGTTTTACTTGATTTGATGCTGTGATATAAATATGGAATGCCAAGAAAACCGTGAATAGAAGCCCCAAGAGCATTTTAGAAATTGAGATGGGTGTCAGGTCCCAACATTCAATAGAATATAAGGCGGATATGAAGATTGGGGACGATAAGAGAAGTGATGATATTTCGGCAAGTAATATGATAGAAAGGGTTAGCAAACAGATATGTTTTTAGGAATTGGAATCGGTGTTGATTAAAAGCCAAAGGCAGTTTTGACCCCGTCATTGATCCGTTGAATCCCTCCGATTTGATAAACTCTCATAATTGACGCACAGAAATAATTTTCCTATACTCCTTTCCAGAAAAAGGGTCTTATTATCAAAAAAAGTGCTGTTGATTGAAAAGGAGGAGTAAGTGATAAGAAAACCTGAACTTCTTGTGCAAAGGGAAGGACATATCTGCACCCTGGTGATCAATCGTCCGGAAAAGGGGAATTTTCTTATACCTGAGTTTCTCCTTAAGATGGCCGATGTCATTGAAGATATCTCTAAGGAAGGTTCAATTAGAGTACTTGTCATCAGGGGAGCCGGGGACAAGTTCTTTTCAGCAGGCTATGACATCTCAGCCTTGCCAGCCGCTCCTTCACCTGATATGGAGGCATCCCTGAAAGAGACCCCCCCACTTGAAAAAGCCCTCCTATCAATTAGAGACTTTCCTTATCCCGTAATTGCCATGCTTAACGGGCATGCCTTTGGGGGAGGATGTGAACTCGCCATTGGATGTGATATTCGCATCGCTGCACAGCGCACAAAGATGGGAATGCCTCCAGCCAAGCTTGGTCTTGTGTACCCCTACCAAGGATACAGGCGATTTCTTACAGTATTGGGGTTTGCCCGAACCCTTGAGATTTTCCTCACTGGGCGCACCTATGATAGTCAGAGTTGTCTCAATATGGGCCTCGTAAACTATGTGGTCGATGATGCGGACATTGAGGCGTTTACCTATGACCTTGCAGGAGACCTTATAGATAACGCGCCTCTATCCCTTCGAGGCACCAAGTCAACCCTATATAAGATTGCTGAATACCCCATACTTAAAAGAGATGACGAGGATGCGCTTCGCACGCTGTTTATCCAATCCCTCCAAAGTGAAGATATGGAAGAAGGTAAAAGGGCTTTCATGGAAAAGAGAAAACCACACTTTAAGGGGAGATAAAAATGTGAAGTGATTATATTATGTGTTATAAAACGCCTGAAATCATGGCCGTTTACATGGATAAGATTGGTATGAGAAAAATATCATTCCTTGTTTTGCCTTTGTTGTTCGCCTTTTCATTCTTATCCTGTTCTGGAAACTACGGAAGATTAGTCGCGCAATGGGGGCCTGGGGACGAAAAGACAATTCGAGATCTGGTGGGCGACTGGGACAAGTACCTGGTCTATTATGCCGGCCCTTCTTTTTCCTTTCCGTCGGCTGTTATGTTTGATTCGAAGGAAGACGGCCGAAACCTTGCCCCCGATAAATGGCTTCCGGTAAAGGACCGTCTACAATTAGATGAGATTGTTGAATGGCTTGAATTCAAGCCTATGTTTAGACCCATACTTTTCAGGATTCTCGGCCCCGACGGAAAACCATACGGCTACCTATACTCCTATAAGACCGACGTGCTCATTAAAGCGACCGGCGATGATACCTTATGGGTGTCAGACATGCCCCTCCCGCCCATAAGTTTTGGAGGTGCTGCCGGAAGGCGGTAATAATATTGTAAAAGTGGTATTTTTTTGCGAATAGTATTTTGTCCAACATTATTTTGCCAACTATCTTAACGGGGGTGACCCATGTCGGAATGGAAAAAGACATTTTGCGCGCTTTGTTATCATAACTGCGGCCTTGAGATACAGACCCAGGGGCACCGCATCACCAAGGTCCGCCCTGACAGGGACCATCCCAGGACAAAGGGTTATATCTGCCGGAAAGGCATGAAAATAGCCCATTACCAGGATCATAAAGAACGTTTGACCCACCCCCTTAAAAGGGAAGGAGATCAATTCGTGAAAATATCCTGGGAACAGGCAATATCCGAAATTTCGGAAAAGCTGAAACAGGTCCTGGATAAACACGGCCCTCGTGCCCTGGCTTACATGGGCGGCGGGGGTCAGGGCTGCCACATGGAGGCGGGTTTTGGTCGCACGCTTTTAACGGCCCTCGGTTCCCAGTATCATTACTCTGCTTTGGGCCAGGAATTGACCGGGCTTTTCTGGATCAACGGCCGGGCCTATGGTCGCCAGAATCTGCATTTGATGCCGGACTTAGACCGGGCCGAGAACTTTTTGGTGATGGGCTGGAACGGATACGTGAGCAATTCAGGCGTCAACCGGGCACGGAAACGGATTAATGAATTCGCCAAAGACCCTGACAAACAACTGATCGTTATAGACCCCTTGCTGAGTGAGACGGCCAAACAAGCCAATACCCACCTGCAAATACGTATAGGCACTGCGGCCCTGTTTTTGAAATCCCTGATCGCCATCATTCTTCAGGAAGGCTGGGAAGATAATGCTTATATCGCGGAGCACTGCTACGGTTTTGACAGGATCGCGCCGTGGTTTAAGGATTTTGATGTGAAGTCTGCACTTGAGATCTGCGACGTGGCTTATGACACGGTCAAGGAGGGAGCCCGAATATATGCCACGAGTCCCACGGCCATGAGGACGGATCTGGGATTACTCATGGACCGGCAGAGTACCATGAATTCATATCTTGAAATGATTCTCATGGCGGTTTGCGGCCATATCGGTACGCATGGCGGTAATGTATTCAACGGGCACCTCATGCCTATGGGGCCCCATTCCGATGAGCGGGACCCGAAGACCTGGCGAACAGAAAAGACCGGTATCCCGGCCATTATGGGGTATTTTCCCCCCAATGTTATCCCGGAAGAGATCCTTTCCCAAAAAGATGATCGTTTAAGGGCCATGATCATTAGCGGGGCAAATCCGCTACGGTCCTATGCCGATACCTTAGCCTATGAACAGGCGTTTAAGGAACTGGGCCTGTTAGTCACCATTGAAATTGCAATGACCGAAACCGCTGGTTTGGGTCATTACGTGCTTCCGGCAAGGTCAGCCTTTGAGAAATGGGACGCCACTTTCTTTAGCCTCACCTTTCCGGAAACATACTTTCAACTCCGGCAGCCTTGTTGTGAGGCCCGGGGAGAGCCCTTAGAGGAGGGAGACATATATACGCGCCTGGCCGATGCCTTAGGTCTATTGCCCGAGATACCAGAGTCCATGTCTCAGGCCGGCCGCCGTGGAGACCGGAAAGACTTTGCCGCTGAGCTTATGAAATGGATAAGTCAGGATAGAAAGAACGCCAGTCTGTTACCTTTTGTCGTGGCAAAGACTTTAGGGCAAGGCATGAAGTCAGCCCACTTGGCCTCGGTCTGGGGTCTGCTCGCCATGTACCCCCAACACGCGGGCGATGATCTCGTTAGGGCCGGTTACGAAGTAACACCCTTTCTGGGTGATTCCCTGTTTCAGGGGCTTCTGGACCATCCGGAGGGTATCCTGATAGGCAGGCTGGATCCGGACAGCAATCTGGAGAAACTGAGAACACCGGACAAAAAAATACACCTTTACATCGAAGAAATGGCAGACTGGATCAGGGAGATCGAGCCGGACGCTGAAAAAGCGATAATAAACAACGCGGATTTTCCCCTGGTACTGGTTGCCGGAAGGCATTTCCCGTACACGGCAAACAGCATCATGAGGGACCCGGCCTGGAATGAACATAAGACCGTATGTACGGCGATCATGAATAAAAAAGACGTAAATGCGTTAGGCATCGAGGACGGCGAGGAAGCCTGGGTAACCACAGAGGCCTCCCGTGTCAGGATACCGGTAGAGGTCTCCGATATTGCCGCAGCGGGTACGGTGACCATACCGCACGGATTTGGACTGGATTACAAAGGACAGACTTACGGAGTCAACGTCAACCGCCTTACCAAGAACACCCACCGGGACAGGCTGGCTGCCACGCCCTTGCACCGGTATGTGCCGTGCCGTGTGGAGGCGTGCAAGGAGTGAGGATGCAGGAGCCTAAGAAAATAGATTCAAGGCTGTCCGAAATCATGGTCTGCGGCAGATCATTAGGTGCTTTTTATAATGATATAGAGCGCTTTCATGGTTTTGTATCTCCCGGGCTTGTCTTAGGCGGGTTCATGGTAGACTGGGCCCAGGAACTCATGAGGCCAGATGTGGAAGCGGACGCGGTTGTGGAGACCTGCCACTGCCTGCCCGATGCCGTTCAGATATTTACACCATGCACCGTTGGAAACGGCTGGCTCAAGGTCTTGGACTGGGACAAGTTCGCATTAACGCTTTATGACAAAAGGAACTTGGCTGGATACCGGGTGTGGCTTGATCTAAAAAAGGCCCATTTGTTTCAGAAGATCTATGACTGGTACATGCGAAGGATCCCAAAAAAGGATCTTCCGTTGGAGGTCCTACTTGGAGAGATTCTCAATGCTCGAAGATCTGTCTTATCCTGTTGCGCCGTTCGGGTTACCAGGCCTTTTGGACGAAAGCACAAAAAAAACATCAAGATCTGTTCCGGGTGCGGGGAGGCATATCCGGCCTCTCAAGGGACCCAATGCAACACATGCCGGGGAGAGGGGTATTATAGGTTTCAGGAAGATTTTTGCCCTGAGCAAAGCGGCCAGTAACTGACCCCGCTTATTAGGTTTACTTGAAAAAACCGACTCATAATCAAACGAAGGGAGGGTGGTAATATGGTAAAAAGGATCGGCATTGCTATCCTTGTGATTTTGGTACTACTGGTCATATTTTTTGTTGTGCGGCAGACTCCTATTGACCCTGCCGCATACACCCCACCGAAAAAACCGGAGCTTACCGGCGTTCTCGCAGCCAATGATCTTTTAAAGCAGTCGGAGCATTTAGCCATGGGTAAGATAAATGGTCCTGAAGATGTGGATGTGGACAGTCATGGCCGAGTCTATGGCGGAACCCAGGATGGCAAGATTATACGTCTCTGGCCGGATGGCAGGATAGAGACCTTTGCTGAAACTCATGGCCGCCCTTTAGGGCTTCACTTTGATAAGGATGGGAATCTCATTGTCTGTGACGCATACAAGGGGCTGCTCTCCATCGACAAAAACGGGAAAATCACTACTCTGGCAACCTCCGCCGATGGAATACCCTTCAAGTTTACCGATGATCTTGATATTTCTAAGAACGGGGTAATCTATTTTTCCGACGCCAGCGACAAGTACGCTCAAAATGAATATCTCTATGATTTGCTGGAGGCCAAACCACACGGCAGGCTCATTAGTTATGACACGGTGACAAAAGAGGTGAAGGTTTTACTGAAAAACCTTTACTTTGCTAATGGCATTGCATTGTCTCAAGATGAAGACTTTGTGCTGGTTAACGAGACATACCGTTACCGCATAACCCGTTACTGGCTTAAGGGACCCAAGGCCGGAACCAGCGATGTCTTTATCGACAATCTGCCTGGATTCCCGGACGGTGTCTCGGCCAACCGCAAAGGAACATTTTGGGTCGCCTTTTTCACCGTCCGCAATGACACCGCGGACAAACTCCATCCCTTTCCCTTTCTTAAAACCCTTATGTCAAAACTACCTCGCGCCTTCTGGCCAAAGCCTTTGCCATATGGTTTGGTGCTGGCCTTAGACGAGGACGGAAATATCATCCAGAGCCTGCATGATCCTACGGGAAAGCACTTGATGGAGATTACTTCGGTCCAAGAACATGAAGGTTACTTATATCTGGGTAGCCTGCATTCCGACAGAATCGGAAAGTACAAATTGCCTCGGTAAATGCATTTGATTATAACGTTTCAGGCCTCAACATTTGACAAGAAATTCCAATGAATTGTTGATTATGGAGACCTGACACCTGTTTATATTTTTCTTTGACTCTCAAGAGCAATTTTCCTATACTCTTTTCCACAAAAAGAGAATTCTTATCAGGGTAATTGGCAAGCTATTTCCCGCTGGTATGCCATTTGTTTTCAGGAGTTATAGTTATGCAGGCGAGTCCAGACAAGAAAAAAAACATTCTAATAGTTGACGATGAAAGGCCTGTTATTTTGGGCGTTTGCGCTGCTCTAAAAACTTATTCATCAGATTTTAATGTCTTTGCGGCCGAAAACGGCAAATCAGCCGTGAAAATCCTTAATTCAGCAAGTATTGAGCTGGTAGTAACCGATTTGAGAATGCCTGAAATGGATGGGTTTGAACTCCTGGCATACATGAACAACAATTTCCCGTCTATCCCTGTCATCGTGCTGAGTGCCTATGGAACTCCAGATACAAAGGACCGTCTAAAGACCCTGAAGCCTCTTTATTATTTGCAAAAGCCTGTAAATTTCTATGTCTTGAACCGGGCCATAACCGATGCCCTTAAACAGGAATCCAAGGAGGGCTTTGTCGAAAGCATATCCGTGAGTAGTTTCCTTCAGCTTATCGAAATGGAACAGAAGACATGCCTTTTGGAGATCCAACTTAAAGGCAATGGCCAGCAGGGCTTTTTTTATTTTATCGAAGGTATTCTTCGCGACGCGATTTGTGGAGATATCAAGGGCGAAGACGCTGCTCTTAAAATGATCGCATGGGATAATGTGGTGATCAAATTCAAAGACCTTCCCAAGAAAAAGATCGAAAATCGAATAAAGACGGGGCTTATTGCTCTAATAATGGAAGCAATGCGGCTCAAGGACGAATCACCTGAAAAAGACGAGTAAGCCGCCTCAGAGAAAGTCGATACCGCACAAATACAGGTAAAAGACCTTGAAACTGAGGTGGATAATATTGAGGAAGGCCTAACATAAAGGGTAAATAAATTAAGGGATTGCAGCCTTAGGTCTAATAATAGACAAAAAGGCAAACATTGGCTCGGGAAGGATTAATTCAAATCCCATGCGAAAACTTCTGAACATTATCAATTTATTTTATAACGCATAAGGGACAATTGACTATTTCTTAAATTCTTCCCCCTTATAATCTATCAACTCGGTCAAAACGCCATTCAGTTTTTTCGGGTGTATGAAGGCGAATTCACAGTCACGAAAAGGTCTTGCAATTTCCCCGTTCGCAGCCGGAATAAAAGGATAATCTTTGGCCTTCAACTCATCAACGGCATCACGGGTATTATCTACATTGAAA
>JAFDHL010000328.1 GCA_019308785.1 Deltaproteobacteria bacterium
CGAATAAATATCCGGGTTTCACCTCTCGCGAATCATAGGCCAATCCTTCTATCTCCCGATCAGAATCACCCCTGGATTCATCAATGGCCATTCCTTTTAAGAGTCGTCCTAATTGCATTTCACTCAAAAACCCCTTGCCATAGCTGTTTGCTAACCGCAGAATGCTGACTGCTTCCTATGCCGGGGGCCTGAAACTGACCCTCAACGTATGGACCTTCTGAATCGGTGAACCGGGACCAGGCTTCTGTCCAACCGCCAATCCCGTTCCCTCTAAAAGCACCTTCAGTCCCAGAGATCTTCCCTTCTTGAGCACCTCTCTCATCCCCAGACCTTTGAAATCAGGTAGAAGGCCTACCTTTCTGAGGTCATTATGATCCACCAGATCGGAGGGCAACTCTTTGTCGATATCTTCCCGGACATCCACCCCCTTCTCAACCAGCCTGATCTGTGGATTAACCCGGAAGTGATTCAGGGACCATTGCCCCACCTCACTGAAGGCAGGGGCCGATACTATGCCGCCATAGGCAATGCCCTTTGGTTCATCTATCGCGACTAAAATGACCAGCCTCGGTTGATCCACAGGCACAAATCCCACAAAAATGGCCACATACTTATCCCTGGAATATCTTTTAGTTTTAGGATCCACCTTTTGGGCGGTCCCGGTTTTGCCCGCGACCCTGAAACCGCTGATAGCCGCCTTTGGGGCTGTTCCTTTATCGCTCACAACCAATTCCAAAATTCCGGCTACCTTTCCTGCTGTCTCGGATGACAGGACCCTTCTGACCACCTTTGGGTAGGTTTCTTCAACCACACGTCCTGATTCATCTACAACAGATTTCACCACATACGGCCGCATCAATTTCCCGCCGTTGGCAATCGCCCCCATGGCCACGGCAAGCTGCAGGGATGTGGTAGTCATGCCCTGACCAAAAAAGATTGTGGCCCTGTCGATTGGTCTGGCCTTCCTGACAGGTCTGATAAAGCCCTTTCTTTCACCTAATAAATCAATGTCCGTTTTACTGCCAAATCCGAAGTTTTTTAGATATTCACAGAAAGTTGCATACCCGAGCTTCCGGCCAACCTTGATTGCGCCGATATTGCTCGAATGAACGACGATATCCGATACACTCATAACACCATGCTTGTGAGTATCATGGACCACATGATTGCCGATCCTGTATTTACCCTTTTCGCAGTTGAAGTTCGTATTGGGTGTCACGACACTCTCTTCCAGGCTCGCAGCCAGAAGAAAGGCCTTCATGGTGGACCCGGGCTCATAACAATCCGTAACAGTCCGGTTTCTCCACTGATACGGTTTGTACTTGGAAAAAATATTGGGATTGAATTCAGGAACCACTGCCATGGCCAGGATCTCTCCCGTCGCCGGATCCAAAACCAGACAGTGGCCGGCTCTGGCCTTTGCCTTCTTTACCGCTGATCTAAGGGCCTCCTGAGCCTTATACTGGATGTCTTTATCAATGGTGAGGATGATATCATTCATCCCGTGGTCGGAAGAAATAGGCCTGCTGATAGCAAAAGGTCGCCCCATGGCATCACGCATCTGGATGAGACTGTACTGCGGTCCCTTCAAACGGCCGTCATACTTCTTTTCAATGCCTTCAAGACCCTGATTATCAGCGCCGGTAAAACCGACCAAATGCGCTGCACTCTCCTTGCCGGGATAGTAACGCCGGGTTTCGGTGGTCACGCCCACTCCCCTGATCCCCAGTGCTTCTACCTGTCTGGCTCGATCCGGAGGTATTTTCCTTTCTATCCAGACAAAGGAACTTTTCTTGTTTAAAATATTCAGGATCTTGCCCGGCCTTTCATTCAGGACCCGGGACAATTTCCTGGCGGTCTTACCCTTTTCCTTAATTCGCTTTGGATGTGCATAAACTGATCCTACTTCGATGCTAAGGGCCAGTTCATGACCTTCCCTGTCATATATGGTCCCGCGTTTCGGCGGGAGCTTTATAGTCCCGACATAACCGCAACGCGCAATGGCCTTCAACCGATCCCTTTCCAATATCTGGAGCTGATAAGCCCTGGCCAGTATCGTTCCCAGCCCGGCCAAGAAAAAAATACCCACCAGATAAATACGAAATCGGATCCACTTTTTCTTCCTGACCTTCATGGCAAGACAATGATCTGCTCTGGAGACGGCTGTCTCAGTCCAAGTTTTTGGATTGCTATGGCTTCCAGTTTCTTCGTCGATTTCTGAATGGCTAAGTCTAACCTCAATTTTCGGTTTATCTCTCTGAGTCTCATTTCCTCTTTTTTCAGTTGACTCAGGTCGTAGCCAATCTGTGTCCTTTCAAAATTTGACCAGACATAACCGATACTGCTCCCCATAAAAAGGAACAGCATGAAGATGACCAAGAAAACCTGTCTTCGTGTCATATGAAATATGCGTCTTTTGACACGGCAATTCTTGACCCGGACACCTGATTTGGCATTTCTCGACTTCACCATTTCCGAAACCACTTCTGGCCTTGTCATGGCTAAATCCTTTCCGCAGCCCTGAGTCTTGCGCTGCGAGCCCTTGGATTATCCTCAATTTCCTCTCTGCTCGGTTTCAGGCCTTTTTTGATTAAGCGCCTGAAAATGGGGACTTTTCCGCACATACATTTGGGAAAATCAGGGGGACAGGTACACCCTTTCTCCCAGTCGAACATGGCCTGTTTAACGAGTCTGTCTTCAAGTGAATGGTAAGATAAAACGACTAATCTGCCCCCTTTCGCCATCAGTAATGGTATCTTTTTTAGGAATACCTCGAGATTTTCCAATTCTCTGTTGACTGCTATTCTGAGGGCCTGAAATGTTCTGGTAGCAGGATGTTGGGTCTTGGAACGACGGGAAGGAGAATGAAGCACCGATTTCGTCAAGACCGCCAACTGGGATGAAGTATCGATGGGTTTTCTGCTGCGCGCACTTACAATGGCCCTGGCAATTAATTTAGCCCTCCTTTCTTCGCCAAAATCCCTCAGGATCCTTTCAAG
>JAFDHL010000059.1 GCA_019308785.1 Deltaproteobacteria bacterium
CGCGGGAGTGACAGAATAGAATTTGTATCGCATCTATGGGGCTTTTATTAATAATTTTTTATGTTGCGGAAATTCTGTACTGTTAAGTCTCTTTCCATATTTCTGCAAGATTTATGACTCAATTGGCAGCTATCTATTATGGTACATAAATAACCGCTTCACCTTCAGGCCATACACGCCTAAAGTCATCGGCATTGAAAGTCATAAGGCGCTCAATTCCCGCTTTCTGTGCCACTTTTGCAATAAGCGCATCATAAATTATTCCACCATTTAGCCCGAAGTCAGCCATCCGGTTTATTGTGTGTCTGTAATCGGAGGGAGACAGTGATACGATCTTAGCCGAACCCTCGATATTTTCCTGAATAAGGCGCCATGCTGTTGAAGATGAAATTCTGGGCTTTACAGGCAGAGTAGTAAGGACCGCGTAGAGTTCAGCCAGTGTATGAGTTGCAACGACAAAATCATACTCTCCGGCCTTGGCACGCTTGAGCCAGGGGAGTGCCCGGCTGTGCATCGGGTGAGGCTGGACAACGGCGGCCACAAGCACGGATGTATCAAATAGAATCTTCATTTTCTCTTCCGGTTTCCTATTTCATTCAAGCGTTTTTCACGGTGCTGGCGTATTTTGCTGACAATATCTCCATTAGCAACCCCCGAAAAGACCAATACACCATCTTTATCAAACAGATGCGGGCCTTCTTGCACTGGCTTAAGGAAAATTTCCTGCTCTCTTTTTTCGATTTGCAATACCGCCCCGGGGTTTAATCCGAGATCTTCACGGACCTGCTTGGGTATTACGACCCTCCCGAATCTGTCCAATGTTGTCTCCATGGTTACATCTCCTTTTTTGGCAATTTATCATGCCAAATGGCAAATGTCAATTCCAATGAGACCCAAAATAATTTCTTGACAAAAGCATATTTAACTGTAATTTAAACTATTAATCAGTAAATATTTGAGTTCCTTAGGCCTACGCATAATGAATTTACGTAATCCTCTTATAAATTAGGAAAAGAATGATACAATGGACAGAAAAGAGCTGATTGAGCGAAGGCAACTTAAGCGATTCAATGCCCAAGATGGTGCGTTTGCTGTAACAAGAAATCATGTCAGCAAACTGGGTCAAATTATGAATGTCAGCCTGAGAGGACTTGCCTTTAAGTATATTGCCAACGGACAGCAGTCAAACGAAACATTCGAACTGGACATATTTTTGTCCGGGCATGGTATTCATTCGAAAAATATTCCATCCAAAACCGTATCGGATTTTGAAATGAAAAATGAATTCAGTTTCAGTTCCATAAGAATGAGGCGATGTTGCGTGCAATTTGGAGAGCTAACGCGTATCCACATTTCACAGTTGGAAGACTTTATTCAGAACCATACCGCAGCTTAAATCTGATATTCTTTTCCTTTTCAAATCATGCCTTTAATTCTTATCTCCTCAAACAATCTTTCATATGATTCTTCTTCCCTGGCCTTTGCCCTTCCCGAGCGATAGCCAAACGGAATTTTTGATAAGTCATGTAAATCCTGCTATCCTGTCAGAAAAAGCAAGATGCTCGCCTGAAAGCCGAGCGGTGAGATCTATGATCCCCATTCGTGACACAATTCAATCCAAAAATTATCCTGTGGTCAATACTATCATTATCGCCACAAACGTGCTGTTTTATCTCGTGCAGATAGCGCAGGGAGATGGACTGAACCGGTTTATTGTTACATATGGACTGGTTCCGGCTCGCTACTCGGTTCCGGAGCTCGCTTCCTACTTTACCCCCGGTCAACAGGTAGTTTCCTTTTTCTCTTTCATGTTCCTTCACGGAGGCTTCTGGCACCTTCTCGGCAACATGTGGTCTCTCTATATATTCGGCGATAACGTGGAAGACCGGCTGGGGTCCATAAGGTACCTTGCGTTCTACCTCCTTTGTGGCCTTGCCTCTGGCCTCTTCCACCTTTTCATCAACTGGCACTCTCAGATACCCACCATCGGCGCCAGCGGCGCCATTGCCGGTGTTATGGGTGCGTATTTCTTGCTTTACCCGAAATCCAGGATACTGACCCTCATTCCCATCTTTTTTATACCTTATTTTATAGAACTCCCTGCCTTTTTCTTTATCGGCATATGGTTTGTGCTTCAATTCATCAGCGCGGCAGGTTCCTCTGCACAGATGGGAGGCGTTGCCTGGTGGGCCCATATCGGCGGCTTTGTATTCGGAATCATTTTCTTAAAAATGTTTCTCAAGATCCCACAATCCGGAATTACACAAAGAATACGCCAAAAAACCGTAAAACAAAAAACTCATCGCCTTCAGGTTATACGCACAGTAGGATCGGCCAACGATCCCAATCTTTACGGGTCTATTGAAGTCACGCCGCGGGAAGCACGATCAGGCACCCTCAAGCTGGTCAATATTCCCTGGGGTTATCAAAAACGCCTTTTCAGGGTTACCGTACCGCCGGGAATCCGCGACGGAACCACTCTACGCCTTTCGAGAATGGGCAGACGATTAGATGATAAAAGTCATGGGGACCTTTACTTGAAAGTTGTAATCCGGTCAAATTTTTGACAGGATGTGACTACTCACGTAGTCAGTCTGAAGGTGTTTAGACTGAAGACTGAAGGGGAAAGAGAACCGAAAGAGTTCTTTTCAGGGATAAAGCAATTACAGTAATACAATAATAAGAGCCCCATATGTACCACGTTCAGCCCTTTACTAACAGTCTTCAGTCGTTCGACCCAGAGGCCTTTCGGCCCCGAGACTTGTCGACGGGCCTTCAGCCTAAATAACCTGAGTAGATACCCACGGGCTCACGCCCGTGGTCCTCTGCCTGTTCTTGATAGAGGACAACATATATGGATATTACTTTTCTTGGCACTGGCGGCGCATGGGGCGTACCAGAAATAAATTGCGACTGTCTCATATGCCGTGAGATGCGTAAAAGAGGTGAAAAAAGGGAGCGAACCGCATTCCTTCTTTCAAACAAAACCAACCTGCTTATGGATTGCGGCCCCGACATCAGGTCCCAGCTCCTGAGGAATAGGGTGGACAGGATAGATGGAGTCTTGATCAGCCATGAGCACGGTGATCATTACATGGGTCTGGATGAGCTTTTCGCTTACAAACGCAACGTCTCCAGAGACGCGTTTCGTCCAATACCGGTCTACCTTACCGCTAAAAGCTGGGAGGTTATCAGTCCCAGGTTTGCGTACTTAGAGCAAATGGATGTCATAGAAATTATCGAAATCAAGCCCGGCAATTGGTTTCAGATGGGAGAATTTGAGGTCCTGCCTTTCAAGACCGAGCATGGTGCTTTTGCAAAGGGATCGGTGGGATTTGCCGTCAGATCAAAGGATAAATTTGGAAAGGAAATTCGCCTGGTGTATACCTCCGATTTCATGGACATTCCGGAGGTCCCTCCGGAACTGATTAACCCGGACTACTTAATTATTCAGTCCTTCTGGTTGAATGAACCGCTCAATAACCGGCCGCATCATATGAGTTTTCAGAGGGCAATCCGTTTCATTGAGCGTCTTAAACCCAAAAAAGAAACTTTTCTGGTACACATCGGGGATGCCGACATGGTGAAAGGTGATTCCGTGAATATCAATGCCAAAAAATACGAACCCAAAGATCCTTTAAGGCCCCCGTCAGGCGGAGATCCCTATCCAATACCTTTAAACCAGGAGCAATGGCAAGAGATCGTGAATCGGATCATGTCCGATCTGGATATGCCTTACAAGGTCACGGTCGCCCATGATGACCTGCGTGTCGATTATGAAGTGATCATTGTTGGGGCAGGTCCGGCCGGCATCTTTGCGGCACTCACCCTGGCCGAACTTGGCATTAAGCCCGTACTATTACTGGAAAAGGGCAAAGACCTCGATCAGCGTAATCGCACGGACCCTGAAGACATGCTCTGCGGCTGGGGCGGCGCCGGCGCATTCAGCGATGGCAAATTGACGCTCTCCACCGAAGTAGGCGGGAACCTGGGGGAGTTTATTGCCAAGGAATCCCTTTCCCAGATGCTTAGCGCCGCTGATGAGCTCTATGTGACGCACGGGGCACCGGGCAATCTTTTTGGCGAACCTACACCAAAACTTCAAGACCTAGCTAATCGCGCCCGCCTGGCAGATCTTGAATTTATACCCACCCGGATCCGCCATATCGGGACTGAAAACTGTCGTGTCGTGCTGGATCGCTTTCGACAATCCCTTTCAAAAAGGATCGAAACACGTACAAGTCATCCGGTCCAAAACCTTGTGGCTGAAAATGGTGAGATTCAAGGGGTGAGAATGGCTGACGGCCAATTGATCAGCAGCCGGTTTGTGGTGGCCGCCCCGGGCCGGTCAGGGGCAGGCTGGATGAAAAATGAGGCACAATCCCTGGGACTCAACACCGAGGCAAATCCTGTGGATATCGGCGTGCGTGTGGAACTGCCGGCCACCGTACTAAAGGATATCACTGATACCACCTATGAATCAAAACTCATCCACTACTCCAAGACCTTTGACGAGAAGGTTCGAACTTTCTGCATGAACCCTTACGGTGAAGTCGTAACCGAAAAAAACGCGGGGATCATCACCGTAAACGGCCACAGCTACGCGGGAAAGAGAAGTGAGAACACAAACTTTGCCATATTAGTGAGCAGTGCCTTCACAGAGCCCTTCGACGATCCCATTGGTTATGGGATTCACATCGCAAGGCTGGCGAATCTTCTTGGTGGCGGGGCAATCATTCAAAGGCTGGGGGATCTGTTGGCAGGACGGCGCAGCACCAGATCGCGCTTAGACAGGTGTCTTACCCGGCCAACGCTTCCTGATGCCACTCCCGGCGACCTGAGCTTCGTATTCCCTTACCGGCACCTGTTAAGCATTATTGAGATGCTCCAGTCCTTAGACAGACTGGCACCGGGCGTGTATTCACGGCATACACTCCTTTACGGCGTGGAGGTAAAATTTTACTCCAACCGAATTAAGGTAACATCTGAACTGGAAAGCGAAGTGACCAATCTCTTCGCCATTGGCGATGGCGCTGGCATCACACGGAGCCTTCTCCAGGCCTCTGCCAGCGGAATCCTTGCAGCTCGGACTATCGCGAAACGAATAGAGAGGGATGCTTGAATTATGCTGTCCTGCTAAAACGGAAAAATGGATTGCTCATGCGCTCCCTTCCGATGGTACTGTTCGGCCCGTGCCCCGGATATACCCGCAATTCATCCCCCAGGGGAAAGAGCTATTTCCCTTTACCTTGTTGATGTTTCGGGCTATAATCAAATACTTGGCGCGATTCTGATGTTAGCACGCATCTTTAATAGCTTTAGTAAAATTTTTATTTTTATCGCTACGAAATACGCGTTATGTTAAAAAGAATAGTCGGAAATAGAACTGAAGAAATCCTGACCGGTATTTCCTTATTTTTACACCGTCACAAAATAACGCCCAATAACCTCACCCTTATCGGCCTCATAATAAATGGTATTGCTGCCTATTGCTATTACCGTGGGTTCATAGTTGCAGGGGGTATAGTCATCCTTCTGGCAGGTTTTTTTGACATGTTGGACGGTGCTGTAGCAAGGGCGGGAGATTCGGGTTCGAAGATAGGAGCTTTTACCGACTCTGTAGTTGATCGCTATTCTGATTTTCTAATATTCGCGGGGGTTCTTACCTACTTCGCCAAAAACGGCGACCTTGGAAATACCATCCTTGTTCTTGTTATTATATGCGGCACATTCCTGGTCAGCTATGTCCGTGCCCGGGCCGAACTCGTTATTCCGAAATGTGCTGTCGGGCTTATGGAAAGAGCAGAGCGGATTATCATCTTGGCGGCGGGCTCTATTTTTGGTTTCTTCACCATAGCACTCTGGTTCCTGGCTATCTCTACTCATTTTACCGCCTTTCACCGTATCTATCACACCCACAAAACAAACAAGACCTCTCGTCAGTAAAGACTCCCCGCACACTCTATTGTCCATTCCGACTGCACACCCCACAGCGGAAACACTCACCTACATTGCAAACATCTGATTCTTCCCCTTTAAGTGCCAGCTTGTATTCGCTGATTAAATGGCTTTTTAAAATGCCGTTGTCAATAAAATCCCACGGCAGGACTTCATCAAGCCCCTTGGGACGGTAAACGAAAAAGTCGGGATTCACGTCGGAGAACCGAAGCGCTTTTGTCCAGTTTCCCCCCAACTTATGAGAAGCATGCAGGATTGCACCCACCCTTCTGTCTCCCATTGAAAGCAATGTCTGGACGTAAGCCCACTTGGGAATATCAGGATTTACCTTTATACCTCCCTCTTTGCCAAGGGCCTTTTTTATCCACTTCTGCTTCTCCTTGAGTGAGGATAACTGGTCCAGGGGAAACCATTGAAAAGGGGTAAACGGTTTCGGGACAAAACAGTTCACGCTAACCCTTATTTGGCCTATTCTGCCCCGTTCTGCGGACGCTTTGACCATGTGGTGCTTGATCCCCTTAACCAGATCCACAATTTCTTCAACTTCACTTCTGGTCTCAGTGGGAAGCCCAACAAGAAAATAAAGTCGAACAGAAAAATCAGACGTCTCCGAAATCAGTGTTGCCGCCTCCATGATCTTCTGTCTTGTCAGGTGCTTATTGATCACATTTCGCAGTCTTTCGGATCCGGCCTCAGGCGCAATTGCCAGCGTTTTCTGTCCTGCCTGTTTAAGATGCTCAAGAAGTCCTTTTGTAAGGCTGTCGGCTCTCAGGGACGAGACAGAAAAACTGCATCCGTCTTTCACGATCAGGGAAGTCACATTTTCTATCCCCGGAATATCCGATACTGCCGCGGCCAACAACCCCACCTGATTGCATTTTTCCAGGGCCTTTTCGGTTGATGATATTATATCTGATTCACTATAAAACCTTGGGGGACGATAGACGTAGCCGGCGGCACAGAATCTACAGGAACGTCCGCAACCTCTTCCCATTTCGATCAGGATTTTGTCGCTGAATTCCGTATCAGGTGTTGTTATCTTGGATATTGGAACCTGCCCGTCCGCAGATCCGCCTGTAATGGAACAGGTCCTCCTTATCTTTTCAGGAACCTCGCTATTTTTAGGAAAAAAGGATTTGAGACAGCCGTCTTTTTGGTATTCCGGTTGATAGAGGGATGGAACATACAAACTGTCCATATTTCTGGCTAGTTTTTTTAAAACCTCCCCTCTATTGGCATTCAGGCGCCCGATTTCCAAAAAGAGATCCGCAAATTCGTTCAGGCCGGCCTCGGCCTCTCCCAGCAGGAAAAAATCCATAAAGGATGCCAGGGGTTCAGGATTCAGAAACGTTGTAATACCTCCTGCCATTATAAAGGGACACGGATCACGGCGTTCTTCCGCCAGAAGCGGAATCTTGCCCAGTTCTAAGATCTTCAGTATGTTGGGATAGTCATTCTCAAAGGAAAGGGAAAAGGCCACGAGGTGGAATTCTTGAAGCGGGATTTGAGACTCCAGGGACAGCAGCGCGTTTCCTGACTGGAGGTAGAGGGACAATTCTTGACCTTCAGGCAGGAAAACGCGCTCTGCAACAACATCGGGCCTTTTGTTGAAAAGGTGATAAACAATCTGGAAACCCAGATTTGACATGCCAAGGCGATAATAGTTTGGATAGACCAGGGCAATAGAGAGCTTACCGCCCCGATCTTTTTTGACAGTTCCCTTTTCTCTGGCCAACCTGGCCCGGTACAGGGAAATAATATCGCCAGACACTTCTCCTTTTACCTCAAAGCAAAGCTTTCAGCTTTTGAGGGTACAATTGCAGGCCGCCTGGATCAACGGACAAACCATTTTCCATATTTTCAATTCCTTGAAGTCGCTTGCTTCCAACCTATCAACGTCTGGTTTCCAGTCAACAACTCATGTCTTGTTGATGACTGCTGAACGCTCAAAATCAGTCAGCCTTCGCCCTTAGAAAGGTTGGGTAATCCAGATTATCCTTGAAACTAAACATGCTAAACAAGCCCTTTTTCTTAGGTTTGATCAGGTCCTTATCCTCGGACCCTTCAATACCGATCTCCTTTCTTTGAAAAGTAGGCATATCCAGGATCTCGCCGTCCATTCTGACCGACCAGTCCTCTTCAATCTCTTCCGGCCTTGGGTCTCTGATGCTGACCACATTACTGAATTCGCTGATATTGCCATTGCTGTACTTTCTGTAGAAGGCACTACCCCCACCGTCTATTCCGGTAGCAATAACGGTCACCTGGACCTCTTCCCCCATGCTGTCATCAAATGTCACTCCCCAGAAAATCTCCGCATCCTCGTGTACTTCTCCTTTAATATAGTTGGATGCCTCAGTAATTTCGTCCATGGTCATGTCGGAAGACCCGGTTATGTTCATAAGGACCCCCCTGGCACCGTCGATTGATATATCCTCCATGAGCGGGCTGTTTATAGCCATCTGTGCGGCCTCGGCAGCCCTGTTTTCCCCGGATGCTACCCCCATTCCCATGATAGCAGGACCCATCTGTTCCATAACCTTTTTGACATCTGCAAAATCCAGGTTGATAAAGCCGTTGCTCATGATCAAATCGGAGATTCCCTTGACAGCCTGGAGAAGAACATCATCCGCACGTACAATCAGGTCTTTAAAGGTCGTGTTTTTGCCTCCCAGGGACTTAAGGCGTTCATTGGGAATTATGATGAGACTGTCAACCTCATCCTTGAGTTTTTCGATTCCTTCCATGGCTCTTTTCATCCGCATTTCACCTTCGAATGCAAAGGGCTTAGTCACAACCGCTACGGTCAGGGCGTCGCTTTCTTTGCACTCCTTGGCAATCACAGGGGAAGCGCCTGTGCCTGTTCCTCCTCCCATACCTGCCGTTATAAAGACCATATCAGAACCCTCTATGGATTCCCTGATCTCACTGACACTTTGCTCAGCCGATGTCCTGCCGATTTCCGGATCGGCCCCTGCCCCGAGCCCCATGGTTATTGACGGGCCGAGCTGTATCTTGTGAGGGCACGCGGATCGATCGAGATCCTGTCGATCCGTATTCGCTGCAATGAAATCAACTCCCTTTAACTTAGAAACAATCATATTGTTGATTGCGTTGCCGCCTGCGCCCCCGACACCTACCACCTTTATCTTGGCCTTGTACTTCTGTCTTTCTTCTACAAACTGAAATTTCATGATGTCCCTCCTTTTGCTAAAGTTAATAAAACATTCAGCTTTTAAATCGCTAATCGCCTATGGCCTTAAATCACATCCTTGAACCAGCCTTTCATCCTGTTCATAACGCGATTAAAAATATTGACATCCCTTATCCTGAATTTTCTGGCCTTTTTGCCCGCCTTTGATCCGTATAGGACCAAACCCACGGGCGTTGCATACATTGGTTTATTAACAACTTCTACTAATCCCCCGATTCCCTGAGGATATCCCACTCTGGCAGGAGTATTGAATATCTGTTCCGCCAACTCCGGCACTCCCGGTAATTCTGCCGAACCACCCGTTATAACCACACCCGAACTGATGGCATTTTCGTATTCGGACCGTACAAGTTCACCGTAAATCAAGGTAAATATCTCTTCAACCCGGGGCTCCAAAATCTCTCCCAAGATCTGCCGCGATAAAACCCTCGATTTTCTTCCCCCCACGCCAGGCACTTCAATGGTTTCATCTTTACCTATCAATGAAGAAAGTCCGCATCCGTATTTAATTTTGATCTTTTCCGCCTCTAACTTGGGTGTCCTGAGCCCTATGGCGATGTCATATGTCAGGTTATCCCCCCCTAAGGGCAGAACCGATGTATGCTTGATGGCTCCTTTCGAAAACACCGCCATATCGGTCGTCCCCCCTCCAAAGTCAATTAGAGCAGATCCAAGGTTACGCTCTTCGTTTGAAAGAACTGCCTCGCTGGACGCAAGAGACTCGAGGATAATATCGTGGACATCCAAACCAGCCCGGTTTGCACACTTGATAATATTCTGCGCCGATGTAACAGCACCCGTTACAATATGAATCTTGGCCTCTAAGCGAACACCGGACATACCTAAAGGATCCACGATTCCGTCCTGATCATCCACGATAAACTCCTGGACAAGGGTGTGAATGACCTCACGGTCCATGGGTATGGCCACCGCACTTGCGGCTTCAATAACACGGTCGATATCTTTCTTCGTCACCTCCTTCTCTTTAAGGGCAATTACTCCTTCACTGTTAAATCCCTTGATATGCCCTCCGGCAATACCGGCATAAACGGAACTGATCTCACACCCGGCCATTGTCTCGGCTTCTTCCACAGCCTCTTTTATGGAATTCACGGTATGTTCAATGTTAATAACAACGCCCTTTCGAATACCATCCGAAGGGTGACTCCCCATGCCAATGATCTCTACCCCGCTGGGACGGGATTCACCAACCACAGCACAGATTTTGGTAGTCCCAATATCAAGACCTACTACAATTTCTCCAGGCATCTTCTGTTACCTCGTTCACAGGTTACAGGCTATAAGTCCGCTGTCATCCTTTTCTAAAGGAGACCACTGCTCCATCCACATGATTCAAGTCGATTCTGGTCACCTGCTGTATCCGACCAGTTCTGCTTAAATGCTCCGCCACCTTATTCAAACCGTCCATTTTGTCTGCAAGATCCTTTGCCGTCACTTTTATCTCTGCTGCAAGGTGGTTGAAATAAATAGACATGCCTCTATTTTTCTTCAAATGAATCTCCGAAAGTTCGCTCAATGACCACAGCCCCTTTTCCGACTCCAGGATTTTTATGATACGGGCGGCCCTATGCAATTGTTCACGATTTTCCGATTCATCCCGGGAAATGCCCGTGATAATCGGGAAATCCATCTCTTCCGAATCGTTCACTTCCTTAAAGATCTCTCCATGCCGGTTCATATAGTAGGTCTTGTCCATCACCACCAGTCCCGACGGAACTTGCTTTTCTGCCTGAATAAACAGGCTGTGCGGAAATCGCCTTTCCAGTTTGACTGATCTGACCCAGGGGTGCTTTTCCATCTTTAGTTTCAACTCGTTAAGGTTAAGACCCACAAGGCTCAATTCAGAGTTTAATCCGCATATCCGGATGAGTTCATGCCTTAATTTACTGTCAACTCCTGTAACATTCACCTGTCTGAGCTTCACGTAAGGAGAAGTGAGCAGATAATGGTAAATAGACAGGAAGGAAAGGCTTATTACGGCCACAGCTAAAAGCAGGCAGAAAAGTTTTGCAAAGCCGGAACCAATCCTGTTTATCACGCCGAATACCGCGAAGAAGCTCCTCTTCCTTCTTCTTTTTTTAATAGACTGTTTAGATAAGACGGATCGTTTCCTCATCTTTCACTTACCGACAACTCGAATTTCCGGCTCAAGTTGAATGCCGGTTTCCTTTTTCACGGTCTCTTGAGCCAGATACATTAAATCCAGGATATCCTTTGCCTTGGCACCACCGGTATTTACAATAAAGTTGCCGTGTTTTTCGGATATCATGGCCCCTCCGATTTTCTTTCCTTTCAGACCCGCTTTCTCAATGAGCCTGCCGGCATAATCATCCGGTGGATTCTTGAACACTGAACCTGCGCTTGGATATTCCAGCGGCTGACTTTCCTTTTTCCTTTTCAGGTAATCTGAAATTCGTTTTGCCACAGTTCCTTCAGCTTCCGATGTCAGCCTGAAAAGGACCCGAACAATCACGTTCCCCTTCTCCATATTGAGCTTCCTGTATGAAAACTCGAGTTCAGACGACCGATCCCTTACAATCAAATCTCCTCGCGTATTGACCACATGGATCTCTTTGACTCTGGATGCGATCTCTTCTCCAAAGGCCCCCGCATTCATGGCAACTGCCCCGCCAACCGTTCCTGGAATCCCGGAGAGAAACTCAAGCCCCCCCAATCCTGAACTACGACAGTAACTCAGAAGTTCGACAAGATGCAGCCCCGCACCCGCAAGAACGTAAATGTCATCCGTTTCTTTTTCTTCGACACGGGCTAATGATCCGCCAAGCAGGATGACGAGTCCTTCAAGGCCATTATCCTTTACCAGTATGTTGCTGCCCCGACCGACCACCAAATAGGGGATATGCTCCTTATCAAGATACGCTAACACCCTTTTAAGTACTTCCAGATCAACCGCCTCATAAAGGGCTTCTGCTTGTCCTCCCACACGAAACGTCGTATATCCGTCCATGGGACAATGAAACCGAATGGCTTGCCCTGCCAGTCTTGTCAGTTCCTCTTTCTGTCTTCTGTCCATGATTGTACATAAAGCAAAGCTCTCAGCTCTTTGCGCTCAGCTTCTTCAAAAGCTGATCACCCACTCCATAGATATTCCCCGCTCCAAGAGTTATGACCAGATCTCCTGGTCTAATAACCGATAAAAGAGTGGAAAGCATGTCTTCCAGCCGCGGGCAAAAGATCACCTCCTTGTGCCCATGTTCCTTAATGCCCCGAGAAAGCCACTCCGCAGTCACTCCGTCAATAGCTTTCTCTCCTGCAGAAAAAATGGATGTCACAATAAGAATGTCTGCCTCATTAAAGCTAATAACAAAACGATCGAAAAGGGATTCGGTTCGCGTATACCTGTGTGGCTGGAAGGCCACAAGCAATCGCCTTTCAGGCCAGCACTCCTTCACTGTCTTGAGTGTGGCCATGATCTCGGTTGGATGGTGTCCGTAATCATCAAGGACCAGTACGTCGCGCGCCTCCCCCTTTGTCTGAAAGCGTCTCGCAATACCGCCCAGGCTCTTCAGGCCCTCCCGGATCACCTTGATATCCAGATCCAGTTCAAGGCCGACAGCCATGGCCGCTAAGGCATTTGCCACATTGTGTTCACCGGGCATCCCAACTGTGATCCTTCCCAGTGAACGATTCTTAAATATAACCTCGAAGTCAAATCCCAGCTTTCCCTTCTCCAGAGCTCTCCCTCTCAGGTCTGCCTGTGAATTCATGCCGTATGTCAAATACCTTTTGTTGAGGCGGGGAATAATCCCCTGGATCTCCTCGTCATCCAGACAGAGTATGGCTGTGCCATAAAAGGGAATCCTGTTGACAAAATCAATGAAGGTCTCACGAATATTATCCATGTCCCCGTAGTAATCCATGTGTTCCTGATCTATATTGGTCACCACTGCTATGGTGGGAGACAGCGCAAGAAAGGTCCCATCGCTTTCATCCGCTTCGGCCACCAGGATATCACCCTGACCTAATTTGGCATTGGACCCGCCCCAGATGTCGAGTCTTCCCCCAATAACTACTGTAGGATCAAGCTGTCCGGACGTCAGTATGGAAGCTACCATAGATGTTGTGGTGGTCTTTCCATGGGCGCCTGCAATAGCCACGCCGTATTTAAGACGCATCAACTCCGCCAACATTTCCGCCCTCGTTATGACCGGGATATAGCGGTCCTTTGCCTCAAGGATCTCAGGATTGTCCTGCCTCACGGCCGAGGAGTAAACCACCACATCGGCTCCTTTTGCATGCTCGATCTCATGGCCATGAAAAATATGTCCCCCCAGTGCGGCAAGCCGTCTGGTGACACGCGTATCTTTCAGATCGGAACCGCTGACCTTGTATCCTAAGTTGATCAGGAGTTCGGCAATACCACTCATGCCGATGCCTCCGATACCAACAAAATGAATATGTTTTGTCTTCCCGAACTGCTTCATAACTTAATCAATTCCAGTAATTTATCCACGATGACCTTTGCGGCATCAGGCCTTCCTATCTTCCGTGCCCGCCTGCCCATTTCCTCCAGGACGAACCTGTCATCCATATATTTCATCAAGACCAGTGAAAGGCCCTCCCCGGTCAGATCCCTTTGATGAATCGTCTCCGCGGCTCCCGCACGGACCAGGCTTCTTGCATTGATTTCCTGATGTCGATTCGCAGCATAGGGATAGGGAATCAGGACAGAAGGCTTGCCTAATGCTGCTAACTCAAAGATTGTTAGTGCCCCGGCCCTGCTCACCACCAGATCGGCACGGTTATAGGCCGCGGTCATGTCTTGAATAAAAGGCATCAGTTCCCCCTTGAGGTCCTTTTCCCGATAATCCTCCACTACCTGGTCGTAATCCACCGTTCCGGTCTGATGGATCACCTCCGGATCCCTTCCTCTGCTCTTCAGATATACAAGGGCCTCGGCAAAGGCCCGGTTGATGGCCCTGGCCCCCTGACTGCCGCCTACAACCAGGATCGTAAACTTCTCCCGCTCGATGCGCCCTCTACTTTGATCCGGGATGAATTCCTCGCGCACCGGACTGCCTGTCAAAAACAGCGCGCTGGTCTTAAAGTGCGCCCTGCTCTCCTCAAAAGAGATAAACACCCGGTCAACAATCTTGGCCAGCAGGCGATTCGTGAGACCGGGATAGGAGTTTTGTTCATGAATGGCCGTGGGTATTCTCATGAACTTGGCTGCCAGACACACCGGGCCGGCAGAATAGCTTCCCATTCCAAGAACCAAAAGGGGGGAGAACTCCTTGATAACAGAAACCGACTGCATCATACTCTTTGGTAATTTGGCCAGCACGGCAATCCCCTGTTTCAATCCCCGCCCCTTCATCCCTTCCACATCAATACATTTTGCCCGGTATCCGTAACGGGACAGTATTTCCGTTTCCATCTTCCTGCGTCCCACCACGAAAATGATCTCCGGTCTCTCAAACCTCTTTTCCAGTTCCCTTGCAACGGCAATACCCGGGAAAAGGTGGCCTCCTGTCCCTCCCCCGGCTATTACGAATGCGGATTCCGCATCCCGCGTTCCGCGTTTCTCACTGTCCCGTTCCCTTTCCATCAGGTCCTCGAAGAGATATTCAACAGAATACCTATGGCGAAAAGATTAAGGACCAAAGAAGATCCCCCATAGCTGATGAGAGGCAGCGTCAGCCCCTTTGTTGGGAGCAGTCCCATGACCACACCCATATTGACCAACACCTGAAGGCCGATCAAACAGGTCAATCCGAGAGCCAAATAACTGCTGTACAGGTCTCTTGCATTAAGGGCAACTTTAATGCCCCGCATAATCAGAATTCCGAACAGAACAACAATGCAGCTGACCCCCACAAACCCGAGTTCCTCCGCGGCAATGGAGAGAACAAAGTCGGTATGGGGCTCAGGCAGATAAAACAGCTTCTGTTTGCTGTTTCCCAGGCCCGCTCCAAAAATCCCGCCGGACCCAAAGGCCAGGAAGGAATGTATTATCTGAAAACCGATACCTTCCGGATCCTCCCATGGGTTAATGAAGGCCCACCATCTTTTGAGCCTGTAGTCAGCACGCAATACGAGCCATAGAACGATTGGAGCAAAAACCATCAACACCGAAAAGAGATGGACAAGCTTGACGCCACCCACAAACAGAACGATCAAAACCCAGCACCCGATAATAACAGCCGTTCCAAGATCCGGCTGGAGAACTATGAGCAACATAAAGGCACCGGCCACTCCCAAGTGAGGCAAAAGACCCCTTGAAAAAGTCTCCATGTTCGGTCCTTTCTTAGACATGGAGTAGGCCATATAAATTGCCAGGGAAATTTTTGCGAGTTCTGATGGCTGAAACGAAAAACCGCCCCATCTTAACCACCGGCAGGCACCGCTCACCTTGTATCCGAATCCTGGAATAAAAAGGAGGATAAGCAGAGAAAAACTTAAGAGCAGCAGAGGATATGCAAGTTTCGGGTACAGGGCGAACGGAATATTCTTCGCTGATATCATGAGACCGAGACCCAAGACGCAAAACAGGGCATGCCTTTTCAGATAAAAATACCCGTCACCAAGCCTGTGTGCGGCTAAGTGAGAACTCGCACTATAGTCCACCACTAACCCCACGCCAAGCAGCGCAATGACCGGGATAAGAATCATGTAATCATATCCCGTGTTTGACGATTTTTTTTCAGCCATGAACAAGCCTCTCAACAGCCGCCTTGAACACCCTGCCTCTTTGCGAATAATCTGAAAACATATCGAAACTGGAGCAGGCCGGTGCCAGTAACACGGCATCCCCGCTCTTGGCACACGAAAAAGAGATGGACACCGCCTCATCAATATCCTTGGCCATATGAAAAGGGAGAACACCCTCAAAAGAGGAAGCCAGCAACTCTTTTGCCTCTCCCAAGAAAATGGCCTTTTTCACCCTTCCCCGGGCGGCACTGACCAGAGGAGTATAATCCGCGCCCTTGTGGCGGCCTCCTGCCAGCAAAATCAAGGGTTGCTCAAAACTCATAACAGCCCTGACTGTCGCATCCACATTGGTGGCCTTGGAATCATTGTAAAACACCACGCCGCCTATCTCCGCCACACATTCAAGCCTGTTAGGAAGGCCTCTGAATTCATCTATGGTTTTCTGAATCGCACCGGGATCAATGCCGATCGTCATGCCGCAGAGCACGACAGACAAAAGGTTTTCAAGATTGTACGTTCCCGGCAGGCTGAAAAAATCGATAGAAAAACGGTTACGTGCCATGCCGTCCAGGCATACCGTAATTCCCCCGTTTTCAATAAATGCGTGCCGCCCTTCTTTTTCTTCTGTTCCGTAGCGAAGAAGAGAAACCCCGGATGGTATCTCAATGGAAGACAGCATTTTGTCATCATCATTCAATATGACATACTGTCCTGGGCCCTGATTGCTGAATATTCGCAGCTTTGACTCAACGTAAGTTTCATAGTCCGGATAGCGGTCCAGATGGTCGGGGGAAATATTGAGGACCACGGAAACAAAAGGAGAAAACGTCTCAATTGTATCCAATTGAAAGCTGCTCACCTCCACCACAACGTAGTCAGCTCTTCTTTCACCTGCTGCATAGGCAATAAGGGGCGTTCCAATGTTCCCGCCCACAAAGACTTCGAAACCTGCATTCTCAATCATCGAACCCAAAAGGGCCGTAACCGTGGACTTGCCATTTGTTCCGGTTACGCCAATCATCGGCGTATCTATCATCCGACTGGCCAACTCTAATTCTCCTGTCACAGGAATGCCGCTTCTAATGGCGGCACTAAGCAGTTCCATGTCATGGGGCACACCCGGACTCACGATGATCATTTCCGTATTTAAAAATGTTTTTTTCTTGTGTCCCCCGGTCTCCAGTCTGGCTCCGAGTCTCAGAATCTCGCTGCATGTACCGGGATCAAAATCGGTTTCAGGCCTTATTTCACTTAGAGTTACAACGGCGCCTTGCCCGGCCAGCCATCGAGCAGTCCAGAGCCCGGAGATCCCGAGTCCAACTACAAGGACCTTCTTACCAGAGAAATTTAGACTATTTTGGGCCTGCATATGCGAGTTACCAGATACGGGTTATGAGTTTCATCATGAGATTCTGATCAATTACCTAATCTTCAAGGTAATGATGGACAAAAGAGCCAGAATAATCGCAATGATCCAGAATCGAACGATCACCTTGGGTTCAGGCCATCCCTTCAACTCAAAGTGATGATGAATAGGCGCCATTCGGAAAATCCTTTGCCCTCCTGTTAACTTGAAGTATGCCACTTGGAAAATTACAGACAGGGCCTCAAATACGAATAACCCTCCCACAAGCGCCAGAACCACTTCCTGCTTTGTAATCACCGCGACAGTGCCTAAAACAGCCCCCAGGGATAGGGAGCCCACATCGCCCATAAATACTTCCGCAGGATATGCGTTGAACCATAAAAAGCCGAGCCCCGCACCTGCCACGGCACCACAGACCACTGAAATTTCTCCTGATCCTGCAACGTACGGAATTTGCAGATAAGACGCTATTTTCACATGCCCTGCTAAATAGGCAAAAACCAGATAACTGCCAAAAGCCACGGTCAGCGGACCGATAGCGAGCCCGTCCAGGCCATCAGTCAAGTTGACCGCATTGGAGGCCCCGACGATAATGAACACGACAAGGGGAATATAGCCCAGGCCCAGATCCGGAGCTATTCTCTTGAAAAAAGGCAGGTTTAAGCGAGAATCGAACCCGGGATAATTGTAAAGAACCACCGCCACGATAAGGGCTATTAGGACCTGCAGCGAAAACTTCCAGGTTGCACTGAGACCACTGCTGTCTTTTCTTGCCATTTTCAGATAATCATCCACAAAACCAATACCGCCGAACGACAGGACAACGAACATCACTGTCCATACATAAATATTTCCGGGATCAGCCCAGAAAATCGTGGATATAATGACTGCCGGTAGAATCAGGCATCCTCCCATAGTGGGGGTTCCTTCCTTGGATTTGTGATTGGGAGGTCCATCATCCCGGATATATTGTCTTACCTGCATGTCACGAAGTTTCCTGATGGCCCAGGCTCCAAACAAAAAACTGATCATGAGGGCTGTAAGCATGGAGAGGATAGTCCTGAACGTTATGTACCTGAAAACGTTCAGCCAGGATAATTCCGTGTGAAAAAAATAGATCAGTTTATAAAGCATCTCTAAGCACGCCCTATGCTATTCCGCTTACGGCGGATTGGATTTCCATGTTAGACATCGACTTTGTATTGGCTGTGGCCGCAATTACCAAATCCAAAAAGAAGTCTATCCTGAACGGTTTTTGGAGTTGAGTCACAATATGGGGTATGTCCGCGTCTCTAAGTCTTTGGTCTGAGGAGTCTCCGGTCATAATAATGACCTTCTCTTTCCTCCCCTCTTTCTTCATCCGCTTCAGCATCTCGATCCCGTCCAGCCTCGGCATATGAATATCCGTAACCACCAGATCAAACCTGCCGTCCTCCAATTGATCAAGCGATTCCTGCCCGTCTCTCGCCATGCTCACTTCGAATCCTTTGCTTGACAAGAGGTCCGACAGGAGAATCCTGATACCTTTCTCATCTTCCACAATCAATACCTTCTTTGATCCGTCCATAAGAAATCTCCTCCCAATGGTAACTGCTCAGGTTATTTAGGTTGAAGGCTGAAGACTATTAGTAAAGAGCTGAACGTGGTACAAATGGGGCTCCTATTATTGTATTACTGTAACTGCTTTATCTCTGAAAAGAACTCTTTCGGTTCTCTTGTGAGTAGTCACTCCCAATGTTATGTTATATTCATTTCCCATTCATTCCGACGGATGCGGACTTTAAACCCTCAACCACTTTTTCCAGGGCCATTTTGCGAGAGCCCTTGAGAAAAATCAGGCATCCCTCCCTCATTTCATCCCTGATTATTTTCAGCATTTCATCGTGGGTTGCCGCCACTTTCGCTCTACCCGGCGGCATGCCTGCCTCAACGGCCCCCTTTATCATGTCGCGGGCATGTTCCCCAATGGCCGAAAAACAGTCAGGTGCAAATTCCGCAACCCTGCGTCCCGCTTCCCTGTGGGCCTTTTCAGCTGCATCTCCCAGCTCCATCATCTCTCCCAGACCGATAATTATTTTCGTGCCCCCATTAACCAAAGCCTTCACAGACTCAAGGGCGGCTGTCAAAGAGGAAGGATTTGCATTATAGGTATCATCTACCAGGATAATGTCCCCCGGCAGGGACCTCACCATAAACCGGCCCTTTAACCCCCCAAACCGGCCCAGGCCATCCACAATGTGTTCAAGAGACTCATTTAGGCACAGGCAAACCGAAGCCGCTGCCAGGGCGTTTGACACATTCTGGAGACCCGGCGTCCTGAGTCTTACCGGCCAGGTTCCGTCCAGATACTCAAGATCAAACAGGACCCCTTTTCGGCCAAGGTTTTGGATGTTGGCAGCCCTTACGTCATTCTTTCCCCCCAGACCGAAAGTAGTCACCTCCTTCCGGAACATCGAAGCGGTTTTCAACAGGAGTTCGTCATCACCATTTAAGGCTACCTTGCCCCTTGAAGAGATCTTCTCGACAAGTTCAACCTTGGCCCTTGCAACTCCTTCAAGATCTCCCAGTCCTTCAAGGTGGGCTATCCCAACGTTAGTGATCACGCCGACATCGGGATTTGCGATCTCCGTCAAACGAGCAATTTCGCCCGGACGATTCATGCCCATTTCCAGCACAGCCTTGTTATGCCCTTTCTCCAACTTCAGCAGTGTCAATGGCAACCCGATCAAGTTGTTCAGATTTCCCTGATTCTTCAATGTGCTATTGCCCAGTTCCAGAATAGTGGCTGCCATCTCCTTAGTAGTGGTTTTGCCGGATGAACCCGTTATGGCAACCACCTGGGCGTCATGCTGTTGCCGCCACCATCCGGCCAGATCTCCGAGGGCCTTTAAGGTGTCAGCTACAGTAATTGCAACCACATCCCGGAATTCCGAAATCCCCATTCCGCATTCCGCATTCCAACAGCCCTCCTGGACTACGATCCCGGCAGCCCCCCGCTCCACACCCTTAAGGACAAAATCATGCCCATCATATCGTTCCCCCTTGAGAGCCAGGAATAGCTCGCCCGACCTTATACTCCTCGAATCCGTACTGATTCCCGCCAGCCGGGTTTGGGGCTTTCCCGAGACCCTGATACCGCTTACCGCAGCAAGGACCTCCTCTACGGTTATTTCGCCCCAGACAGCCGGCATTCAAATCCCCCAATGATTCTGCAAATTTCAGGTTTTTGACTGATTTCCAATATCCCTGAATGACTTTCTCCGACCTTATCTTCCGAATTCTGCATTCCGAGTTCCTAAATCCCGTATGGCCTCTGTTGCTACTTCTCGATCATCGAAATGTCTTTTTCCCTTTCCCGTGATTTGGTAATCTTCGTGACCCTTCCCGGCAATCAGGACAAAATCATTTCCATCGGCCATTCCAACCGCCCTTAAAATGGCATTGCCTCGATCCAGATCCAGGAAATATCCCGGTCCTTCCGGCCAATCACGGGAATCACTTCCCAGCTTTTCTAAACCCGATTCACGCACACCCTCCTCGATCTGGCGGGCAATGGTATAAGGGTCTTCGGTCCGGGGGTTGTCGGAAGTGATAAAGACCAGGTCGCTTATTTCTCCGGCAACGCGACCCATTTCCCTCCTTTTGCCCTTATCGCGATCACCGCCGCACCCAAAAACGGTGATCAATCGGCCTTTCACCAGCGGCTTAACGGCCTCTAATACCTTCAACAGTGCATCCGGGGTATGGGCATAATCCACAACAACAGACAGGGAACGAGCGTTTTCAACCAATTCCAGACGCCCCGGCACGCCGGACAGATTTGCAACACCGGATGCAACCGCATCCGGATCAACATCCAGACACAGGGCCGCGGCTGCAGCGGCTAAAATGTTGTAGATGTTAAAGCCTCCTATAAGCCGGGACTGTATCTCAATTTCACCGGCGGGAGTTATTAGCCTGGCGGTCAGGCCTTCTCTGCCTTCCCGTATCCGGTCCGCTCTGAAGTCACAGTTCCTTCCCTGCCCATAGGTCACAACAGGGACATCAGTCAGCTCTGCTAAAGTCCTGCCTTTCGGGTCATCCATGTTAATCACTGCCCTTGCAGATTCACCAGCCCCCCTTTCCCGGAGTCCCAAAAAAAGACGGCTTTTTGCCTCAAAATATGCCTCTATGGACTTGTGATAATCCAGATGGTCTCTTGAAATATTTGTGAAAACAGCAGCCTGAAAAGGACAATCCTCGACCCTTCCCTGGTCTAGCGCGTGTGAAGAGACCTCCATAACTACATGGGTAACCCCCGCCTCTGCCATATCGCGTAGCCTCTGCATGAGTTCCAGAGATTCCGGCGTAGTAACATTCGCTTCCCAGGTTTTCCCCGGCAAACGGTCATTGATGGTCCCGATAACACCGGGCCTGGCTCCCGCAGCCAAAAGTATCGATTCCAACAGGTAGCTGGTTGTGGTTTTCCCGTTGGTTCCCGTAATCCCTATCAGGTTCATATCCCTGTAAGGGTGGCCGTAAAACTCAACTGCGAGCTTTGATAGTGCCACACGTGAGTCCGGGACCCGGACCACGGTAACCTCTGTATCGATCCCTTTTCCACCTCCTGCCGATTCCAAAACCACGGCCACAGCCCCGTTCCGGATCGCCTCTTTTACAAAATCATGGCCGTCCTGTGTGCTTCCCCGCAAGGCAACGAATAAATATCCGGGTTTCACCTCTCGCGAATCATAGGCCAATCCTTCTATCTCCCGATCAGAATCACCCCTGGATTCATCAATGGCCATTCCTTTTAAGAGTCGTCCTAATT
>JAFDHL010000329.1 GCA_019308785.1 Deltaproteobacteria bacterium
TATGGAATGGGACCTCGATCAGGTTAAGGACAGCACAACCCGTCACTCCCTTGATGCCATCCCCGTTGATCCGAAAAAGATCAGTTCCTCCTGGCAGACCATGGATAAGGCTTCTTATCCCGTCCTGGAAAAGGTGAAGGGAACCAATCCATACAAGGCTCATTTAGGAGCAAGAGTCGAACCTTATGGCGTTTTCTGGCTGCAGATCAAGGAGGTGCGGCCGGATGGCCTCCTGGTGGTCTCAAATATGCATGACAGAGGGAAGCGAGAAATCCCGGCAGTAACTAATTCCATTGAAAGCGATCTTGTTTACCCGGCGGTGAGCGGCGGTGATCTGGTGCGTTTTGGGTTCGATTTGAACTTCTATGTCGTGTTGGCGCAGGAACCGAAAAAACGAAAAGGCTATGATGAGGAATGGTTGAAAACCCACTTGCCATTAACATATGCCTATCTAATTCATTTCAAAGATATTTTGACCAGCCGTGCAGCTTTTCAAAAATATTTTCATAAAGAAATTAAGAAAAATGGCAAGGTGATTGATAGGGAACCAACAGCGCCATTTTACAGCATGTACAACATAAGTCAGCTTTCATTTAGCAGGTACAGAGTCGTATGGAAACGAATGGCCTCAAAAATGGTGGCAGCGGTCCTGTCAACGAAAAAGGGGGCATTTGGAAGAAAGGCCGTTATCTCAACTGATACCACATCCTTCTTTGCCCTTGATAAAAAATTAGAAGCCCACTATCTTTGTGCTATACTCAATTCAAATCTGGTAGACCGGTATATCAGGAGCTTTTCTGCGCCTGGCCGGGGGTTCGGGGCCCCTTCTGTTATGGAGACATTGGGTATTCCGGCATTCAATGAGAAGGACCCCGTGCACAAGGATTTAGCCCGGCTATCCATCAAGGCCCATAAGCAGGTTGCTGCAAACAAAGAAATCGCAAACATAGAAAATGAGATAGAAACCCTGGTGCAAGAACTATGGAACATAAAATCTTAGAAAGGGATGCCCCTGAGTACCCGCAAAAACTGATCACAAGGCTAAACCGGGATGCGCCCGAGCGGATCTATTATCACGGTCCCCTTGAACTGCTCGACATATTTACCATGGGGTACATCTCGGCAGATTCCATAACCGGCCTCGGCCTGATGACTACAAACCAGCTTCTGTTTACAATCAGAGAATATGATATCAATTACATAGGCAGCGCGTTTTCAGTCATGGAGACCGAAATATTCCGGTTGGGTCTTTGGAGGTCCAATCAAGACGTCACTCTTTTCAGCTCCAAGGGTCTGGCAAAAGAGAGCTTTGAGTCTTATTTGAAAACAAGGTTTTATCCCCCAATGCATGAGTTCCCTGAGAGGGATGAATACTTTCGAAGGGCCGAAGAAAATGAGTTGTTGATGCTTTCAGTCGTTGACCCGGATATCGGTAAGATGACACGGCAAAACATTATTCAAAGAAATTACATCGCCTGTATGCTCGGTGATGTGGTCTTTATTCCTTTTGCCGAAAAAGGGACCAAGACCCTGACCTTAGCCAAACGGCTTGTCTCCACCGATGTCCCGCTTTTCACAACCGATTGTGAAGAAAACAAAGAGCTTCACAATCTGGGTATTCCCGGCCTGACCCGCCAGAATGTCGGGGAATTTTTAGAAAAGCTTGGCGCAAAACTATCCGATCCGGAAAGAGAAAGACCAAAAAGGATTGACCCACCACCACCCCCTGCTGATCAAGAAAGCATCTTCGAACCACAAATGTCCCAAATGAATTTATGGGAGAGTTAGCCGAATTTTTCTTAAGCTATCGTTTATGCCCCTGGTAGGAGGTGTTTGGGGAGGCGTTTTTTCCGGAGGGAAATCATGAATATAAATTTCATTTACATCACTGCCGGCGATATGGATGAGGCCAGGGCAATAGGCAAGGCGCTCGTTTCTGACAGGCTGGCCGCTTGCGTCAATATCATTGACAATATAAATTCCATGTACTGGTGGCAGGGTGAGATTCAGGATGACATGGAAGTGATTATAATTGCCAAGACAAAGGAATCACTTGTTCCGGAGTTGATTGAAAAGGTAAAATCAATGCACAGCTATGACTGCCCCTGTGTCGTTAGCCTGCCTATTGTAGATGGAAATAAGGGGTTTTTGGAGTGGGTGGCGGAGGAAACCAGGTAAGATCTGAGGGTATATGCGCTAACATAGGGTGGGAAGTAATTGTTTTACGGCCTTTGTCATCCCCGCGAAGGCGGGGCCGGGCATGACAGTCCGGAGCAGGAGAATCTGTGCTTAGGGGAGGGAAATATTATTGTCTATCTCTTTTTGCGAAGCGCTTAATCACAAAAAACAGGATCACTGCGGCTAACAAAACGAAAACCGCAAGATTATAACGGACCATAATATAGGCCATCCTGTCCTTCACCGTCTCCCAGTTGCTGCCCAGCATATAGCCAAAGGCCATCCAGATCAGATTCCATACAGCGCAGCTTATGAAGGCCAGAAAGGCGACCCTTAAAACCCTTAATCTTGATATCCCTCCTGCAATGGATATGACTGAGCGTATTCCGGGAAAAAATCTATTCATGAGTACGAGAAAATAGCCATACTTTCTGTACCATTCTTCAGCCCTGATAATGTCCTCCGCCTTAAAAAACCGGTAATCTCTATCAACAAAAAACCGCTTTCCCAACAGACTTCC
>JAFDHL010000060.1 GCA_019308785.1 Deltaproteobacteria bacterium
AAGTAGATCTCTAATGATTGCCACTCGGGAGGTCAGTCCCGTTAAATTCATTCGCCTGTTCCATTCACATAGTTCATCCAGATAAATGCCAAAAAGATTAATCTGGGAGACCGATAGTTCTACGCAAATATCACGTGCCCATGAGAGGAGAACAGCCTCTTCTTCCCTGTTCAGGTTAGACAATCACCCGCCTCTTTATTATAGCCACGGCTTCTTCTGGCGTATCCACGACATTAAAAATATTAAAGTCCGACTCCGAGACAGTGTCTTCCTTTACCAGCGTGCCTTTAACCCAATCGAGGAGGCCATTCCAGAATTTGGAGTCCATAAGGATAACGGGAAAATACCTGATTCTTTTCGTTTGAATAAGGGTCAGGGCCTCGAAGAGCTCATCAAGTGTTCCAAAACCGCCTGGCATGATAATATACGCCACCGCATATTTCACGAACATAACCTTCCTGATGAAGAAATACTTGAATCCGAGCCGAACATTAGCGTATTCATTGGGCTTCTGCTCGTTGGGAAGTTCAATATGAAGGCCGACCGACTTACCTCCGGCCTCGGCAGCCCCTCTGTTGGCTGCTTCCATAATGCCGGGACCCCCGCCAGAAATGACATTAAAGCCATTCTCAACCAACAAACGGGCCACTTCAAGAGTGGTCTTGTAGATAGTACTTTGGGGTTTGGCCCGGGATGAGCCGAAGATAGTTACGGCCGGCGAAACTTCCGGGAGAACTTCAAAGCCTTCCACAAATTCCGCCAAAAACCGGAACATCCTCCACGAATCTTTTAAAGTAATATCGTCAACAAGATATTGTTTTTCACCCATAATACAGTTCCATCCTTTCTGCCTCTGTTCAAGTAATACCAAAGGAAATTTTCGTTGATTTTTAGAATTTTATTGTTTAGCTTTCAGGCTAAATCTTTTGGTAATGTTCAAAACTGTTCGCATGGGATATGAATTCATCCGATTCCCGTGTATGGATTCTCAAGTCTGGTGCCTAAAAATCCAGACCAATCTTGTCAAAGCGAAGGGTATGGGGCTCTTTTTTCAGAATCGACTCGGCCAGAGCGCTGGCTTTGGCAATCCTGCAAACCAAGGCGGGCGGCGGGCTGCCCAGGTTTATGCCCTATCCTGTGTCTTGGGCGTGAAGCACAGCAAGCTACCCGCCCGCCTCAGGTAGCAGGGACATGTACAATCCAGCAACCAATTTCTCGATTCCTGAAAAAAGAGTCCCATGCCCTTCAAGATGCGAACACTTTTGAACGATACTAATCTTTTAGAATAATAGGTTTGAGTTATATCTGTGTCAAGGTATAGTCGTTGTGATCATGAAAATTCCATTGATTAATAAAAATGATTTTTTTTCTTACCTCAAAGAACAAGGAAAGCCATGGCAAAATGACTATCTGAGCATGTACTCCAGTCAGTGGCACGGTATCACTACCGATCCGGACTTAATGGTTATTCCCATTGATGATCATCTGGTCCACAGGGGCGATGGCGTATTTGATGTGATTCGGTGTGTCAGAGGTAAAATGTACCAGATGGAGCAGCATCTTCAACGTCTCGAACGCTCGGCCAAGGCCATTTCACTTAATCCGCCGCCTGAGTATGAAAGTATAAGAGAATTGATAAAACGCCTGGTTTCAATGGGAGGCGAAAAGGATTGCCTTATCAGAATCGTCTTATCCAGAGGACCCGGAAGCTTCAGTACCAATCCCTTCGACTGCCCTTCCAGTCAAATATATCTGAATGTTATCCGTTTCAGGAGTCTACCAGGTACATATTACCAGGACGGAGTCGCCCTTGTTACCAGCCATATTCCCATTAAAAAATCCTTTTTCGCCACGATTAAGTCATGCAATTACCTGCCTAATGTCCTGATTAAAATGGCGGCTATTGAGGCAAACGCCCAGTATGCTGTAGCTCTGGACGAGGATGGATTCCTTGCAGAAGGCTCCATTGAGAATATCTCTGTGTTAAACGCGGAAAAGATTTTGAAATTCCCGGGATTTGAAAGGACCTTGTCTGGCATAACTGCCAATCGCGTTTTCCAATTGGCGGATAAACTTGTAAGGGAGAACATGATCAAGGATGTGAAATTCGCCATGATATCACCCGAGGAGGCATATCAGGCCAGAGAAATATTTCTTACAGGTACTTCCGTAAATATAATTCCCGTCGTCAGCTACGATGGGAAACGCATCGGGGAGGGTTCCCCGGGGCCTGTTTATTCCAGGTTATCAACTCTCTTGTGGGAAGACATGACACAGAACCGGGAACTCCTGACCGAAATTGATTGGGAACCGGGAAAATAAGGAGGACAAGTCATGGAACGTGTAGCAAGGATTTCAGAGATCATCGGTGCGTCGCCCGTCAGTTTTGATGAAGCCATCAGAGTTGGCTTTGAAAGGGCCAATCGGACCTTAAGAGGGATCACCGGACTGAAGGTCCTCGAGCAACGGGTGTCTGTTGAAGATGGCAAGATAGAGGAGTATCGGGTAAGAATGGAAATCATTTTTGTGCTTGAAAGCTGATGTGTGAATTCCGAAATTATGGCTGAGATAATGTTCATAGAAGAGCGTTGTAAGGGTTGCGGTCTGTGTGTGACTGCATGTCCCAAAGACCTTTTGAGTGTAAGTTCCAAGATAAATCGCGCAGGGTACCCTGTGGCACAAATTGAAGACATGGACTCATGCAATGGGTGTGCGCTATGTGCGGAGATGTGTCCGGACGTGGTGATTATGGTTTTTAAATGATTATATTTTTATACTCAGGTTATTTAGGCTGAAGGTCCCGCGAAACGCGGGATTAGTAAAGGCTATGAACATCGAACATCGAATCACGCTACAAGCGTGATCGAATTTTGAATAAGGTATTCTGCTAATTTATAAACTGGCGGAGCGAAGTGATTTCATCATTCGATGTTCAAAAAACGGTTCTCTTTTCCCTTCCCGTCCTCCGTCCCGCTCAAGCGGGACTACGGAGGGTGGACAGTCTTCAGTCTAAACACCTTCAGCCTGACTACGTGAGTAGTCACATATTTTTTAATAATATCCCCGCTTATTTCAGGAGAGACAATTGACAGAAACTGTGCTTGTCAAGGGAAATGAAGCCATAGCCATGGGGGCTATAGAGGCCGGATGTCGTTTCTATTTTGGATACCCCATCACCCCGCAAAACGAGATTCCGGAGTATATGTCCAAACACCTCCCCGAGGTGGGCGGGACATTCATTCAAGCGGAAAGTGAGATTGCGTCCATAAACATGCTCCTGGGAGCGAGTGCCACAGGTTCCAGGGCAATGACCTCTTCCTCCAGTCCCGGGATTTCGTTAAAACAGGAAGGTATTTCATACTTATGCGGTAGCCAGATCCCCGGAGTCATCGTTAATATGAGCAGAAGCGGCCCGGGCTTAGGAGGCATTTCCCCCTCCCAGGGGGACTATTTCCAGGCAACCAGGGGGGGTGGCCACGGCGACTACCGTACAATAGTGCTCGCTCCTCATTCGGTTCAGGAGAACTATGATCTTACAATGAAAGCATTTGATCTATCTGATAAGTACAGGAATCCTGTCATGATATTAGGGGATGCCCTTTTAGGCCAAATAAAAGAGCCCCTAAAAATCCATAAATACAAAAAGAAAGAATTTTCAAAGGACTGGATCCTGACAGGAACAAAGGGAAGAGAACCCAGGCTGCTGAAGTCCCTTTACCTTTCCGAAGGAGAGCTTACGGAACATAACTGGATGTTATCCAAGAAATATCAGCGGATGAAGCGTTCGATTATGTTCGAGACGCATTTCCTGGAGGGTTCAAAGCTCGTTGTTGTGGCCTTCGGTTCCGTGGCGAGAATCCTGAAGACATCCGTTCAGATGGTTAGAGACAGGGGTATGAAGGTAGGGCTGTTCCGTCCCATAACCCTTTTCCCCTTTCCCTATGACGCATTAGAAAGAATATCTCTCTCCATCAGGAACTTCATGGCAGTAGAATTGAATACGGGCCAGATGGTCGAAGACGTGAAATTGGCAGTTGGGCATAAAAAGAACCAGGTCGATTTTTACGGCCGGCCACCCGGTTCAATCCCGTCGCCTGACGAGCTTTTCAACGAGATAAAAAAGATTTATAAGAAAAGGATCGGATAAATGAAACAGGTATTCAAAAGGCCGGAAGCCCTTATCGATGTTCCATTTCATTTCTGCCCCGGATGCCATCATGGAATCGTTCACAGACTGGTAGCCGAATGTATCGACAGGTACGGGCTGAGGGAAAAAACCATCGGCGTTGCTTCGGTGGGTTGTTCTGTCTTTCTCTATGACTATTTTTATGTGGATGTAGTGGAGGCACCCCACGGAAGGGCTGCTGCAGTGGCAACAGGGGTCAAAAGGGCCTGTCCAGAAAGCTTTGTATTTACCTACCAGGGGGACGGCGATCTGGCAGCCATAGGTACGGCGGAGATCATACATGCAGCAAATCGGGGCGAGCTCCTGACAGTGGTCTTCGTAAACAACGCCGTCTTTGGTATGACAGGGGGACAGATGGCACCAACGACCCTGGCCGGACAGGAGACAACAACCACTCCCTCCGGCCGGGAAACCGTAACTAACGGATTTCCCATTAAGATGGCTGAACTGCTTTCCGTACTTCCCGGAACCACCTTTGTTGCCAGGGCGGCAGTGAATAACCCCAAAAACCTTATGAGGGCAAAAAAGCTGTTGAGAAAAGCGTTTGAAGTCCAGACAAACAACCAGGGATTCGGCTTTGTGGAGTTTCTTTCCGCCTGCCCGACCAACTGGAAAATGTCCCCGGATCAGGCCAACAAATGGGTTGCGGAGGAAATGATACCATACTTTCCCTTAGGCATCTTCAAAGGGGAGACTGTCTGATGTATTTTGATTGTATCATAGCCGGGTTCGGTGGCCAGGGGGTTATGCTTATGGGCAATATCCTAACCTATGCCGCCATGGCTGAAAACAAGAAGGCCACATACATGCCCGTATACGGAGTGGAAATGAGAGGTGGGACAGCCAACTGCACTGTAGTTATTTCCGATCGTGAAATCGGCTCCCCCATCATACAAAGGCCTCTGTCTGCCATTGTTATGAACCGCCCATCCTTAGAAAAATTCGGTCCCAGGGTCAGAAAAGGCGGCTTACTCTTTGTAAATTCCTCTTTGATCCCTGAAAAGGAGGTCAAATTCAAGGGAATTGACTGTCTCATGATCCCAACCAGGGAACTGGCCTTGGAGGTGGGCAACGAAAGACTGGCCAACATGGTAATGCTGGGATTTGCCGTTAAGAAGAGTGGCATGGTTAAACTGGAAGCCTTGAAAAAGGCACTTTATCCAGCCCTTGACCCCAGATATCACAAGATGATAGACATAAACATACTGGCCATGGAGCGGGGTGCCCATTTTGTTGAGGATGGCAGAGTTAAAACCCGCGTTAACGGCTCAAAGGCCTCTAAAGACAGGGAACCTATTATGGAAGAAAAAAAGGACGAGAAGACCGGAAAACACGCCTACGAAGATTTTTTAGCGGACGTAAGCGACCATTTTGCCAGTGGGGATCAAGAAAAGCAATTTATTGATAGCATCAGCCTTGAGCCCCCACAAGAGGATATCCAGGTTAACGTTGGAGTGCGTGTAAGAGAAGTAAGGGAAAACCGCGGCCTGAGTATTGAGGATATTTCCCAGAGGACCGGTATCGCTGTTTCCCTTTTGGAGGAAATCGAGGATGAGGCTGTTGCGCCCCCACTGGGGACTGTGATAAAGCTGGCAAAGGCCCTTGAGATGAAAATGGGTTTCTTTATCTCAGGAAAAGAAGACAGGCCTTTTACAATTGTTCGTGTGGATGATCGAAAAGTGATCTCCCGATATGATTCCAAGAAGGGGAAGCATTACGGGTATGAATACGAGTCCCTTGCCCCCCACAAAAAAAACCGGCATATGGAACCCTTTCTGGTTACCCTTGAACCTGTGGATACCGAAGAAGAAAGATCGACCCATGACGGACAGGAATTCATTTATGTGCTGGAGGGAAGCATGGAGGTCCGCCTGGGAGAGGAGATCCACATCCTTAAACCGGGCGATTCAATATATTATGATTCAACGGTACCACACCTTGTGAAGTGCCATGGGGATAAGAAGACGAAGATCCTGGCTGTCCTTTACGCTGAAAGGTAAATGATGGAGGTTATCAAACTACGAGGTTATCAAACTTAGATGATTGTATTTGATTTAGAGTGTTCACAGGGACATGTATTTGAAGGCTGGTTCGACAGCCTGGAGTCCTTTGAACAACAAAATGTAAAAAACCTTGTTTGTTGCCCTTATTGCGATGATGCCAATATAAGGAGACTAATGTCACCTGTGGCTATTAAAAGATCGCATCCAGACATCCGTAAACCACTAGATCCTATTGATTATCAGAGACTCGCAAGGGAAGTCGTCAACTATATCCAGGACAACTTCGAGGACGTAGGATCCAAATTCGCTGGAGAGGCCCTCAAAATTCACTACGGCGTATCCGAAAAAAGGAACATAAGGGGTTCAGCTACATCTGAAGAGGAAAAGAGTCTGAAAGAAGAAGGCATTGAATTTTTCAAAGTCCCTGTGCCTAAAATAGATGATGACGCCGATAAGAAGAACTGAGAAATCCCATCTCCTTGTCCACCCTTTTGACCATTCTCCGAGTGCGGCACGGTTCTTTCTGCCCTTTCCGTCCCGCACATGACACAAGTTTTTTCGTGACTACTCACGTAGTCAGGCTGAAGACTGTTAGTAAAGGCTATGAACATCGAACATCGAATCACGCTACAAGCGTGATCGAATTTTGAATAAGGTATTCTGCTAATTTATAAACTGGCGGAGCGAAGCGATTTCATCATTCGATGTTCAAAAAACGGTTTTTTTCCCCTTCCCGTCCTCCGTCCACCCTCCATAGCATTGCGGAGGACGGGCAGTAGCTTTGCTACGGAGGGTGGACAGTCTTCAGGCTAAACACCTTCAGCCTGACTACGTGAGTAGTCACGTTTTGTGTGCCCTGCCATGGTCTGCGTGGAAAAGTTCAAACCCCTTTATAAAAACACAGATTCAGGAGGTTATGAGATGAGTAAGATCGAGAGGGCTATCATTAGCGTAACGGATAAGACAGGGAGTGTGGATTTTGCAAAATCGCTTTCCAAATTCAGGGTAGAGATCCTTTCCACCGGAGGGACGGCCCGGATACTCCGCGACGGAGGAATCGAGGTGACCGACATTTCCGATTATACCGGGTTTCCTGAAATGATGGACGGCCGCGTAAAGACACTTCATCCAAAGGTACATGGTGGACTTTTGTGTATTAGGGACAACGCTGAACATGTCAAGATGATGAAGGAGCATGGAGTGAAACCCATTGACATGGTGGTCGTTAACCTCTATCAGTTTGAAAAAGCGGTCTCCAAAGAGGGTGTAACCCTGGATGAAGCCATTGAAAATATCGATATCGGTGGTCCCTCCATGCTGCGATCCTCTGCCAAGAACTTCAAGTTTGTCACGGTCATTGTTGACCCTGCTGACTATGAGATCGTATTAAAAGAGATGGAAGAAACAGGCGGCGAGACAACATTGAAGACGAGATTTCGACTGGCGCGAAAGGTATTCGAACTGACCAATCAATACGACGGTGCCATTAGCCGGTATCTCGATAAGATCGAACTTTAGGGCTCGTTACAACTTTATATCTCAACAGTCTCGCGGTACTCATTTGCCGGATGGTCTGTGATTCTTTACTGAAGCGTTATCTTCCCTCCCGGCTCTTCAGCAGATTGAATATTGCCAAACCTCTGCTCGTATTTGGAAATATTGTCCTGAAGGGCTTTGGCAATCCGTTTCATATGTCCGGGGCTCACAATTATCCTTGCATTGACAGCCCCGGATGGAGGCGCCAGCATAATAAAATCCATAATAAATTCTTCCCTCGTATGGGAAACGGCCATGTTATTTGAATATACACCGCCAAATAATTCCTTTGGAAAGTCCACCCTTATTTCCTTTGGTTTGTCCTGCATATTTTTTCTCCTCTCACTTTACAATAAATCGGTAACGTTCAAAAGTATTCACATCTTGAAGGTCACCAATAAATCTGGTTACAGGTGCCGCTACCAACACCAGGTTTCCGAGAGATTTATTTCATTTAATCCCGGATTCTCTGTTTGAAACTATATTACGAAAGTAAATACGGCAACAAAAAGTTTTAGTGAATAATCCTTACACAGAGGACGTTGCTTTGATTCACCCTTGAAAGAGGTTATGATCATAGATAATCTCAGGAGTGTAAAGTGACTAAAGTGATCTAAAGTGACTAAAGTTAAGGAATTCCTTTATTCTATAAATAAGATGGAGCGAAGCGACACCACAACCCTGGCCCAGACCGTTCACCAGCTCCATATACCTCTAAAGCTAAGTCTGAAATTAAGCATTGGCTGGACCAAACATAGTAAAGTCGCACCAGGGCGGGCTTTAGCTCATTTTAGGCACTATTTGGGGTTTATCCAGGCAATTAGAAAGGCGGTAGGCCCTGACTATCCTGTCCTGGTTAAGCTAAACTCCCGGGATTTTGCAGAAAACGGGCTCAGCCTTGCAGATTCCGTCCGGGTCGGCGTAATGCTGAACTACAACGGCATAGATGCCATTGAATTGAGCGGCGGACTTCACATCAGCGGAAAGATGGGAGCCATTCGCACCGGGATCAAATCAGAGGCAGATGAGGCCTATTTCAGGGAAGAGGCCATGACCTTTAAAGAAAAAGTGCACATTCCCTTGATCCTTGTTGGTGGAATCCGTTCCTTCCAGGTAGCAGAAAGGCTCGTGGAGCAGGGAATGGCCGACTATATCTCCATGAGCCGTCCCTTTATCCGGAAGCCGGACCTGATCAATCGCTGGAGATCAGGGGATCTGAATAAGGCCAAATGTGTCTCCGACAACCGGTGTTTCGAGCCGATCGCGGAGGGTGGCAGTGTTCGTTGCGTGAGAGAAATGAAATGAAAGGAGAGACATAACGTGAACATAGCAAAAAATCTGGAAAATGCGGCATTCTATTTTCCTGATCGGCCTGCGGTCATCGAGGGCGATCAAAAGATCAGTTTCCTCGAGTTCAATCAGGAGTCCAACCGGATCGCAACGGCACTGGCAGGCATGGGGATTCAGCCCGGTGATCATGTGGCCCTGTGCGCACCTAATTCCTATCAATGGTTAACCTTTTACTTCGGGGTTCTCAAGGCCGGGGCAGTGGCCGTTACCCTCTCCAATACACTGAAAAAGGATGAACTGACCCGGATCATGGATGACGCTCGGCCAAAAATCCTGTTTACGGTCGATGAAAGGCTGGATGAGTTAAGTGACAGGAAGGACCGATCCTACTTGGAAACGATAATCAGCACACAGGGAGACGTTCCTTACCAAAGGCTTGTTGAGAACGGCTCTTCCTCTTATAAGGCTATTGACTTGGAACGGAAAAGCACGGGTGCCATCCTTTATACGGGGGGAACAACAGGCATCCCAAAAGGGGTCATGTTGACGCACGAAAACGTGAACACCTCAATTCACAACGTCTCCCATTATGAACGCTCAACCAATGAAGATTGTGGCCTGTGCTTTCTTCCCCTCAACCATGTTTTTGGTCAGGTGCATATCATGAATTCCACCATATACACCGGGGGTAGCATAGTTCTTCAGCCATACTTTGATTTGGAAAAAGTCATCGATACCATTGAACGGAACCATGTAACCAAGTTTTACGCGGTGCCCACCATTTATATCAGGCTGCTGGCCCTTGAGAACCTGAAGGAAAAATTGAGATCCCTCAGGTACTGTTTCTCGGCCGCGGCCAGTATGGCCGCCGAGTTGGTCCGTGAATGGAAGAGCCGAACGGGCTTAGATATATATGAGTCTTATGGTATGACCGAGAGTGCAACCATGGTTACTTACAACCATTATTATCGTCATGTGGTCGGCTCTGTCGGCACTCCCGTCAGCACAATCGAAGTCCAGATAAGGGATAAGGAGGGTAACCTGCTGGGGCCGGGTTCCGAGGGGGAAATCTGCATCCGTGGTCCTAACATCATGATGGGATACCTGAACAGACCTGACGAAACCCGATCCGTTTTCTGGGATGAATGGTTTAGGAGCGAGGACATAGGGGTTATTGATGAAAATGGATACCTTTTTATAGTTGACCGGTTGAAGGATATGATTATCACGGGTGGCGAAAACGTGTATCCAAGGGAGATAGAAGAGGTTCTTTATTCCAGACCGGAGGTGGGAGAATGCGCGGTAATTGGCCTGCCGGACAAAGAATATGGAGAAAAGGTGACCGCCTTTATTATCCCCAAACAAGGCCGGCAATTAAACCAGGCTGAATTGAAGTCCTATCTCAAAACAAAACTATCATCTTTCAAGGTCCCCAAGGAATTCATCAGTGTAGCCGACCTTCCCAAAAGCAGTACAGGTAAGATCCTGAAACGCGAATTGAAAAGGCAGATGCTGGAGGAGACAAAGAAAGGTTATAAATGACAGGCACCTGGCTCTATTCGCCATTCCCGCGCAGAGCCCGCCCCCGCAAAGGCGTGGGGCGGGAATCCAGAGACCAAGGCCCCGATTTGTTGAGAAACCATATAAGGCACGTTTTGAGAACAAAAGGGGTTGCCATCAATTATAAATTACGCCAACCCCTTTTGTTCCTCAGTCAATTACTATTTGCTGTATTTTTTGACCCCTGCTTTTATAAAATCAACGTAGTCCTTAGCCGGCAATCCCTTGGCTGATTTGTCATTGATATAACCATCAAATACAGTTGCAACAGCATTGGCCCAGCGCGCACTCTCCGCTTTTGAGAGGGGGATGATCTTATTACCCAGGCTGAGTGTGAACTCCCGTCCTGCCTTGTCACTGTCATCCCATGCCTTGCCATGTTTGGCAATCCATTCTTTATTGACATCAAGAATGACCTTTTGGACGTCCTTGGGCAGGGCATTCCATTTATTAAGATTCATGGCCACATAAAACCCTGCTGTATATCCTACAGAGTAGCATTCGATGGTATACTTGACCACTTCTCCCTGCTTCCAGCCTTTCAACACCTCGATAGGAGAAAAGGTTGCATCCACCACGCCCTTTTGGAGGGCCTCATACGTACCTCCCTGCCCCATAGCAACTGGTACGCCACCTAAGGCCTTGACAACCTTGGCGCTGAAGCCGGTGGCGCGAACCTTAAGACCTTTCAGATCATCCATGTTATTTACTACTTTTTTGCTGTGGAGCAGTCCGGGACCGTGTGCATGGAGGTACATGACTTTGACTTTTGAAAGCTCTTTGGGTTTAAACTTGTTATAAAAGTCGTTAATGATTGCGGTAGCAGCCTTACCATTGGGATAACCCATGGGAAGGTCCATTGCCTCCATTGAGGGAAAGACGCCCCGGCTGTAAGCAAAGACGGACATCCCTATATCGCTGATACCCTTAAGAACGCCATCATAGATTTTGGGCCCCTTGAGAAGGGATCCACCGGGATAATATGTAATCTTCACTTTCCCCTTGGTGCGTTTTTCTATTTCTTTTGCCCACGAATCACCTAATTTGGCCTGAATATGTGTGGGTGGAAAGAAGTTGCTGTAGCTAAGTTCAATAGCCTTCGCCTGGGCCGTGTTTGCGCCAAACATAAAAAATACGCCCAGCACCATAATCAGAAAAAATACCAAAATCCCTCTTTTCGCGTTCATAGCCATCCTCCTTTTTATAAAAGAAATTCAAATTAAAAAACTTTTAAAATTAACCTCTTGTAACAATTCCGATAAAATGGCTACCTCCTTTCAATATGGTAATTTACCTATTGCCGATTATTGTTGTCAAGTCAAAAACTACTACATTTCTCAATTGCTGAAAAGGGTTTTTCTCACTTACAGGAAGGCAACCAAAAGGAAAAGCTCATCCTTGTAAAAGACTTCATAGTCTATAAGATTGTAACCGGAATTTCGCTCTGCTCAACTCCGTTTACAATCTTTAACGTTATACGCTTTTTGTTGTCATCAAGTATTTAGGAGAAAAATTATCTTTGATCACGTGCCAAGAAATTCCACCCCCTGCTCTGAGGGTACAATCTCCATCACTTCCCGGGTATTAATCCTATTATCAGACAATTACTCCAAATACTGAATTCTTACACCGGGCTGGCATGTAATTTGCTTTTCTTAACACATACTTAACGTTCCCGGTTTATGTCCTTTCCAGATACGATTTTTGTTGTTTTTTCGTGTTTTTTGTTCTAAAAGGGCGTAGCATAATCTCTAAATAGACAAATATCGCATTAACAATATGGAATTTTTAGAAAAACCATCCAAAGGTTTAGCAAAGATATTATATTGGGTAGCCGGCACTGCCATCGTCTCCATGATGCTCCTCACATGTGTCGATGTCATCCTTCGTTTAGGAGTAACCGCCTATCACCAATATCATTGGCGGTTTCTTTCTCCCTTCAGGCCAATTCCAGGAACATATGAACTGGTTTGCTTTCTGGGTGCGACAGCTGTCTCCTTTGCCATGGCCCATACCTCAGTGGAAAGGGGTCATGTAGCCGTAAGTATTATTGTTAACCTCCTTCCAAAAAAGGTCCAGTCCATTATTGAAACTATAACTACTATATTCGGACTTATCCTTTTTATTTTACTTTCCTGGCAATCTGTTCTTTATGGCAATGACCTCAAGGCAAGCGGGGAGGTATCCCTGACCCTCGAGTTACCCTTTTACCCATTTGTGTATGGTATCGGGTTTGCCGCGGCTGCGGTTTGTCTTGTCCTGCTGGTGGACCTTTCCAAAAGCCTGCCCGAGGTGTTTCGCAAATGAGCTTAACGGCAATAGGCATAATCGGTATTATCATCCTGGTCATACTTCTGTTTTCCAAGATGCCGGTGGGCTTCGTAATGGGCTTCCTGGGTTTTCTTGGATTCAGCTATGTGGTCGCTCTTGGCCCAGGCCTTTGCCTTCTGGCAAGGGATGTTTTCGAAGTCTTTTCATCTTACGGTTTAACCGTTATCCCTCTTTTTGTCTTTATGGGCCAGATTGCCTTTCATTCCGGCATCAGCCGAAGGCTTTATGACTCTGCCTATGTACTGGTAGGAAATCGCAGGGGAGGACTTGCCATGGCCACTGTAGCTGCCTGTGCCGGTTTTTCAGCCATTTCAGGTTCTACAAATGCCACGGCCGCTACCATGGGCACTGTAACCATCCCTGAAATGAAACGATACAAGTACGACATGAGCCTGGCTACCGGCACGGTTGCTGCTGCCGGGAGTCTCGGTATTTTAATCCCGCCGAGCGTTATTTTTATAGTCTATGGGATCCTGACCGAACAGTCAATTGGCAAGCTTTTTGCCGCCGGCATTTTTCCCGGTATACTTCTTTCCTTCCTATTTTTATTGACCATCTATTTGCGTGTCCTGAAAAACCCTTCCCTGGCCCCGCCCGGACCCAAGACTACTTTCAGGGAGAAGATCAAGTCATTTGTGGGAGTCTTAGAGACCTTGATCCTGTTTGCAATGGTAATGGGCGGCATCTTTTTCGGCATCGGCCGCTGCAGCAGGTGCCTTCTTGACCATATTAATGGCTATTATCAGGAGACAACTAACCTGGCAGGGTTTTATCCAATCCCTGGCCGATACCACCCGAATCAGTTGCATGGTTATGGTGATTGTGACCGGTGCCGTGATTTTTGGTCATTTTATGGCCGTTACCAGGTTGCCGTTTGACCTGGCAAACTGGGTAAGCACTCTTCCGTTACCGAGCTGGGCCATTATGGGCGTGATCATATTAGTATATCTTTTCGGGGGCTGCTTCATGGACGCCCTGGCCATGATTATGCTAACGATTCCTATCTTCTTCCCGGTATCCCAGGCATTAGGATATGATCCAATCTGGTTTGGCGTGGTGATCGTACTGATTACGGAGATGGGTGTAATTACGCCGCCAGTGGGAGTCAATGTCTATGTTGTTCACGGCGTGGCCAAAGATGTGCCCTTAGAGGTCATATTTCGTGGAGTATTCCCCATGCTCATAGCCCTCCTAATTTGCAACATAATCCTCCTGGTTTTCCCCCAGATTGCCCTGTTCTTACCCGGCCTCATGCGCTAATCAGCCAATCAAGAATATCCCGGCAGTATATAGCTAAACCATTTATGTGATCGCCTCCCTTTTCAGGATGTCGTAATAGGTTAAGATCCTTTTCACATAGTTAACCGGCTCCGTGCCCCTGCAATACCCGTATCTGCTCTTCTTATAGTATTTTGCATAACGAAGAAGCGGAAGGATCTCCTTCAGATCTGACCAGCTATTGGGATCAAGACCCTTTTCCAGTGCGATCTCCCGGGCATCTAAGATATGCCCGCGTCCTACATTGTAACTGGCAATGGTGATAAGCAGCCTGTCCGGATCATTTGCATCACTCCAGCCTTTATAAAGCCTGTCAATGTACTTGACACCCCCCATGATACTCTGCTCGGGATCACTACGATCCTTGATCCCCATCTCCTTGGCCGTTTCCCGGGTAAGCTGCATGATCCCTTTTACTCCCGTAAAGCTCCTGGCCCCCGGGTCAAAGTGGGATTCCTGATAAATCACGGCGGCAATCAATCTCCAATCAAAACCGTATTTCAAGGCGGCCTGCCGGATGATCTTTTCATATTTTGGAAGCCTTGTCTTAATCCTCCGATGATATCTCTTCAGATCAGCATAATCAAAGATCTCCACATAGGCGTAATGCGTTTCATAGAGCTTTCTAAGAGTTCCGTTTTCCTTTATTTTCTGGAGAAATTTATTTATCTTCTTCAGAAGCGCTCTTTCCCTTTTTTTCACTCCCCATCCCAGGGCTTGTGGCTTTTCTATGGCAAAGGCAATCTTAACATCCGGATAATAGCGGCGATTTAAAGCTGCTAAAGCTGCAATGTTTGAATCAGCCACGGTAATCTCAATCTCCTTTTCAGCTACCATTCTAATCAATTCTTCGGTGGGCGTATCTTCATGCAGCTTGATATTGATATGCATCCCCTCATATTTGAGCTGTCTTAACCGCTCCTCATAAGAGGTGCCGAGCCGGACGTGAATGGTCTTTCCCTGCAAGTCTTCAATTCTTTGTATCTGATAATCATTCGCGTGGAGGATAACCTTCTGCTGGATGGAATTCTGCTGGATGGAAAGATATTCATCGGAAAAGTCTATCAGTTTCTTCCTTGATTCAGTTATGGTCATGCTTGCTGCGATGAAGTCTCCCTTCTCACTGTTAAGCGCATCAATAAGGCCCTCCCATGTGGGTGTAACCACTTTCAACTTAACACCTAAATACTCGCTGAATGCCCTGGCCAGGTCATATTCAAATCCCGTGGGCTTATCCCGGTAAATATAATAACAGTGGGCGTTATTCCTGGTCAGAACGGTGATCTCGCCTGACTTCTCTATTCTGTCCAGCGCCTTGCCCCTGCCGCATGACGCAAAAATCGGGAGACCCAAAAAAACAAGGATCAAAAATAGATTTCTCCATTGTTTCCCTTTCATCATTATCTCCGGAAAACCTTTCATGGGCTATCTTCCGCCTTTTTACCAATGGATCTTGAGACCAAATTTCCGATAATCCTTGAATTTTCGATCACTGGATATCAACGTCATCTTCCGTTGAATGGCCTGCCAGATGATCAAACGGTCAATGGACTAATCCAGGCAGTTGCGATATGGCGTAAAGTGGCAGATTACAGATTTTTCCGTCCTTTTTGAAATTAAGCAGATTTGTCCGCGCGAGCAGGGCCGGTTGGAACTGTAAATCATAAGACTTCAAGCTTTTACTTTTTGGATTAATACCGGCCTTAACCTCCAGAGGACAAATCTTGCCTTCGAATTCACAAAGAAAGTCAAGCTCGGCCTTTCCGCCTTTACTTCGCCAGTAATAAAGCGGCTGATGGAAATGCGAGACCAGTTGCTGGGCAACATAATTCTCCACAAAAGCGCCCTCATACTCATTGAAGAGCCGCTCTCCCTGCACCAACAGCTCAACGGACGACCTGGCCATAGCCCCTAACAATCCGACATCCAGGGCATATGCTTTAAAACAACCGGTGTCCGCATAATGCATGAGGGGATGTTTATCGGTTTCAACCGCACTCGCCCGATGAATCAGACCAGTATCATCCAGCCAGATCAGGGCATTTTCATACGCACGAGCCCGGGCCCCTTTTTTAATAGCAGAAAAAACAAACTTTTTATTTTCCCTTGCAAGGTGCTTCGGTATGGAATCCCAGATTAGTGTAAGCTTGGGTATGTCGGCTGCCGGGGCATGCTTGGCAAAATCAAAAACATAGGATTTGATGATTCCTTCCTGAATCTCTCTGGCCTCCCGTCCGTTACCCGTCTCGGTAAAGTGCTTGACAGCTTCCGGCATACCCCCAACAAAATAATAACGGCGAAGCAGCTCGACCAAACGTGAATGAAACGCCTCAGCCAGGGGAACAAGTGCCTCGACGTTTTCAATCAGCTTTCTGTATCTGGATTCCCCCATAGCATCAAGGAATTCCATAAATGTCATCGGATACAGATGGAGAAAATTCACCTTTCCTACCGGAAAAGATCCGTGACCGGACAGTTTCACGCCAAGGAGAGAGCCTGCCGCCGCTATGTGAACATCGTTTTTCTGTTCAGCGAAATACTTCAGCGAATTCAGGGCACGATTTGAAACCTGGATTTCATCGAAGACCTGGATTTCATCGAAGACAATCAGATCGGCCTCTGGGTGGATCTCCAGGTTCATATAAATGGAGAGTTCTGATAGTATTCGCTCAGGATTCAGATCCCGTTGAAAAAACTGGCCAAGGCCGGGATCTTCCTCAAAGTTGCAGTATACAACTTTTCCGTATTCATTGCGGCCGAATTCCTTCAGTATGAATGTTTTTCCTGTTTGCCTGGCGCCTTGCAAGAGGAGCGGTTTTCTCCCGGAGGATGATTTCCATGCTAACAATTTAGCATATATATCTCTTTTCATGGTATGGGATTTTGCCACGAATGGAAGTCGTTGTCAAGGATTTTCGGGTAAAATATGTGGTTATTATCACTTTATTCGGACGTAAAATGTGCTTTACTGCACAAAAGCCCCCGCATGGG
>JAFDHL010000330.1 GCA_019308785.1 Deltaproteobacteria bacterium
TTGGAAGTCAGATCCAAAAACGCCCTCAATTTTTCTCATGAGATGGGAGATACATTTCATATTATCATGATGCTGCCCACCAACAAAAAAATGACATTTACGGCCAAGATCCAAACCGTTAAGATGGACCGCACTCTTGGAAGGATTTTGATGGGCATGCAGTTTGAGGAAATGGATGGAGAGAACAAAAAAACGCTCGGTTTTTTTATGAGGTCGTAGAAGGAGTTTTAAGCGATGACCGTTGATCAACTGGTTTATGCATATGTCGCCAATGAGGAAACTTATCCGGATAAGACGGTCGTTATCGAGGAAGGGAGCAAAGGCGACTGGGTTTATCTGGTACTCGAGGGGCAGTTGAGAGTAAAGAAAAGCACGGCTAAGGGTAAGGTAAATGTATATACTCTTAAGGAAGGTGATATTCTTGGGGAAATGCTCTTGTTAGAGCCGGGTAAAGGTGTTCGAACCGCGTCCGTCATTGCTGACGGACCTGTCCGGTTGGGAGTCCTTGATACTGCACACCTTGTCAAGGATTATGACACTATTTCACCACAGCTAAAGGGGCTGATCAGATCCCTTATCCAGAGGCTCGAGGAAACGACTGATAAAGTATGTGCTTTGGCCGTGGAAACAACGTGATAAAATAAACGTGACTACTCACGTGCTGAAGGTGTCCGAAAAGCACAATTGACGCACTTTGATGGAGAGAGAGCAGATTCTCGCAACAAACATGGCTTCAAAATGAGCCGTATTCCCGTTTTTCCTAACAGTCTTCAGCCTTCAGCCTACCCACCTGAATAGTTACAAATAAACAATTCAAAGGTCCAGCTTATCTCGGGTGGATTCCAACTGGTCCTGACACTGTTCCCATTTCAGGATCAACGTCTCCAGTTCTTCCTTGACATCGTGATATTCATTTATCAGGGGTGTGCTCTTCTCGCCATACTTGAAAACCTCCGGGTCTGCGAGTGCATTTTCAAGGTCCTTTTGTCTTGATTCCTGTTCGGCAATTCTTCCTTCCAGATGTTCCAATTCATCAATGATCGGCTTAAGTGTTTCGCGAAGTAACCTGCGTTTTTCCGCCCTGTCCCTTTTCAGTTCCTTTTTGTTTCGTCTCTTCCTGTCCTGGGCCTTTTCAACTCCATTGTCCGGATACAGCATTTTCCGGTCGAATTCCTTTTCTGAACCCTTTTTTGTTTCGTCCTGGATGATTTCTTCCCTTAAGAGGTGATCGTAGTATTCGTCCAGATTGCCCGGATATTCAACTATTTGTCGACCTGTAATGTCCCAGGTCTTTGTGGCCAGCCTGTTAATGAAGGACTGGTTGTGAGAGACAAACAACAGGGTCCCTTCGTATTCTGCCAGTGCGTCGATGAGAGTTTCTGAAGAGGAAATATCCAGGTGATTGGTCGGTTCATCCATCACCATGAGATTCCCCGGTTTGACAAGGAGCTTTGCAAGGGAGACGCGGGCCCTTTCACCGCCGGAAAGGGTGCCTGTCACCCCGTCCACATCTTCTCCAGAAAACAGAAACGCGCCGCAAACTCCCCTTACAAAACCGATAGTCTCATGGGGGACAACTTGATATATTTCCTGGATCACTGTTTTTCTGGGATCAAGCATTTCCGAGTGATGCTGGGCAAAGTAGCTCATATTGACCCCGTGCCCAAGAGCTATTTGTCCGTCATCCGGTTCAATTTCACCGGCAACCATCCTGAGCAGGGTGGTCTTGCCGCAGCCATTGGGGCCGATAATCGCTATTCTTTCACCTCTCAGCACGGTCATGTTCAGGTCTTTGTATAAAAGCTTTTCACCGAATCCCTTTGACACACCTTTGATGGAAACCACTTCCCTCCCGCTCCGGGGAACTTCGGGGAAGGAAAAACGCATGGTTTTTTCCGTTCGACGGGTTTCAACCAGGTTCATTTTTTTTACCAATTTGATTTTGCTCTGAGCCTGCCTTGCCTTGGAGGCCTTGGCACGAAATCTTTCAATGAATTTCCGTGCCTCTTTGATTTTCTGGTCCTGGCCCCGTGCCTTGGCTTCCAGGGCCTTTTTTCCCTCCTCACGGGCCTTCATGTAAAAATCATAATTGCCGCCGTAGGCTCTCATGCCTTCAGGCTCAAGGCTGATAATGCGATGAATCTGACGGTTGAGGAATTCCCTGTCATGAGACACAAGAATCATGGCTCCGTCAAAATCCTGAAGAAATTGTTCCAGCCATCGGACGGCTGGTATGTCAAGATGATTGGTGGGTTCATCCAACAGGAACAGGTCGGGTTTCTGATAAAGAAGACTGGTCAGGGCGGCCCTCATTTTCCAGCCACCGCTCAAGGAAGAGACAGGCCGGACAAAATCAGATGTTTGAAAACCGAGGCCCAGCAGGATCTTTTCCGCTTCATGAATGGGAAATTGCATGTCCAGGTGGCTTAAGTGGTTGTGGATTTCAGCGAGTCTTCCGGCCAGCCTGGTCTGTTCCTGTTTTTGGGACACATCTTTCAGAGACCGCTCAACCGCTCTCAGTTCTCTTTCTAAGCCCACCCGTCCCGGAGCAGAGGCCAGAACCGACTGGAGAAGCGGACCCGATAAGATTTCCTGAACATCCTGGGGCAAGTAACCAATCCGCGTCCCTTTTGCTACCCTGACTTCTCCACTGTCCGGTAAGATTTCCCCCATGAGGAGCCTGAGCAGGGTGGTTTTGCCGGACCCGTTAGGGCCAACCAGTCCGAATCGATCCCCGGGCTCCACCTGAAGCCCGATCTTGCGAAAGATCTCCTTCTGAGCGAATGTAAGGGAGACCTTGAGGGCTGTAATGAGACTCATGCTAATGATAACCTCGTAAAAAGTTGCTCTGGGCCTTTTCACTCGGCGGGGAAGGACTTCCCCTCCCCCGCCATTTGAAGTAAATTCAATCCCGCGTACCGCGGGACCACCCTCACCCTCCCGCCATGCGGGATTGACGGACTTTACGAGTCCGTCCTAATTGATACCGCCTGTTATCCTTTAAAACTTAAATATAATGCTTTATTTGGGGAAGGCGCAAGGCAAAAGGCGCAAGGAGTTTCATGAAGCACAACCCCTTATCTTGTCTTATTTTGCCTTTGGTGATAGCATGGCTCATACATCACAGAGGCCCGGAGTAAAAGGAGCGCCGAACGTCTTAAGCGGAATGTAAGGAAAAGGAGATATAATCCGTGGAATTTATAAGTAAAACCATAGGACAAATGCTTCAGGAAATAGTGCAGACATACACTGATCGTCATGCGCTCGTTCACACGGAAACAGGGGTCAGGACCAATTATGGTCTTCTGGCGTGGGAGGTGGGTCGGGCTGCAAAGGGGTTCATCAAGACAGGCATACAGAAAGGGGATAAAATAGGGCTGTGGGCTCCGAATATCTCGGAGTGGATCATATCTTTTCTGGCCCTTTCCAGGATCGGAGCTGTCACTGTCCCGCTTGACCCGGGCGCGGCAAGAGAGGAACTTCACTTTATATTGGAGCAGTCAGAATGCAGGGCCGTTATCGTCGCAGCCGGTGTGGCAGATGATGAATACGAGGAGAGTGTCCTTTATATACGAGATAATACCCCAACCTTAGAGAATATTTTTGTGATTGCCGAGGAAGCCCATCCAGAGATGATCCATTGGGCCGCATTGACGGCAATGGGAGAAGACGTTGAGGCAGGTGTGCTGGACAAGATGGAAGCTGATATCGCCCCGGAAGATCCTGTAGCAATTATGTATACATCAGGAACCACGGGAAAGCCAAAAGGTGTTGTTCTGGACCATTTGGGATTAATCAACAAATCCATGTTTTCCACGGAGCGGCAGGGGGTGACACATGAAGACAGGCTCTGTCTCTTTTTCCCCCTTTTCCACATGTTCGGTAATACCTGCATTGCCCTGGCAGGTCTCCTTAAGGGGGCAACCATTGTTATGCCATGCAAGGTTTTTGAGCCGTCCCGAATACTCCGGGCTATCCACAAAGAGAAATGCACGGCCATTTACGGGTCTCCAAGCATGCTTACAGCCCTGGTTGACCATCCCGAGTTTCGGAAGAAAAGGTGGCAGTCCCTTGTAAAAGGAACCATCGGCGGAGCTCCCTGTCCCGTGGAATTGATGAGAAGACTTGTTGAGGATATAGGTTTGTCCGGTATTACCGTGGCCTATGGGATTACGGAGACTTCTTCCTGGATTACCATGACCCACCCGGATGATCCCATAGAGTTGAGGGTCTCCACAATCGGGACGCCACTTGGTTGCAATGAAGTAAAGATTGTAGGTCCGGGTACAGGTGAGGACCTTCCTCGAAAAACCCAGGGGGAGCTATGTACAAGAGGATTCTTGATGAGATCGTACTATAAGATGCCTGCTGCCACTGCCGCAGCCATTGACCGGGACGGATGGTTTCACACGGGCGACCTGGGAGAGATGGATGAGAATAATTATGTGAAGATTACCGGCAGGCTCAAGGATGTGATTGTCAGGGATGGCATTGAAATTTATCCGGTCGAGATAGAGGAAATCATTTACCAGCGACCGGAGGTGTCGGAGGCACAGGTTTTCGGGATCCCTGATCCTGAAAAGGGTCAGGAGGTCGTGGCCTGGGTAAAACTCAAGGAAGGATCAAAGCTGCCCCTTATTGAGCTTGCCGCACATGTTATTGACCATTTAAATGCGGAAAAGCTCCCTCAGTATTTCAAGTTCGTATCTGATTTCCCCATGACCAGGAGCGGTAAGGTACAGAAGTTCAAACTGGCAGAGAAGGCCCAGAAGGAATACGCAGGCGGGTAGAACGGCCTCATTCACAGGCCAGAAGCCTTTTTACTATTACGTAAGCCCTCAAGAATTTTCTCTGGTGTTATGCACAGCTCCTTTATCCTGACACCGACAGCGTCGTAAATAGCATTGGCTATGGCTGCGGCTGTACCAACCATTGTGGCTTCACCGACACCCTTGGCGCCGAACGGCCCGGTTGGCTCATTGCTCTCAACAATTATTCCATCAAGCTCAGGTACGTCACAGGATCTCAAAATCCTGTAGTCCGCGAAGTTGTCATTCAGAATCCTGCCGTCCTTTGTTATGAGCCCTTCGGTCAGGGCATAACCTATGCCCATTACCCCACCCCCGATTATCTGACCCTCAACGTGTGCAGGATTAATAGCCTTACCCACATCAAAGGCACCCACAAGTTTTAGGACGCGGACTCCACCGGTCTCCGTGTCAACTTCGACTTCTGCGAAATTGGCGCCGAAGGTTGGTGGCATGGCAGGCGCTACCCCCGTGGCAGAACCAATTATCTGTTCACAAACGGATAGGTCCTCAATCTGAACCCTCCTCATGAGGTCGCTGATACGGATACTGTTGGCCGGGTTCTTTAGATCGTAAATTACCGCGTCCTTTATCCCCAGCTTCTCTTCCTTTACACTAAGATACTGAGCCGCAAAGCGGAAAAGGGCCTTCTTGGCTTCAGCGGCGGCCTTTTTAACTGCAAGTCCTCCGCAATATGTCTGCCGGCTGCCGTGGGTCCCTCCGTCCAAGGGAGTTATATCAGTATCGGTATCGGAAACAGAAATCTGTTCCAGGCCTATTCCAAGCTCCTCTGCGGCTATTTGAGCCAGGACTGTTCTATTACCCTGGCCTTCATCAGCAGCAGCAGTTATCAAATTAACCGAGCCATCTGCGTTAAGCATAACAGCACCAGTACCGTGCTGTATGCAAGACATCCCCACCCCTTTTTTTTTGGCTCCTTCAGCAGCGCTTTTTTTTCTCTTCTCGTTCCAGCCAATCTTGCCGGCTCCCTTAATCAGACAGTCTTTCATGCCGTCACTTCTGATCTGATCATTAAACACAGGGTCTATTTCGCCTAAACCGCGATAGTTCTTAAGTCTGAATTCCACAGGGTCGATGCCGAGTTTCTCGGCGACTATATCCATCTGTGATTCCTGGGCAAAGTTCATCTGTGGGTTTCCATAACCTCTGAAAGCCCCATTCAGGGACTTGTTGGTATAAACACAGTATCCTTCAAACGCTACATTTGGGCATCGGTA
>JAFDHL010000061.1 GCA_019308785.1 Deltaproteobacteria bacterium
CCTTTGGGATCGGCACGCCATAACAAATGAACGACTTTGCCCCTTTTAGTATGGCTTCAGGAGAAAAAACTTCCGGAACATCAGGTAACTGCCAAATCGCTGATATACCGCTAAAGGGGGTGCCTTGCCCTTTGAGGAAATTATTGATCTCGGCCTCGGTATTTTTCTTCTTCATTTCACGCCCTCTCATCCAGCGGGCAGGAAATAGCTGGATGCTTTTCAGCATAATCGCAGGAAAAATGAATGCTCAAATATTGCTCTTAGAAATTGTGGCCCTCACAATAGGTGGTAAAAGAACATGTGGTTTTACTTCTTGTTGGCAATTACGATCATGCGGTTGGTCATCATTCCATAATCCACTTTTTCTGAATGTGATACAAAGTCCTTTTGGATGGTAACCGAATCAAAACCGGAGGCCTTCAACATTTTTGTTATTTGCTCCGGGCTGTAGAGATGAGTGCAATAGTTTGCATCCCGGATTAGGCCCTCGGTTTTGGAGATGACAAGTTCCCGGCAGTAAATGATGTCCTCATCCAGATTCCTCTGGCGGCAGACTAAGATCTCTTCATTTCCCACGTTGCTAAATTGGCCTGCTAAAATGGTTTATCCTCATCTAACCTTCCCCATTTCCATTCATTTCCTCGAAGAGGATTTGTTACGATTAATGATAAATGAGATAACTGCCAGGAGCCCAGCGGAGATTGTTCCAAAAACTATAATGAAAATCCTAAACTGAGGGCGCAAAAATACACCTTCAAAGTCCGTTGTGGAAATGATGCTAGCAAGGACACCGGCCAAGGTTAGTACTGTAAAAACTAACATTGTCACATTCATTCTTACGCTTATAGAATTTGAGATTTCCGCGTTTAAATTCGAATATATTGCATTTAAGAAGGTAAACTTTCTTCTGAGGCTTTCAGCAATCGTTTTCATCTCCCAGGAGTCATAGATGCCACGATATACTTGTATTTCTTCATCTATTCCGCCGAAGTTATATGGGATTGTTTCGTGTGTAATTACATCAATAGAAAGTTCAATTCGATGGATTGAATCCATCTCCCGCTTAGATTGTCTTAACGTCCTGAATTTCGATTCTTTTCTGAGAGAGGTTGTCTTCATATGAAGATATCTGTCAAGATCGTGTAATACTGTTCCGTAATCTGTTGCGAACTGCCAAAGGTCTTTGAGCCACTTTTCTCGAACAGAATCACGTACAATGGCAATCTGACCGTCCCATCCCTCAGCTAGATAAGTTATGCCATCAACAAACGGCAAGAGGTTAGCATTCTCCTTCGGCTTCATCCCAGTAAAAGGAGCAAACAATGTGGGAATCTCTTTGAAAGAAATTTCGAACCCACCAGTATCTTGTGATCGGAGAATGGCATTTTCGCCGACATATCTTGTTGGCTCTCTTCCAGCACCTCCTAAAGATAGGATGCCCCACATATCATACAGCACTTGAGCTTTCTCGAAGCTTTTTCGCATTGCTGAGCGGAAAGACTCCCAATTATCAAAAACATAAAGATATCCTTCCGTCTTACGTATTTCCCCTATGATCGCCATCGCAAGTTGTTGTAAACGCGGAATTGCCTCCTTTGACTCTAGAATCCCCCGAAGGGTAATATTGGTACTTCCTATTCCATGATCGAAGTAAACAACGCTCTCCTCGATGAGCCCCACAAATCGAGCACCTATCTGTTCGCGTACAAAAATTTTCTCAAAACGCCTCTCAATATCTGTGCCATTCTCCGGTTTACCAACAATAAACCCGCCCTTGTAACGAAGCGACAATGGAAGGTTTTCATCAAATTGGTCCACGCACCAGGAGTAATTTGAGAAGTGACTATTCAGGGAAATTGCGATTCTATCCAAGTTTAAAAGAATATAGGGTAATGGAAAATACTCTACCGAAAAACCAAGGTTGAATGGGAACGTAAAGAAAAAATCGAATTCCGGTGAAAGCCTGATTTTCTCATTTTGCATAGCCTTACCTCCTTTCCTTTTGAGAGATACGACAACGCCCAATTGCTCAGGTCGGCACCCAGGCTGAAAAGTCCGTCAGAGACCATCAATGCAGGGCTGCCCCGCCATGGCTGATTCAGGGCAAGTGCTTTTTCTTCTTCCCCTATTTTTACTACATGGTCCAGTTGTCCCTCACGCCAGAGTTCCTCTAATTTGACCGCATCCTGCCAGAGGTTGCGGGCATACTTCCTGAGTTCATCCAAATGAGCCGTGGTCAATAATCTCGGCCTTGGCGTGATCATGATGGGGCCCAATAGATATGTAAACCCCATCTCAATGGCCTTTCGGTTAACTTCCTCCTGGATCTGTGAAAGGGCGTTATAGCCCAGCTTCAATAATGCCTGATTTATCCTGTCCACTGCTGCACGGGGAGTCATATCGGCTTTCAAGATTGCAAGAGGCTGGATTCCTCCGCCTGAACCTACATTCGTTGGAATGCCTCCAAAGCGAGCCAAAAATCCCTGAAGCCCTTCGTCCGTAATAAAACAGCGAAAATCGGTCTGCCACTCCTTGAGATACAGGGATCGTTCTTCAGGGAGGGGCCATGTAATTTGCTCAGACCACAGTGATAGGGGAACCATCTGCTGGACGATGTAATTGCCCGCGTTCAGTGCAGTTTGAATGTGATTTTTACGGCTCTTTTTCATATATCCCACGTATATGCCGTGGCCTGAATACCCGTACACCGGTTTAAGCACCAGATCCTCCCAGTGCTCTTCAGTCCAGGCAACAAGGTCTTCAATTGATTCTCCTTCCGGCCCTTTAGTGCTGCGGTGATAAAATTGCCGGGTCCAGGGTGTATGTCTTTGTGTATCTTCACTCAATAGTTCCTGGTATTTTTCGGTGATCACTTCAAACAGGCTCTTGGCCCCTAAGGGTTCCATCCCACGGGGGTTTACCAGAATACCCTGCATGATGGCCTTTTTGATGGGCGCAATATCTTCGTCTTGCCCGATCTTGATGAGAACATTCATGTTAAAATCCATGAAAATAACCGTGGCTTCCTCCCCCCTGCAACATACCTTGCCATTTTTTACTGAAAGGTGGCCCGGCCCGGCCAGGGAGGCCTTGACGCCATCCAGCGTGTCCAGATAGTCCACAAAGTTTTTGTTTTCCAGCACAACGTCAAGGGTTTCTTTTTCAGCAAGAAGTACGGCATGAACGGGATTTCTCCCGTGGGAATTTTCATGGGCTCTCATTATCATGCGGGCAAAGCCGGGCACGGCATTGATCTGCGGGTGTTCGAAATCAATATCAACTCCGACATCAATATTCTCTAAAATCAAATCCCAAGCCATTTTACCCAAAAGCTGGGCAATGCGTTGATATTCCCAACCCCCGGGACTACCCATGTTCCATTCACCGTGATACCCCTTAATTGTTTTCATTTGTCTTCCCCTTATAAAATCGCTTCACGATTTTATGCAATCCCGCCTACCGGCGGGACTACGCAGCTCTAAAAAATGAGTTTCGAAAGGACCTTTTCGGCGATGCCGGTTTCCTCAAGGTGTTATCTATATCGCCTCCTAAAACAAAAAAGAATCACTGTTGATGCGAACACTTTTAGACGTTACTAATTCTTTATAGCTGCAATACAGTTTGTCCTGTCAAGAAATATGTTAGTTAGTCTTTTCTCCACAAGGTGGAACGGTATCTCACCCCCACCTAAGAGCGTATCGTAGAAAGCTTTAGGGCCTAATCGAAAAAAGAATTTTTCACGCAGCCGGAGGATCTCATATGTCCCCATGAAATAGCACAAATGATATCCGGGTGTCAGGCAAAACCGCCGGATCTGACGTTGAGCCCTTTTTGTGGAGAATCCAAGGATCTGGACCTCTTTTGCTGCTTCAGCCAATGTCATCTTACCCCTCTGAAGCTCTACATCCAGTATAGCCCTGAGACAACGCCAGAGTTGCCGTTGTAGTTGGACAAGCTTCTGGCGCGGATCCTGAACATATCCCAATTCGTCTAAGAGTTGTTCCGAATAGCAGGCCCATCCTTCGTAGAAAAGGGGCGATTCGATCTGGCGCCGGATAGGATTGGGATGATGAATTCGAAGATGGTCCAAAATGTGGTGGCCGGGATAGGTCTCATGTGCGGATAGATAGGGACAATGACTGGAAATCATTTCCAGATCCTCTTTTCCGGGAGTGATATAGAATATTCCATGGCCTTTTGTATCTCCGGTTAAGGGGGGTCTGTACGAGGCTGTGGCCCTGAGAGATTGCAGATAGGAAGGGGTCTTAAGAACAATGATCTTCTCCCCGGCAGGAAAGGTCATGATGTCTTGTGAGTAACAGAAACGACGGAGGCTATGTACTTCCTTCTCGTACAAATGCATAAATTCTTTCCGGGTTGATATGGAAGGAGACTGTTCATGGATAATAAGATCCCAGGTCTTGTGGCTGTCTATTTTCTTTGCCAGTGCATGGAGCTTTTCCTGAGTCTTCTGATAGGCGTATCGAGCAATCTCGAGGATTTCCCCGGGGGATTTAGGACAACTCAGGCTCAATGTTAGGATCTTCGTAAGGCCGTCCTCACCGATGGCAAATGGCTCTCCCGGGGGGAATTGAATCAGATCCCTTTTGTATCGTTCCCATGCTTCCGATACCTCTTTGATTTTTTTAATGAGCTCCCTGTTTTTTCCTATCTTTTCCTCGATAAACGCCCGGACACCATGGCTATAAAAGTGAAGAGCATCCTGGGCCATACTCACAGCCACGCGGAGGGAAATCTCTGAAGGAGATCGGAGGATTTTTGAGGCCAACCTGAGAAACGAGGGGATTTGGGTAAAAAGGGTAAGGAGGTTTTGTTTTACTTTGTCCGGGGTAGTGTGTCTTTGGGAAATAACGTGATCAGTTGCGAAAAGAGGGATTTTGACATAAAGGGTTGGGTCATTTTGCCAGACCTCTGCATCATCGAATTCCCTGATAAAGCTCTCCATGCTTTGCTTGAGGAGCAGATGATCTATGTACTCTTCCAGGTCATCTCCCTGTTCCAGCGAGATCTCACCCAAAAGGTTCCGCACGTGTCGGATATGATCCCGGATTCTCTCCGGAGTTAGATCATCCAACCTTTCTAAATTCTGAACAGCAACCTCGGAGCGGGGGAGAAAGTAGAATTCGTCACTGGCGCACTGCTGTGGGAGATGTTTTCCAAGATAGTCAAAGTAATCACTTGCTATCAAACTAAGAGGCCTTTTCTTGGCATTTTTATTTTCCATAACGGCATTTGCTCTTGTCGTTCTTATGTTTTGAAGCCAATGGGAGGATTGGATGAGGAACGGGGTTATTGCCCACCTTAAACATTTTTGATCCTTGATGTTTGAGCGTTCAGCACAAGCTGTCAGCGGTCAGGTAAGAAACAAAACAGCAAAATTGACATAGTTTGGTGAGACTATGCTTTGTTTATCAGATAGGATTCTGAAAAGTCCAGGAAAAGACAGAAGAGGATGACAAAGGACGGATAACGGAAGAAATAAGGTATGTCAGTTGCGCAGAGTCCGGGCTCAAGCCCCAACAGGCTTGTCACACCTACGAGTTATCTAAAACTTGCCTGATCTGCTGAGACAGTTCTTTCATACTGAAAGGCTTCTGAATGAACCCGTTGCATCCACGATCCAATATTTCAGTGGCCTCACCATCGATGCTGTACCCGCTGGACAGAAGCACCTTTATGTGAGGATTGATTTTCCTTAATCGGTCATACGTTTCGGTACCACCCATATCCGGCATTATAATGTCCAGGATTATAATATCAACTTGATCCCTGTTTTCCTGGTAAATGCTTAATGCCTCTTTACCATTTGTCGCTATCAACACCCGGTAACCAATTTCCTCTAACATCTGCCTGCCCACGTCAACAATCATTTCCTCATCATCTATGAGGAGAACGGTCTCTGTCCCTTTCAACAATGCTTCATCTGATATTCCTTCTTTTATCACTTCCTTTTGAGAGGCGGGAAGATAGATAGTAAAGGTAGTTCCCTTACCTTTTATGCTTTTAACGTTTATGATACCACCGTGGCTTCTTATGATGCCGTATGCAGAGGCCAAACCCAAACCCGTACCTCTTCCCATCTGCCCGGTGGTGAAGAATGGGTCAAATATTCTCTGTTGGGTAGCATTGTCCATGCCTATCCCGGTATCCGTGATAGATATCATGACATACCTGCCCGGCTCTATGGCAAGAAGCTTTGCATCGATACCCTCAATGGTCACATTTTCAGTCTGAACATACAGTTCACCGCCTCCGGGCATGGCCTGCGAGGCATTGACGAAAAGGTTTAAAATAACTTGATTAATTTGCCCACGATCCACCTCTGCCGCCCACAGGTCCTTCTGGAGTTTTGGCTGAATCGTGATTTCCTTTTTTGTACGGCCAAATATATCTGTACTTTTTTCGATCAGGCGGTTTAAGTCAGTGGATTTGACCTCATATTTGCCGCCTCTGGCAAATCCCAAAAGCTGTCTGGTAACGTCCGCACCGCTCTGGACGTATTGTTCGATGTTTTTCAGCTTTTCATAATGGGGGCTGCCGGGGTCGATATCCAGGAGCATGAGGGAGGCATTCCCCTGAATACCCATAAGCAGGTTATTGAAATCATGGGCAAGGCCTCCGGCCAGGGTTCCTATGCTTTTCATCCTTTGTGCCTGATGGAGCTGGGATTGCAAGCGTTTGCGCTCGGAGATGTCTTCCCCGATTCCCAATATCCCCACAACACGGCCCTGTTCATCAAACCTGGGCGCTAAGTTCAAGTTCACCCAGATTTTTCGGCCATCTTTGGTAATTTCCTGAATCTCAAAATTTACAGGCGTTTTGTCTTTCAGTAGTGATGACCTCATATCATTTACTTTCCGTTTTTCTTCATCACCGGGATACAATATGTCTATGGATTGACAACTAACCACTTCTTCGGCTCTGTATCCCAGGATGTTTTCAGCCCCTTTATTCCAGAACAATACATTTTTGTCCGGATCGGTGGAGATGATGGCAATATGAGAAGAGCTGTCCAAAATGCTTCTCAAAAATTTATTTGTTTCCCTGAGGGTTTCCTCTGATAGTTTCTGCTTTGTCACATCATTGAGAATAGCAATACTCCTGGAGGCATCTTCTTCGACAGGCAGCAGGCTTAGTGTAACTTGATGCCCATTTAAACTAACAGGAGATTCTTCAGTTATTGTCGTTGGTTTATTACGTGTTGTTTTCAAAAGATCAGTGATCCTCTGGGAATCATCTTCGTCAAACAGGTCGATAAAATTGGAGCCTAACAACTTATTTTCAGGTATATTGATTAGGGAAATACCGGAGGGATTGGCATAAACTATTCTTCCATCAGGGGTAAGTTCCAATATTCCTTCGGACATTTTTTCCAGCAGGACATCAAAATGCCGTTTTACGGAGAGCAGTTCCTTTGTGATGGCTCGTGGGAAGATGCTTTTGATTCCGATCATTTCGCCTGACAGGCACTTGCTGTAAGTGGGATCGGATTTGGAAATAACATCAAGAATATTTTGCGTCATTTCATCAAACGGCCCTTTGACAATACACCCGTCTGCCCCGATTTCATCTATATCTATCTCCTCCTCGGCACCGATAGCGGAAAGAATAATAATGTTGGTCTCTTTTAATTCCGGCATTCCTTGAATGACTTGACACAGTTTTCTCCCGTCAATATTAGGCATGACAAGGTCAATAAACATTACTTCAGGCGTATAGGCTTGCAGAATATCCAGCGCACTAAGGCTGTCTTTTGCCGTAACCACCTGATGCCCTTCTTTTGTAAGGAAATCATCAATGAACTCCAGGATGAATTGATCGTTATCTACCACCAGTATCTTTTTCATAGTGTCAACTCCCCTTGATTCAGACGCAAAAGGTTCACTTTAGTTGATAGGTACACAGAGCTTTGCGTGGTTGCCGGACGACTAATCAATGGGTCATAAACAGAACTGGCAAAGGGTGATCGTGTTATTCTGTTTTTTCTCCTTTCCTTATATTTCTGTCCCATCTTAAAACAGGGTTAAATATAATATTCTATCAATTTCCATGCCAAAGCATGCATTTTTTTCAGGGTCATGAGTACAATTATAGTTGGGAGGGATGATCTCATCAGTCAATGTTCTGAACCCCTTGATTTTAAAGCGTTTCAGGGGAATAATAATAATTGCATTTTGGGCTAATTATTTGAGAATTGGATGTGCAGGACAGGAAAGACGGGACTTGAAGGGCTCAATCATGCACAAAAAAATGTGCATCGTGCACAATTTTCTGTGCATAACCTTGAAAACAAACAAGAGTTTTTATATTGAGGCACTCGATAAATGCATTTTTGCACAGGTTTTTGTGCAGGGGGACGGGCTATTTCCCGGAACAGGGAACAGGGCAAAGGCGAAAGGCAATATAGGATACGGGAGGTTGTGAATGTTCGAATAGGGGAAACGGCACTTGCAAAAAACCCCATATTGTATGTAGATTAATATTCCGGCATGGGGTTGAGAAAAAATGGAATAATTCATTTTATCTACAGATTCGGGCCCTTTTGGGTGTGGTAATTGATGGACTCGTAAAAAGCTATGTGATGCCGTGCTGCGGCACTGTAACCGAAAATAACTTGCCAATTATATTACATATGAACATCGAACATCGAACGTCCAACGTCGAATTTTAAATAAGGTATTCTGCCGATTTATAAACTGACGGAGCGAAGCGATTTCACGATGTTCGACGTTTAAAAACCACTTTGCTGCACTATTACGGAAAATAATTTGCCAATCATATCAAGAGGTTATAATTTAGTTATTTGAAAGTCCATCAACAGGCCGTGGGCGATTAAGCCCCGGCCTGGGGTGGGGGTGGTCCCGCGGTGCGCGGGATTGAATTCACTTCAAATGGCGGGTGAGGGGTAGCCCTCTCCCGCCGAGTAAAAAGGTGCGAAGCGACTTTTTGCGAGGTTATCATAATTGACTCATGTAGTCTAACGAATATGTTTTTCAAGGAGACAGCATAAATGGAAGAAAGCGATATATACGGACGATTGGCTCATCACCTTTCTTTCCTGGGGATGGGTTACCCGCCGACGGAAGATCTGGTGGAGATCCTGAGAGAAAATTTCAGTCCCACTGAAGCTGAAGTGGCTCTGGCAATCCCGACCAGAGTGATCCCGCTTCAACCCGTTATGGTGGATGAAATCATTGGCAGGGTTAATCTAACCCGACCCGAACTGGTGGCTGTACTGGATGACCTTTCCATGAGGGGGTTGCTTTTTTCAAGCAAGACCGAAGACGGGGAAAAAGGGTATGCCCTGCAGCAGGTCGGCTTTTCTTTTCCACAGACATTTTTCTGGAAAGGAGAGGATACGGCCCATGCAAGGAATATGGCCGATCTTGTAGCCAAATATTTTAACCGAAAGGTGACGCAAGAGGCGTACAGTTCCGAGACAAACGCTTACAGATATATTCCGGTGTCGGGGACAATTGAGCCTGACTTCCAGTCTGTCTATCCACACCACTCCATGGAAAGCGTTATCGAAAAGGCAAAAGACTTTGCCGTATGCCACTGTTCCTGTCGCATGATAGCGAGACTGAGAGGCAGACCCTGCGAACACCCGACAGAGGTCTGCATTAAATTTGATGAGGTTGCACAATATGTGATTGACAGGAAATTGGGCAGGGCAATATCAAGGGAAGAGGCACGAGAAATTATTAAACAGAGTGAAGAAGAGGGGTTAGTGCATTTTGTTGATAATGCTGTGGGTGATATAAAGCATAACTGTAACTGCTGCGGATGTGCATGCTGGAATGTGGGGGCTCTTAAAAGAAGAAAGATCCCAAGAGATGCTATCATGGCGACCTATTTTATCAGGGAGACGGATTTGGATGAATGTACGGGTTGTGGTGAATGTTCTGAGATTTGCCCGGTCGATGCCGTCAGGATGGAGGATGATATTCCTGTGGTTGACATGGACTGGTGTATTGGTTGCGGTGTTTGCGTTAGCAGGTGCCCCACCGAAGCAGCAAAAATAAGATTAAGACCTGATAAAATGGGAGAGTTGCCAGCCACCAATTTTGCTGAATTGCACCAGGTGATACTCCGTGAAAAGGGCCTGAAGTAAAATACGGAGCATCCGGCAAATGAGTACCGACAAACTGTTCTGATATTAAGTTGTCAGATGGGAAGGGTGAAGCGGTCTTTTCTTCGATTCCGAGCTTCTCGGCCTGGTGATTCCAGGCAGTTATGGGCGGGTGAAGCCTCCCCCCTCCGCTGTTCTCCTCCGCTCCTTCGGAGCGTCGGAGCCAGGGGGTCCCCCATCCCATAACAGCCTGGAATCACGAAGGCCTTCCAGCAGTCACTCCGAAAAAGACCGCTTCACCCTTAAAATGATGTATTATTCTCAGGCGCACTCATTTTCCGGATGATCCTAAAATACAATAGGGCCGCCCGAATGGTCCACGAGCTGCGGCCTGATAAGATAGTGCTTAATAAAGGAACCTCAACAAAAGAAAGGTCAATCAACTATGGATGAAAAGATTTCAGAGAAAAGGGCCGCCTATCTGGCCGAGGACTATAGCAGAGGATTTATCAGGCACTGTCAGTTCGAACCCGATGTGATCCGGAAGGGGTATTTCCAGTCCAAGGTTACAATCAAGGAACACCACCGGCAACAGGATGGTTTTATCCATGCAGGGGTGATGGCCACCATGGCCGATCATACGGCCGGCTACTCTGCATTTACTATTGTGTCGGAAGATTATCAGATCCTGACCATTGAATTTAAGGTCAATTTCTTGAGACCTGCCTATGGCGACTCCCTTATCTGCCGTTCCAGGGTGATCAGAGAGGGGAGCCAGATTATCATATCGGAATCAGAGGTCTTTGACAGCAGGGAAGGGGAGGAGACACTGGTGGCCAAGGCTATTGTCACCTTAATGGCCGTACAAAAAGACAAACTCGAGTTATAGGGCTGATTCTATTTCTTCTGCGACCCGCATTGCCGCATCTGCGGGGTCTTTTGCATCCCGGATAGGCCGGCCTATCACCACATAATCTGCCCCGTTTTTGACGGCATCTGCAGGTGTAACGATTCGTTTTTGGTCATCCTGGTTGACCACTGACCAGACAGGCCGTATGCCTGGTGTGACTGCAAGGAATTCAGGCCCAAGCTCCCTTTTTATTATGGCCACCTCAAGGCCGGAACAGACAACACCATGGCACCCGGCGGCCTTTGCCATGCGCGCCTTTAAAAGGACCAATGCAGAGAGGTCATCTGTGAATTTGTCATCATAGCCTAATGCTTTGAGTTTTTTCTGATCCAGGCTTGTGAGCACCGTGACCGCCAGTATCTTTGTGTCACCGGGGTTGTCTTCTGCAACGCTACGCAACAGCTCCTCACCCTCATCGCAGTGAATGGTCACGAACCGAGGACGGTATTTACTGGCCGCCATAAAGGCCCTCTTTACGGTGGCCGGAATATCATGCAGCTTTAGATCAAGGAAGATACCGGCACCTGCCGTGTCCCGGATTGACTTGAGTATGCGCGGCCCCTGGCTGATAAAGAGCTCCAGTCCCACTTTAAAGAGGCCCACCTGATTGTTTAAGCGGTCAACGTAGGACATGGCCTGATCGTAAGTAGGTAAATCAAGGGGAAATACGATGTAGTCTTTGGGTTGTTTCATGGAATACCTCGTTAAAAGTCATGGGTTAACCCGAGCATGTCCATTCAGTATGTTCAGAAAATCGTGGACACAAAATAAAAAAGCATCTATATTTTGTCCACGAATAACCCCAGGCCACCGTAGCTCAGATGGTAGAGCACCTCACTCGTAATGAGGATGTCTGCGGTTCGATTCCGCACGGTGGCTCCAATAAAATCAGCCGCTTATAAGCATTTTCGATTTCCATCCGCAGAAAATAGCTCCAAAATTTTTCCATTTCTCAAAAAATCATTAAAGCTGACCTTTTAGCCCCCTCGTGGTTAATTGTACTGGTCTGTTGTCAGTGGGCGCCCATGGTGATTTTGGTTTATGAACATCCTGTTTGCGCCTAAATATACTTGCGGTGCTCGCTTCGGTCAATCAAAAGGTTCACCGGCCGAGTGGTGTCCCGTACAAAAATTAGAAAAAAACATTGTAAAATGATCAGAAAAGGGTTACAAGCCAAGACCTGAGGACGCCTTGATAGTCCCCTTAAATTCATTAATGTATGGGCAATAGCTAATCAAGTCTCAAGGATTTTCTGTGTGAGACGGCTGGGCAATAAATGCTTTTTTTGGAGGAAGTACGGATGGAGGAAGTCCAGGACTATTTCGTATGTGATAGTTGTGGGAACAAGGAATTCATGCCCGTTTATAGTTTTTCCCTTCGCTTCCACGGTGTCAATTTTTCCGATCGTCTCATCTATGATGAATTGATTGATGAAGCGTATCAATGCACCAAGTGCCGGAAAACATTTTCAAAAAAACAGATAGAAAATGGCTTGAACGAACTGATAAGGGGTCGGAAGACGAATTAGGTCTATTTGGGCTCTTTCTGGTAAAATTGAAATTTATGTGAACCTATTTCTATGGTGTCAAAATCCTTAAGCGGCATACTATCCTGTACAACCTGCCCGTTAACCTTTAGTTTTGTCCTTCCGCCTGTAAAGGCGATTGTGTAGCCGGAGGGACGCTTGCTGATAGTGGCGGCTGTGGCGGCCATCATTATGCCGCTTAGTCTGATCTCTGAAGTATCTGCTTTGCCTATTCTGGTAAGCTTTTTAGTCAATTCGATTTCCCCCAAATCCGAGCCACCCAAGGCGCTCAATACTCCGATTTTTTCTGAGGTGGCTGCTGCCGGAGGAGGTGCTCCGGGTTTAGCCTGTTTGGCGAGAAGCTCACGCTGTTTGGCGGTATCAAGTATCATGGTTTTATCCAGATCCGGTTCTTTTACCGGTTCCCCTACACCTGTCTCCTTTTTTTCAGAAGCCAAAAAGAGCAGAACATGTTTTCCTATCTGGATATTGTCCCCATGCTTAAGGGTATGGGATACAATCTGTTTATGATTTACAAATGTTCCGTTTGTGCTCTGGAGGTCGGTCAACATAAACTCAGTGCCGGTTCTGTCAATCCTGGCATGATGGCCTGATACGGCGAGATTGTCGATTTGGACATCATTTTCAGGTTTCCGACCAATGGTCAGATTATCTTTGTCAAAGGAATATTTCTTAATGATCTGCTTGTTAAAGGTCAAGACGAGTTTTTCCATAATCTATCCCCCTCCAATGCTCGGTCCCGCCAATTTTAATCCATTTGTGCATTAAATTGCAATATATAATAATTTCAGCGTCGATTTTTTTTTGATCTCTTCTGCATTACAGTTGAAATATCGGTTAGAAGCGCCCCCATTTTCTTCATGGGTCCGGTTTTTGGTTTTCCAGTGTCTGACAGAGACACCGTAACGACCGTCGTATTATCGTGACCGCCTCTTTTAAGGGCCATGTCGATAAAATTCCTGCATAAAACCTCCGGATCCTGCACTTCCTCCACCATCTGCAGGATTTCATCGTCTGTAACCAGGTCGGTCAGGCCATCGCTGCACAAAACAAAGCGGTCGTTCTTTGCAGGCACGATCTCAAAGATATCCGGATTCAGTTCTTCGTAAGAGCCCAGATTCTTGGTTAATACATGTTTCATGGGTGATTCAGCAGCCTCTTCCTCTGTCATGAGGCCCATTTCAACCTGTTCGGCAACGAAGTTGTGGTCTTTGGATATTTTTTCGATCCGCCCGTTTCTTATCATGTAAATAGGGCTGTCGCCCGCGTTGGCAGAGATGATCAGTCCCGGCATAACGGCCAGGACAGCCACTGTTGTTCCCATGCCTTTGTATTTTTTATGCTCGGTGGCCATTTCATAAATGACTTTGTTGGCGAGCAGGATACTGCTCAGGATATAGTTTCCGCTCCTGGAAAGTGAAGTATCAGGGCATCCGAAAATTTCCTCTTCCGGGGTCTCAGAGCCTTTCCATTTTCGATAGCTCTTATTGATCAAATCCACAGCTGTCCGGCTGGCAACCTCCCCGGCTAAATGTCCCCCCATTCCATCCGCGACTATATAGAGATTCAGGCTCTCGTCAACAGAGAGGGAGTCCTCATTTCCTTCCCTCTTAAGACCAACGTCGGTCAAGCCTGCCGATCTGGTTAAGGCTGTTCCCATAATCACCTCAGATCATTTTGTTGATTGGACACTTACTTCATATTGTTCCACATGAAAGTCTTGTTTGGCAATAAAGATAATTCGTCTGTTCAACCTTTTTTCCAGGTCCATGATTGAATCCTGATCTTCTTCCCTTATGAAAGTGTCAATTTCGGGATTTACTGATGCATATGCCTTCCCCTTATTTTCGGTGACCGCACATTCCCTTTCCAGGGCCCTGTATATCTCGCAGGAAATTGTCCTTTTGGATTTGAGCCTGCCTGTTCCTTCGCAGTAAAAACAGGGTTTGGTGAGCTGCCTGTTCAGGCTTGCCCGCGTTCTTTTTCGAGTCATCTCAATGAGTCCCAGGTCTGACATAGGCAGGATGTTACTTTTAGCACGGTCCTTGCTAAGCGCATCTTTTAGAGCCATAAAAACGCGTTCACGGTTTTGCTTTTTTCCCATATCAATGAAGTCGATTACAATGAGACCGCCAATATTTCTGAAACGTAGCTGGTAGGCAATTTCTTTAACTGCCTCCAGGTTTGTCTTCAAGATGGTCTCTTCCATATCCCTTTTGCCAACATAGCTGCCGGTGTTTACGTCAATAGCTGTGAGGGCTTCTGTCAGTTCAATCACAATATAGCCCCCCGATTTCAGCCAGATTTTGTTATCGAGGGCACTGGAGACATCCGTTTCAATCCCATATGCCTCAAAAATGGGATCAGATCCCTCATAGGTCTCCACAGAATATTTCAACCTTGGGGCGATGGTGCTGACAAACTCCATAATTTTTTGGTATTCTTCATCTGAGTCGATAATAAGATGATCCACTTCTCTTGAAAATAGATCTCGAACGCACCTGAGGGTGATAGGCAAGTCCTTGTGCAATAGACCGGGTCTTGATCCTTTTTCCATTTTAGTCTGAATTTTTGACCAAAGCTCCAGGAGTGATTTCATCTCAGGGATCAATTCTTCTTTGGAGGCGCCTTCACTGACCGTCCTTACGATGAGCCCGATATCGGCCGGTCTGATCTCTTGAATAATCTCTTTCAGTCTTTCTCTCTCCCCATTATCCTCTATCCTTCGGGAGACCCCTATATGGTTTACGGTAGGCATTAGAACAAGATGTCTCCCGGGAAGAGAAATATGAGAAGTGATCCGGGCTCCTTTTTTACCGATGGGCTCCTTGGACACCTGGACCATGATGTTTTGCCCTTCATGGAGCATGTCTTCTATCTGAAAAGGGATGCCGTTGGACGAATCGGGTTGTGAGATATTGGAATCTAAAAGATCCTGATCTTCACCCATGTCATGGTTTTCAAGCATCATTTTTTCAAGGTCCAAGAAGTCGTTGTATACATCTGAGACATAGAGAAAAGCAGTTCTGTCAAGGCCTATATCCACGAAGGCTGCCTGCATACCGGGAAGAACACGAACAACTCTTCCACGATATATATTTCCCAATAACTCCTGGCCGGTTTTTCTCTCAATATGGAGTTCTGCAACAACGCCGTTTGTAACAAGTGCTACTCTGGTCTCGTGTGGCCTGGAGCAAATAATGAGTTCACTGGACATAGGATAGTCTATTCCCTCTATGAAAAGCCTTTGAGGTAATTGTTTTTTCTTCTATTCAAGAACCTGCCTGGTCTTAATTATTTTCATACCCTTTACCTGGGAGTCTTTTAGAGAGAAAACGCCTTTAACTATTTGGTCCGGTCTTAGTTGAGGACCGGATGTATGTTTCACGTCCAGACTTATTTTGTTCGGCAAAGCGAGCTTTATGGATTTGACCAATGGCCTTGCATTGATCTCATATTCTCCTTTTTTGCCGACTTTGACAACAGGAAAATAGTCTGAATTGAGGAATCTATCCACATCTTCCTCTTTCAATTCAAAACCGTTCAGACTGATGAGGAAATGGCTTTCCTTTAATCGTCCCTTTTTTTTACTTAATAGAATCTCTTCAACGGATGTGACGGCAATACCGGATGGCAACTGCCGATTAATACGCTGTTTTATGGAAGAGACGGCCTGTGATTCGGAGAGTTGAATATCCACGGTTTCTTGCATGCTTTCTACTCCAACAGGTAGAGCACAGGCAAATGACACCTTGGGCATAGGGTGAAATCCCTTGGAATACTCAAGTCTTAGCCCGGCCCTCTTAAATGCCCTGATAAAGACCCTGGCAAGTTCCAGGTGGCCGAGATACCTGGCATTTTCCAGTTTTGTAAACGTGAGGCGGTATTTCTTTGGTTCTGTAATTACCTGTTCTGCCGGATGTTTTTCCAATATGTAGGGCAAATTCCAGTGTTTGTAAAGCACCGGATCAACGGCCCTGTGATCGCATACGCCACATTCCAGGCATTTTTCCCTGCAATCAAGGGTCAGTCTTTCTTTCAGCGCCCTTTTCCACTCTCTTGTGAAATAGTCCTTTGTGACCCCAGAACTGATATGGTCCCACGGCAAGACCTCATCCGAGGCCCTTTCCCTGTGAAGATAAAAGTGTGGGTCTATTCCCGTGCGCTGGAAGGCCTTTTCCCAGGCTTCCATCCGAAAATGCTCTCCCCAGGCATCAAATTTGGCGCCAAGATTCCATGCTTCCACGAGGACCCTGCTCAGTTTCCTGTCACCCCTTGAAAATATGCCCTCCAGCCAGCTTAACTCAGATTGGTTCCATTTCACGCGAATACGACTGTTTTTCAGTCCTTTTTTGATGAATTGTATTCGTGTTCGGCTTTCATTCAGGGTGATTTGGGGGAACCACATAAATGGTGTGTGAGATTTAGGCACAAATGTAGAAACACTGACGTTAAGCTTATATCTTTTTCCCTTCTTTCCAGCGAGGTCCGTGATTTGTCTGGCCAGACCGATTATATCCATGAGGTCTTTTTCTTCTTCGAGAGGAAGTCCTACCATAAAGTAAAGCTTGATCAAATTCCATCCCGCTCCATAAACTGCCCGGGCCGTCTCAAGAATCTCTTCCTGTGTCAGGCCTTTATTAATGATTCTTCGCAGTCGGTCATTGCCCGCTTCCGGGGCCAACGTGAAACCCGTTTTTCTAACCCTTTTAATCTGTTCCATTAGAGAAACGTTCATGCTGTCGATTCTCAGGGATGGAAGGCTTAGTGCAACCTTGTCGCTGGATTGTCTGTCCATCAAAGCTCTTAGAAGCGGCACTATGCAGCTATAATCTCCAGAACTTAATGAAAGCAGAGAAAGATCTTGGTAGCCGGTCAGCCTTAAAGCATTTTCGGCTTTTTTAAGGATGGATTCAGGGCTTCGCTCCCTCACTGGGCGATATATCATGCCTGCCTGGCAGAATCGGCACCCCCGTGTGCACCCGCGAGAAATCTCTATTGCCAGACGGTCATGAACCACCTCTGCAAAGGGGACAACCTGACGCTCGGGAAAAGGAGAATAATCAATATCGGGCAGGATAGCCTTTTCTACTAAGCTATAGCCAGGCACGAGGGGCGTAATGGTATCGATAGTCCCTTCAGGCCTGTAGCTGACAGAGAAAAATGAGGGTACATATATCCCTTTCTTGTGGCATAATTGAGACAAAAGTTCTCTTTTGTCTCTTGTATTTTGGCATTTTGATTCACGGACTGCCCTGCATATTTCGAGAGCTGTCTCCTCACCATCCCCGATTACCATGACATCAAAAAATTCGGCAACGGGTTCGGGACTGAAGCATGCGGGACCTCCGGCTATGATTAGGGGGTCCTCGTTACTCCTCTGGGAGGCGAGAAAGGGTATGCCGGAAAGATCCAGCATATTCAGAACGTTTGTGTAGGAAAGTTCATGCTGAAGGCTGAATCCCACGATGTCAAAGTCTGCCAGCGGTCGATCGGATTCCAGGGTAGTGAGAGAAATCTTGCGACGTCTCAGCTCTTTTTCAAGGTCGACCCAGGGGGCAAAAGCCCTTTCAGCGACCAGCCATTCATTACGATTGAGGATGTGGTAGAGGATTTTTAGCCCAAGATGTGACATCCCCACCTCATAGACATCGGGGAATGCAAGGGCAATGGATATCTCCGTGCGGGCCGGATCTTTCCTTATGGAGTTGATTTCATTTCCCAGGTAGCGGCTTGGACGGCTGATATTGGAAAACCAATGCTGATCCAGTACTGACATATTGGCAATCCCAAATTTCCCCGGAGCGTGCATTTTCCGCGGTAATAAACTGTGTTTTATTCGCCTTCGCCCGAATACCCTGTAGCGACTCGACTTGAGCTCGTCGACGAGTCTTGCTACAGGGTTGAAGGGCAAGGTGAACCGCGCCGTAGCTCGTCAGAGCGCCCGTCCTCCGCAGTAGCCTGCTACGGAGGATGGAAAGGCGGGTTTGGCTTCGGCGCAATTCCGCTTTGATACTCCGCAGCTTGCTGCGGGAAGCTTCATTATAGGTTGGCTGTTGTAAGTAGTCCGTTTAATCAAGAAGGAGATTCAGGGAGCAATATTATAATCCTCGCACCCCCTTCGGGATGATTGCTCCCGGACACTTCTCCCTTGAGCCCTTCCACAATCCGTTTTACAGTGGCCAGTCCCAGGCCGGAACCCCCTTCTTTAGTTGTGAAAAAGGGGGTAAAGATCTGTGAAAGTGCCTTTTCATCGAAACCGTTACCCGTGTCACGGACAACGATTTTCACCCTTTTGTGATCTGTATATGTTTCATCAGAATTCAGTTCTATCGCCACGTGTAATGAGCCTCCATCAGGCATGGCCTCCTGGGCATTTAAAAACAGATTCCACAACACCTGCTTGATCTGTTCCGGATCAGATTCAAGTCTTATGTCATGACGAAAATCAGTAACAAGGTTGGTTTTTTTCGTCCAGTGCTGGCTGTTTTGGAAAAGCTCTAAAGATTCAAGGATTAATTGATTCAGATCAAACTCCTGCAAATTTACTTTTTTTGGCCTGGCGAAGAGCAGGAAGTCGTTTACCAGATGGTTCAATCGATTAATTTCTCTTGAGACAATATCCATGAGCTGACGGTTGACATTATCTTTTTCCAGGCCCTCTGCCAACATCTGGATTGAACCGCTTATAGAAGCCATGGGGTTCCTGATCTCATGGGCAACTCCTGCTGCAAGTTCGCCGATAATGGCGAGGCCTTCAACCTTTTTCATTTCTTCTTCAATCTTTTTGATCTCTGTCACGTCCTGGAATATCAGGATAAACCCCTTCTCGTTTCCCACCGGGATTCGAAGTGGGGAAATGGAAAGCCGAAGATGGGTCTTATCGCCGTCCGGTTTTAAGTAGGGGAGGTCAACAAATGGTGGGGTTTTTTCAGTCGTCTTCATTGACGTGGACCTCCCTTCTGTGAAGTAGTCGCTGAGAAAGGGGAATACGTGATCAATTCGCTGGCCAGAGGCAAGAGCGGCCTTGATTCCGAAGACTTCCTCAGCAGCAGGATTGAAGAGAATGATTCTGTTATGGCCATCCAGTGCGATCAATCCCGAGGTGATGCTTTCAATTATGCTCTCGTTTAGAATCTCCAGCTTGTCGATATCAATCTGCTTTTCCTTAAGCTCAACACGGCTCTTTCTTGTCTGTTCGGAAAGATAACTGCTGAGAAATGCCACCAGGTAAAAACCGGCAATATTGACAAAAATCACGTAAAAAAGATGAAAGGCCTGGTATTCTGTCGAGTATGTTCCTCGTATGCCTAATGGTTGTATAATATTGTAATAGTGGAGATCCAGCAAAAGGCCGTAAAGTATGCTGCTGCTGGAGGCAATGAGCATGCCGCCCTTGCGGTAGAGAATAATGCTCCCATTGATGATGGTCAGAATGTACAGGAAGGAAAATATACTATCTATGCCACCTGTAGCATAAATTATGGCAGTGACAAAAAGTGTATCTACCAGTAGCTGAAGATAGGCGAACCAGAGGAGGTCCTTTGCGTGTTTGAGAATGATGACATAAATGAAGGTCAGAAAATAGACGGTGCCGAGAAGGAGAAAGTGGGAAGTCTGAATATAACCGAAATATGTTTGGGTTTCCTTGACCTGGATGAATATGGATGCGCCTAAAAGGATGGAGACGAAGATGACCCTCAAAAACATGAGGGCTTGGATGCGAAACAATAGTTCTGCTTGTGGCAGTTTTGGGGCAGGATTGACCATATTCGTGGATTTAACCACCTATGGCGCCGGCCAACTGGAAAATGGGGAGGTACATGGCGATTACCAGGCCGCCGATAGATCCTCCGAGGAACACCATGAGCAACGGCTCTAACATTGAGGTGAGCGCATCCACTGCTGTGTCCACCTCGTCGTCATAGAAATCGGCAATTTTTTCGAGCATGGTGTCGAGCGCTCCTGTGGCCTCGCCCACAGATATCATTTGAATTACCATGCCAGGGAATATATCCGTTTCCGCAAGCGGTTCGGAAATAGTTTGGCCTTCGGCAATACTGGAGCGTACCTCAAAGATTACTTCTTCAAGAACAACATTTCCCGAAGTCTTGGCCGTGACTTCAAGCGCATCAAGGATAGGCACACCGCTGCTGATCATTGTACCCAATGTTCGCGTAAACCTCGCTACGGCGACTTTTTTTAAGAGCGGGCCAAAAATAGGGAGTTTTAGGGCAATCGTGTCTATTTGCTTTCTTCCCCTGGGTGTGTCCCTGTATTTCTTGAACAGGAAAATAAAAACAATGAGACCTCCGATCATATAGTGGATGTTGGCTTTCATGAAATCGCTCATTGCAACAACGATCTGTGTAGGGACAGGTAAGGACTTTCCAAAGCCCTCGAACATCTCCTGAAAAACGGGTATGACAAAGATGAGGATCACCGCTATGACCAGGATGGCTACACTAACTACAACGATAGGGTAGGTCATGGCACCTTTGATCTGCGATTTGAGTTTTTCCGCCTTTTCAATATAGGTGGCCAGCCGTTGAAGGATCGTATCGAGGATACCACCGACCTCGCCGGCAGCGACAAGGTTTACAAAGAGATTATCAAATACCTTGGGATGCTTCGCGAGGGCCTCTGCCAGAGTGGCACCGCCTTCCACATCTCTGGTGACCTCTTTAAGTATTTTTTTGAATGTGGAGTTTTCCGATTGGTCCGCCAAAATATTGAGTCCCTGGACCAGTGGAAGACCTGCGTCAATCATTGTAGAAAACTGCCTTGTGAAGATGACGATGTCTTTATTTGTGACTTTGGGCTGCATGAAAGCGACATTTTCAAAAAGGTCTTTTGGTTTGGGCTTTATTTTTTTTACAGTAAGTCTACGTCGCTTTAGCTGACTCAGAGCTATTGTTTCATCAACAGCCTCAATGTCCCCTTTTAGGGTTCTGCCCCTCTTTGTTAGTGCAACCCAGGTATAGACTGGCATTGTGTTTCTCCTTAAGCCATTTGTTGAAAAAGCACAATAAGCCCCACTTAAACAGTATTTTAAAGGTATCTAACGTAGCAGGCTACATTACCTGTTTCCCCTTTGGCGGAGCTGTATGAAGCTTCGACAGAAGGCCAAACAGGTTTGCAATCATAAACGCCATTTGCTTTTTATAAGGCTATTTGAATAAGTTTAGATAATTTAACATGTTGTGTCAAGAGATCTATCTTACCGGATATTATTCTTGACAAATGACGGAAATAAAATGTTATAAAACCACCTTGCAGAAGTACTTAGAAAATTAGACTCCTTAGGGTGTTCATCGTTTATCTCCTCGGGAGTTTTGAGGGATAAGCGGCCTTTGTGAAAGGGGCTGGACGTGAATATGCACGGAAAAAAATAATCAAGAGGAGGTATAGACTGTGAGTGAAATTATTGCCCCTATGGGCGGAAAGGTGATCGATGTAAAGGTAAAATCGGGTGATGCTGTACAGGAAGGTGACGAGGTCGTCATCCTTGAGGCCATGAAAATGGAATTACCCGTTGTTGCAGATGCTTCCGGTACTGTAAAAGAAGTAAAATGCAATAAGGGCGATGCCGTTGAAGCCGAAGC
>JAFDHL010000062.1 GCA_019308785.1 Deltaproteobacteria bacterium
CCGTTTACCAGGGCCAGACCTTTTCAAGATATTCAAAACTGGGCCATAGATCCTCTTCCCTGTGCGGCTCAAGGGTAATTATGGGCGGCTCTTTTCTGATAGTTCTGATCTGTTCGAAAAAACTATGGAAATCAATATTTCCCTGACCTATTGCCAAGTGTTCATCCTTTTTGCCGGTGTTATCATTGAGGTGGAGTTGCCCGATGTACGGTTCAAGCGACGCCACCCATGTTTCGAGGGGGACACGTCCAAAAGCGGCCTGATGACCCGTATCCAGGCAAAAGCCCACTTTTTTGTCTTCAAGATTTTCGAAAAGAACTCGAATATCATCAGGTCCGTGCTCATACACGTTCTCAAGCATTAATAAGGAGCCCTCATCCCTCACGCGTCCTCCAAGCCAGGACCACGCCTCAAGATTCTTTTCGATCCAAAGATCTCTTATATATCCGTATCTCTTCTCATCATACCCGGCATGGCAGACAACCGTTTTCGGCTTGAGAACAGGAACCAGTTCAAGGATCTGCTCAAAGCGCCTTCGGGTTACCGCCCTTACATCCGGGTCCGGAGACCCGGGCGATAGGTCTATATAGGGAGCATGAAGGGTTATGGAAAGACCGCATGCAAAAAATTCATTTGTAATAGCAACAACATCTGAAATGGAATACTTATCAAGGGCCTCAGCGTCAAACCCGATCTCCGGATTAAGTTTGTATTCGATAAAACGGTCGAGATAGGACTCATAAAGCATGGTAAAGGGAATATTGACCTGGATATTCTCAATACGAAACGTCATAACCATAAATCCTCTGATCCGATTGACAACACGAAGTTATTTATTTATAGATTGTAACTACCCAGGTTATTTAGGCTGAAGGCTGAAGACTATTAGTAAAGGGCTGAACGTGGTACAAATAGTGCTCCTATTATTGTATTACTGTAACTGCTTTATCCCTGAAAAGAACTCTTTCGGTTCTCTTTCCCCTTCAGTCTTCAGTCTAAACACCTTCAGCCTGACTACGTGAGCAGTCACTATAGGTTTAATATTAATCCGTTTATATCGTTCAAAAGTTTTGGCAAATGATTGTCTCAGGGTTCTTGCCATGAAAAAAGCCATTCTTTCACCCTTTTGTTCAGGCCTCGTAATTCCCGGCCTCGGACAGGTCATCAATCAGCAGCTAAAAAAAGGGGGCTGTATTCTCTTTCTGGTTTTCGTCCTGTTCGTCGGCACCATGATCAAACTGTATCTGATCATCCGCTGGGTCTTTGAGACAAAACCGGATACATCGAATACCGTCGCGGTCATGGATAAGCTTGCAGCACAAGATCTTTCACTCTTATGGTATCTGCTCACAGGCTTTGCTATCCTCTGGTTTTATTCTGTACTGGACGCCTGCCTGACAGGCAGGAAAGTAGATCAACTGGAAGAAGGGGATCGTTTATGAGGGCCTACCTGATTGATGAACTTTCATTCACAGGGATGGAAAAAATAACAAGCTTCCTCACAAAAAATGCCATTAAATCTAATCTGGACAAAATCTTCTGGATTCGGATCCCGGACGATCTTCTCAGTGAAACCCAACTGGAACACACCGACTGCCAGCCCCATGTTTTTGCGGCGGAATTGGGCCCGGGTTGGATCAAGCTGGAATTCTTAGTGCGCAGTTCAAAAAATATGCAATGCACCTGCCACGGCTATTGCACATCTCAGCAAAGCAGTTACATCATTGATTTTGCCAGTGACATGATAAAAAAACTAAAAATCAGGACATGAAAAAGGCGTTACTACTCCCCAAAAAGCACCTTGGCAATCGCATCTTTGAGTGCCACGGATGCATCTTTGTTACCTAAATGCCCTACCCTGATCACCGCCTCTGTCTCATTTGCAGATCGATAGTTAAGGGAGATGGTTACAGGTTTGTTATCAGAGCGTTTAGCCACGATGTTGGCAGAGGTTAGATCACGGTCTGACCGCTCCACTTTAATACCCTGGTTCTCAAGGGTTGTAAGGGTTGCATCGAAGGTTTTCATGAGAGGGGCCTCAAAGACGACCGTTAATGCTCCCTTGTAATACTTGTACCCGACAACACCGGTAGCTGCGCCTGCGCCAAAAAAAACCACACCTGCGCAGCCAGTGAGAAGGAAAAACAACACAACCAACACAAGACATTTTACTCTAATCATGCTTAATTCTCTCCCTGTACCTTTGGTCTTTCACTTGTTAAAGCTCCCTGCAGACCATACCCATTTTCTCTTCTTAGTAGCAATTTAGCGCTTTGAAAAAATCAATCACCGATTGTAGGGCCATGCACAGGCAGGCCTTCTTTGCCTATTTTCAAAACGTCAAGGTGTTACTCTTTATGTAATTCGGTAAAAGCACCTTAAACCAATGCAAAATTTAATGACATTTAATACTGCTTATACGGACTGATGTCAATACCCAATAAAGACAAACGATTATAAGTTTGACTTAGTGATGACTGTCTGATAATCTGAAAAATTATTTACAACCAATAAAATTTTTGAATCAGGAATTGATTTACCAATTTCTTTTGTTAACGGGAGACACGTTTCATGGATTACAAAAATACCCTCAATCTTCCCAAAACTGCATTCCCCATGAAAGCCAATCTAGTCAAAAAAGAACCGGAAATCCTTGCTAACTGGGAAAATCTCAACCTGTACCAACTGATCCGCAAGGCTTCCTTGGGCCGCAAACGCTATATGCTTCATGACGGCCCTCCATATGCAAATGGTCATATCCATATGGGTACCGCTTTTAACAAGATTTTGAAGGACATAATTATTAGATCTAAACAGATGGCAAGTTTCGATGCCCCCTATGTGCCGGGCTGGGACTGCCACGGTCTTCCTATTGAACACAAGGTAGACATGGAACTTGGTGCCCGTAAGTCTGAGACGTCCCAGGTGGAAATGAGATCGGCATGCCGAAAGTACGCCGAGAAATATATCGAAATCCAGCGCAACGAATTTAAACGTCTCGGAGTCCTTGGGGAATGGGACCATCCCTATTTGACTATGAACTATCCGTATGAGGCGACTATTACAAGGGAGTTCGGAAAATTCGCAATAAACGGCAGCCTTGTGAGGAGCAAAAAGCCGATCTACTGGTGCACCTCCTGTATGACAGCCCTTGCCGAGGCCGAGGTTGAATACGGCGAACACACTTCTCCTTCTATCTTCGTGAAGTTCCCTATGATATCTGACCTGAGCCAGTCATACCCGAGCCTGAAAGGGAAAAAGGTTTTCATTGTGATCTGGACCACAACTCCGTGGACCATTCCGGCAAACCTGGCTATTGCCCTACATCCTGACCTGGAATATGTGGCTGCGGAAACCAAAAATAATGAGGTGCTGATTCTTGCCAAAGAGCTCCTTGATATATGCATGAATACGTTCGGTATTCAAACCTATAAAGTTCTTACGGAATTTAAAGCACCCGATCTAAAAAACCTCGAGGCAAAACATCCTCTTTATAAAAGGCCCTCTGCCATCGTCCTGGCTCCATATGTGACGCTGGAAGCAGGCACCGGATGTGTCCATACAGCGCCAGGTCATGGACGGGAAGACTATGAGACTGGCCTGGAGTATAACCTTGAGGCATATTCACCTGTTGACGACTCAGGTTGTTTTACTCCAGATGTGAAGTTCTTTTCAGGAATGAATGTGTTTGAGGCAAACCGAGCGGTTAACGATAAGCTTGAAGAAGTGGGCTTACTCCTGAAGGAGGAGGACATCACCCACGAATACCCACACTGCTGGCGTTGCAAGAAGCCGGTTATTTTCCGTTCTACCGAGCAATGGTTTATTTCAATGGACAAAAATCATCTCAGGCAAAAGGCCCTTGATGCTATCAACAAGGTATCCTGGATCCCCAAATGGGGCCGTGACCGCATCTACAATATGATTGAGAATCGTCCCGACTGGTGTATCTCCCGGCAGAGGGCTTGGGGAGTGCCGATCACCGTGTTTTTTTGCAGGGAATGTAACGAATTGATCATCTCCCGGGAAATCATTGATCATGTCGCCCAAATGTTTGAAGATCACGGCGCGGATGTATGGTTTACAGAAACAGAGGAAAACCTGTTGCCTGCCGGTACCTGTTGCCCCAAATGCGGCAAGAATAAATTCAGAAAAGAGACCGACATCCTTGATGTGTGGTTCGATTCCGGTGTTAGCTTCGCAGCCGTAATGGAAAACAGAGAATACCTTGACAGCCCGTCAGATCTCTACCTTGAGGGAAGCGACCAGCACCGGGGATGGTTTCACAGCTCCCTTTTGTGCTCCGCAGGTACCAGAGGGGAAGCTCCTTACAGAAATGTCCTGACCCACGGATTTGTGGTTGATGGCTCGGGCAAGGCCATGCACAAATCCGCCGGAAACGTCATCGCGCCGGAGGACCTGATTAAGAAATACGGGGCGGAGATACTCAGGCTCTGGGTAGCAGGAGAAGACTATCGGGACAATATCCGGCTGTCCGAAGAGATACTGCAGCGCCTGACAGAGGCATACCGTCGCATGCGGAACACCAGCCGTTACATATTGGGCAATTTGAACGATTTTGACCCCGAAACTGATCAGATTTCCTACCAGCAGATGGACGAACTCGATCGTTGGGCCCTTCACCGGCTTTGGGAATTGAATGAACGGATCCTGAGGGCATATGAAAACTTTGAGTTTCACCTTGTGTATCACTACCTCCATAACTTTTGTGCCATGGACCTCTCCTCCTTTTACCTCGACATTATAAAGGATCGGCTTTACACTTCACCTGAAAAATCCGTGGCCCGGCGTTCGGCCCAGACCGCTATGAATGAACTCTTAGAGGTTCTGGTCAGGTTGATGGCTCCCATTTTATCCTTTACTGCTGATGAGATCTGGCAACACATGAAAGGGGAAGGCCGCACCTTGAGCGTACACGTGGACCTGTTTCGTCCCGTAAATGATACATACAAGGACTCCGAACTGGCTGACCGCTGGGAACACATCATTGCCCTTCGAAAAGAGGTAACAAAGATGTTGGAGCTTGCCAGGAAGGAGAAAAAAATCGGGCACTCCCTGGATGCGTCCGTTATGCTGGGCCTTAAACCCCAGCTCATGGAAAAACTGTTTCCCTATAAGGATCAGCTTAGGTCTGTTTTTATTGTGTCTTCGGTGAATATGGTGGAAATCGACCGGATTGAGGGTGGCCTTGAAAGCGAAACCATGCCCGGTCTTAAGGTAAGTGTTTCTCCTTCATCCGATCCCAAATGCGAACGTTGCTGGATCCACGATCCTACGGTAGGGTATGACAGCAACCATCCCACGATCTGTAAGCGATGCGTAAAAGTTCTAACCGAAATTACCACTTAATGGCCTGGCCTGCCCTGGCCATTATCTGCCTGGATCAGGTATCAAAGCTGGCCGTAGTGCACAGTCTCAGGCTTCATGAATCCGTGCCGGTGATCACTGGTTTTTTTAATCTGGTACATATACGAAACCGGGGCATGGCCTTCGGCTTGATGAACCGGCCCGGTTTTGACTTTGCATTTTACTTCCTCGTCATTGCCAGCCTGGCAGCGGTTACCATAATACTGCTCTGGCTTTTCAGGCTGCAAAAAGATGACCGCTGGTTAACCCTGGGGCTTTCTCTTATCTTAGGAGGGGCACTGGGAAACCTCATAGACCGGCTCAGGTTACAAGAGGTGATCGATTTTCTTGACTTCTTCGTGGGAACCTATCACTGGCATACGTTTAACGTGGCCGACTCAGCCATCACAGTGGGCACATTCTGGGTAGCCGTAATCCTTGTATTTCGAAGTAAAAAAGACGTCAAACAGTCAAGTCCTTGAGTTGTTGAGCAGAGTTTATTCCATGTTTCCTGATCTGTTTTCAATAGGCCCCCTGATCATCCATACCTATGGCCTGTTTATGGCTGCCGGATTTTTCGTCGGCATAATAGTCACGCTGAAAATCGGCAAGCTCGAAGGAATATCTCCGCAACAGATTATGGATATGGGCTTCATTATTATACTCTCTGCCATTGTCGGTTCGAGACTGTTGTACGTACTTTTAAACATCACATACTATAGTCATGAACCGGTGGAGATCTTTAAAATGTGGCGGGGTGGACTTGTCTTTTCCGGTGGAATTATCGGCGTTATCATGGCTATGTTCCGGTATTCAGAACGACGGAACCTTTCCCTGTGGAAGATAGGCGACCTCTGGGCACCCGCTGCTGCCGTAGGCCAAGCCATTGGACGGATCGGTTGCTTTATGGCCGGTTGTTGCTACGGCAAGCCAACCGATCTTAAATGGGGTGTGGTGTTCACTTACCCAAATTCCTTAGCACCCATTAATATTTCTCTACACCCAACCCAGATATATTCGTCCATTTTGGGATTCATCATCTTTTTTATTCTGCTGATAATACGCTCAAAGAAAAAATTTGAGGGACAGGTGTTTCTCTGGTTCCTGATCCTCCACAGCACGGCTCGCCTGGCTATTGAGCGATTCCGCGGAGATGACCGTGGAATGCTCCTTAACAGCAATATGAGTATCACCCAGTTCGTAACCATCTTCATTCTGATTGCCAGCGTAGTAGCGCTTATGGTGCTCAAATCCAAAGGAAGCAAACAATCAGAAATCCAGTGATCAGTATGCTGCAACTCTTTTGGATTCTATACAAAAGGCAGATCCAGAGTATTACAACCCTGGCCAGAGGGTAGGTTTTTTGCGATACAACAGAATGGGATCTTATTAAGGCTTTTGCCGGTATCAGGACTGTTTATCGGGGTCCTTTGTTTTAAAATTAATATTTTTATCAGAAGCTTGAGACTCGCTTTCCAATTTAAAAACCGCCAGATCTTCGCTGACCAATTGTGCCTCACTCCTGATTATCTCCAGGGCCTTTCCAACCTGCTTTTTTGTTTCCAAGTCCTTGGCATGCTTCCTGGCTTTTTCCAGCACCGTGATTAGCCTGCCATGGTCAGCCCTGAAACGGGATAAAAGGATGACAAGCCCGTCAATCATCTCGTTAATTCTTTGACATTCCTTTTTTAGGTAATCCCCATGACGAAGAAATACCTTTCGCGTCAAATCCCCTTCTGAAATCTTTCTGAAGCTGTTTGTGAAGTTAATAAGGGGTCCACAGATCCGGTGAGTAATTGATACCTGATGCAAAAAAACCACTGAAAACATGATTACTACTGCCGGCACCAGTCGCCTCATTAACATAATAAATGTTTGCGCAGCCTGATATTGGGTATTAATATCATCAGACAGGAACATATCTATTATGAGAGGATACAGGATTACACCCAGTGTTGTGAGAATAATAAGAAACATATAAATCAGACTGGTTGCTATAATCCTGATCTGGAGATCTTTGTACCGAAAATAGTTCCTTAACTTCCTATCACGTCTGCTTGCCATTTTTTTTACCTACTTTTTAGTTGTTGTCTTTGTAACAAAATTATATTCAAATACCGAATCCACAGCATTGTGTTTGCCTTCGGCAATATAGGGATTACCAGGATCAAAGGGATTTCCGGGATCGCCGGAAGTTATTGTGATGCAGACACCTTGAGATGGCGAGAAACCTTCTAATTCGAAATCGGAATCCACTCCGTCACTTCTAATAGACTGGCCGTTGCTGCCAACAAATGTATCATGCTCGGCAAAATAAGCTTCCTGAACCCTGGCAAATATCTGCAAATCATGCTTGATTGTAATTTCATAAGCAGTCTTTCTGCTACCGATTAAAAACCCCGCGGTAATGGCAGAAAGGATACCTAAGATGGCAACGATAGTAAGTAGCTCAATTAGAGTAAACCCTCTGGTACTCCTTACGCAATATGAGATACACTGGTCCTTTGTCGCCATGTTATTTGTGTTTTGCTGCAGGTAATCCCTCATCTTACCCGTTCTCTCTTATCCAACAGGAATAGTAACAAGCAATAGAAAGAACTCGCCTAGTACCTGATAAATAATAAGAGAATGGCAATCTTGTGTCAATGATTTATGCCAGGCTGCCTCCTACGCGTTCCTGGCCAGTCCGTTTCTCCACAGGTAAAGAACGATCCCGGTAGCAAGGGCGGCGTTCAGGGATTCAACCTTTGGCTTCATAGGAATGGATAGAGAGGTGGCTTCTTCACTTAAATGGTCAGGAAGCCCGGACCCTTCCAGGCCGGGAACCAGACAGAAAGTGTGAGGAAACCGAAAATCTGCTACGTCTTTTCCTTCCGGGGAAAGCGTGAGCAGGGGCACATTTGAAACATCGAGGCTATTGAGTGACGGGCCTTCAAACATGGAAACCCTGAAAATGGCGCTCCCAGCCACACGGACCGCTTTTGGCAGGAAAGGATGGGCTGCCTCTTTCAGAATGACCACACTTGATACCCCAAAGGCAGCAGCCGACCGGATCACTGCACCTACATTGGCAGGATCCTGAAAAGGGATACACAGTGTGCAGCCAGATGGCCAGGAAGCATCAGTCCAACGGGAGAATGGATCAACGCGAACCAGTAAAACAGGTTGATGCGTATCATAAAGGTCAATCTGGCGAAAAAGTTCTGAACGAAGACGATAAAAGGGTATTTCAAGCGATGCAGGTACAACAGGAGTCTCATGGTGGTCTGAAAAAATAATGCCTGAACAGTGATCCGGAAAATCCCTTAACACTTCCCCTATCTGTTTCGGCCCGGAAAGAAGCGCCATTTCATATTTCTTTATGCCCCTGGCCCGGGTCAATGTTAATAGGACCTTGAATATTGTATTGTTCGAACTGATTATTTCTCTGACCTTCATCGCATCTTCTCCTGACAATCCATTGGAAACGTATCACTTAACTTCTTAGTTATCAATGATTTGTATGAAGCAATCCAGAAAACCCTTGAATTCCCTTCCTTTTGGGTGTTAGTCTTTGTCCACATCTCTTCACCCATGACACAAAGAAAAGGGAAACTGAAAGCGGGATGGGGTAAAGAATCCACGCCCAGAGGACATGTATTAACCAGTTGTACATTTAACAATTGGAGTGACTATAAATGGTAAATAACAAAGAAAAAGAAAATAGATGGCGATACGCCCAGTCAAAAGAGGATGAATTCTGGAAACGCAATGGTGTGTTTGATGATCAGATTGCCCGTGTGATTTCCCGATACGGTCCGGTTATTGCCGAACTATCCAAAGAACTTAAACCCGAATCAAATATCCTTGATGTGGGATGCGGACCGACCTGCGCCGGCGAATTATTTAGCGTGGGTTCGAAATCCTTTTTGGATCCCCTTATGGATTCCTATTTGAATACCTATCCGGAAAAACTCCCCGAGGGAGAGAAGCTTTGTTGTCCGGCGGAGAGCATTCCCAAAGAAGACGAGAGTTTTGATGTGGTGATCAGCGTCAATGCCTTGGATCACATGATCAACCCTGTTGAAGTCCTTTCTGAAATCCGTCGTGTCCTGAAAAAGAACGGCACGTTCCTGCTTGGCATATTCCTGCATCCGGCACCAATAGCCTTCCTCCGCAGGTTTGTTGAGAATTGTCTGCCATTTTTAAGAGAGGACGCACATCCGTACTCATACACGCTGGCAAGTATTAGGGAACTCTTGGATCAGTATTTTGATATCGCAAAGGAAATCAGAGTATACAAAAAAGATTCGGCCCTTTTCCCGTCACTTCATAGAGAGGACTGGATGTTTGTCTGCAGAAAAAAATAGGCCTCACTTTCCCTATTCTGATTACTTTTCTGTTCCTTTAACCCGGGCCAGTTCTTCTCTGGCCCGCTCTTTAAGCCGCTTTTTCCTGCGACGACGACGCCGTTCCATTTCACGCTGCCTTTCGCGTTTTTTGTGTATTGCCATAACACCTCCTCAATCAAATATCCTTTATCAACTCCTTTAAATCTTCTACCGGCAGATCCATTTTGTCATAGAAAAACAGGAAGGCTTCACTATATTTCTTTATCAGGCCCGTGTCCTCTACTGCCTCTACCAGAGACAATCTGTCTCTTGGGTCATAAAAGTCCTTAAGTTTCAAGAATACTTCACGGCTGAAAGCAACCGGGTCAGCCTCAAAGCGATTCTTCTGTGATATCGTCTGGAGAAAGACGAGGAGGGGCTTTAGATATGGCTGCATGATTTTATAATTGTAAAAAAATATATCCCTTTCAGATCTATATCCCTTTGGTGCAAATTTTTCGATGATCTCAACCACCTCACCGATAGGATCATCTTCCCGGATTTTCCTCGGCCTTCTCGCCCCAGCAAAAATATCCCACTTCACGGGGTCCCTCCTGGCTCGGAAATAATCTCCAGACTGAAATCGGCCGCCTTTGCCGAATGGGTCAGGGCACCTATTGAAACAAAATCCACCCCGGTCTTTGCCATATCTTCAATGATATCCAGGTTAATGCCACCGGAGGCCTCAAGAATTACCCTGCCGTTTACAAGCTCAACCGCCTTTTTGACTTCCCCGGGCTGCATATTATCGAGCAAAATAGAATCTACCCCTGCCTTGACAGCCTCCACTACACCGGCCAGATCCTCCACTTCAACTTCAACCCTGACCGTGTGCGGTGCATTTTTCTTAGTTAGCTGTACGGCCTTCGTAATGGATCCGGCTGCCGCAATATGGTTGTCTTTGATCAAAATGCCGTCAAACAGTCCGAAGCGGTGGTTAAATCCACCCCCTATCCGAACAGCATATTTGTCGAGCACCCGGAGACCGGGAACGGTCTTTCTCGTATCAAGGACTCTGACCTTTGAAGGCCCGGCCCTTTCAACATATTGTCGGGTCAATGTCGCAATTCCGCTCATTCGCTGAAGAAAGTTGAGGGCCGTTCTCTCTCCCTTTAATATAGACGACAACGGTCCCTTAACTACACATACATTTTTTCCGGCCGGGACAAAATCTCCCTCCCTGTAATAAACTTCAGACTCAATTTCCGGACTTATCTCAAAGAAGACCATTCCAAAGATCGGCAACCCGGCCAGGACCAATTCTTCGCGCGCCACGAGAGTTGCTTGTCCGTTCGCCTCCTGACTGACAATGGCATCGGTGGTCAAATCACCGAAACCCAGGTCTTCTTCAAGGGCAAACTTGATAATACGTTTGACTGCGGGGTCATGTTCAATCACGGATCGCCTCAAAAAACCGAAGGTTCTGGTTCAGTTTTTCCAGTTTGAGGGACAGGGCATTAACCTTTTCCTTTACCTCAACAACGATTTCAGCGGGAGCCTTCTCTAGGAAACCTTTGTTTGAGAGCTTTTTGTTGGAAATGCCAATATCCTTTTCAAGTTTTGTGATCTCTTTTCTCAGCCTCTTCCTTTCTTCTGCAAAATCCAGGAGACCTTTCAAAAGCACATGCACCTGGTTCTGACCGAATACCGCAGTTGCGGAGGCCTCAGGTTTTGGTATGCCGGAATCAATAGATACATCCTTTACATTGGCCAGATTCTGGATGTGGGCCATATTATTCCGCAAAACACCGGACTCTTTTCCGTCCATAACATCAATAGCGATACTGATCTTCCTTGAAGGCGGTATGTTCATCTCACCACGGATATTTCTAATTCCTGTAATCAATCCCATGAGCAGGTCCATTTCCCTGATTGCATCTTCATCCCTGATGAACTCCGAGGCTTCAGGGAATCCGGCAATCATAATACTTCCTTCGGCCCCCGGCAGCTTTTGCCATATCTCTTCCGTTACATACGGCATAAAGGGATGTAAAAGCTTCAGCGAGGCCATAAGCACTTCTTGAACAATGGCCCTCGATGATTCCTTCATGGCTTTGTCCTTCCCGTAAAGCCCCTGCTTGGCCATTTCAAGATACCAGTCACAAAATTCGTGCCATACGAACTGATAACATAGCCCTGCAGCTTCATTGAACCGATAGTCTTCAATAGCCTGGGAAATATCTTCACTGACCTGGCCGAGCCTTGATAAAATCCAGCGGTCGGGAAGCGTATAGATTCTGTCCTCCTTTGCCGCATTTTCATCATGGTCCAGGTTCATCAGGACCAGCCTGGCAGCATTCCATATCTTGTTTACAAAATGGCGGTAGCCTGAAATCCTTTCCTCAGAAAGCTTAACATCTCTGCCCTGTGCGGCCAAGGCTGCCAAGGTAAACCGGAAGGCGTCAGTGCCGAACTTGTCCATCACTTCAAGGGGATCAATTACATTTCCCTTTGACTTGCTCATCTTCTTGCCCTCTGAATCTCTTACAAGGGCATGAATATAGACATGCCTAAAAGGGATATCCCCCATAAAATGAATTCCCATCATCATCATCCTGGCCACCCAGAAAAAAAGGATGTCAAATCCGGTGATAAGGACCGATGTCGGATAAAATGTCTTGAGTTCATCGGTTTTGTCAGGCCACCCGAGTGTGGAAAAGGGCCACAGGGCCGAGCTGAACCATGTGTCAAGAACGTCGGTCTCTTGAACAAGGTCATTACTCTGGCAAGTACTGCAGGCCAGAGGTTTCTCCTTTGCTACATGAACCTCACCGCACTCCTGGCAATACCAGGCAGGAATACGGTGGCCCCACCATATCTGCCTGGAAACACACCAGTCTCTTATGTTATTCATCCATTCAAAATAGACTCCTTCCCAGTTAGATGGATATATCGTTGTTTTTCCCTCTCTAACCGCCCGGCTCGCTTCCTCAGCAAGAGGACCAACTTTGACAAACCACTGTTTTGAAAGGAGCGGCTCGATCATGGTCTTACACCGGTAACAGTGCCCCACCGCATGTTGGTAAGATTCTGTTTTTTCCAGTAATCCATCGCTTTCCAGATCCTCCAGGATCTTTTCGCGGCATTCAAACCTGTCCATACCTTTATACGGCCCGGCCAGTTCATTCATTCTCCCATCTTCGTCAATGACTTTGATTCTTTCGAGTTTGTGGACATTTCCGATCTCAAAGTCATTCGGGTCATGGGCGGGTGTTATTTTCAGGACACCAGTACCGAATCCAGTATCTACATACCTGTCAAAAATAACAGGTATTGGTTTTTTGAGCACAGGCAAGAGCACGTACGCATCTGATAATTCTTTGTAGCGTTCATCCTCCGGGTTCACTGCCACGGCCGTATCACCCAAAAGGGTTTCGGGTCGGGTCGTGGCAATCACCAAATGCCCTCCCCCATGCTGAAATGGATAGCGAATATAATAAAAATAGCTATCGGTCTCGCGATGCTCAACTTCGAGGTCTGCAAGAGCAGTATGGCATCTCGGGCACCAATTGATGATATAGTCTCCCCGGTATATCAGACCCTCCTCATAAAGCCGCACAAATACTTCCTTGACTGCCTTAGAAAGACCATCATCCATGGTAAAACGTTCCCTACTCCAGTCACAGGAGCATCCTAACCTTTTCAACTGATTTACAATTAGCCCACCATACTTTTCTCTCCATTCCCAGACCAAATCAATGAATTTATCCCTTCCAACCTCATGGCGATCGGTTCCCTTAGACGCCAGGTCCTTCTCCACGACGTTTTGGGTGGC
>JAFDHL010000063.1 GCA_019308785.1 Deltaproteobacteria bacterium
AGAAATTCGTAACCAAAAATGTGGTTAGTGGCCACGGGTTGCACAAGCGGATCAACGAAGATGTTCTCTATCCTGATGTTGCTCCCAATCAGTTTGTTGATCAATTCATCGGCATTATTCAGGCGCTGATCGGCAGTCTCTGGCATACCCGCGTCGCTCATGCAAAGAGCTACTATCTTTGCGTCGGTACCGGCTATGATTGGAAGCATTTTTTCGTAGCGCTCCTTCTCCAGGGAGATGGAATTAACCATGGCTGTGCCTTTGTGGACCGATAGGCCTGCCTCAATGGCCGACGGGTTGGGGCTGTCAATGCAGCAGGGGATCTCTACAACCTCCTGCACGCTCTCTACCAACCACTTCAGGTATCCGGCCTCTTGATTTGCAAAGACTCCGGCATTGACATCTATATAGTCGGCCCCGGCATTCTCCTGGTCTTTGGCCATTTTTTGAATGGTATCCTTATCCTGGGAGTCGATGGCAGCGGCAACGGCCTTACGGGAAGCATTTATCAACTCTCCAACAATGATCATGACCACTCCTTAATATACAAATATTGGTCAGTTCGGGCAAAGGACTCACATATCGTTTTCCCCGCACTCGGTCCGTACTCACCAGAACTGTCCGTCCCAATTTTATCGGCAAAGGCTTGGCGCAAGGGTCTCAACCAGATTTGAAAATGTTAATTATTGGTAGTGAACTACATTTACAGTACCCAATCGATCCTCCTTTAGTTCCATGGCATTGGCAATGTGCCGCACCATCTGACAATATACACCCTCAAATATCTCCGGTGATAGGAAATACTCGGGATTTTCGGCGTAAAAGAAGCTCGTCATTTCCTTGGCTGCAGCGTTGACATCCCTCGTCCTACGATAAACGTCCTCCATTTTGGAACGATGTTCCTTTGCTGACTCAATCGCACGTGAGATGAAATTCATGGCCTCATTTCCAGTTACATATCCATAGTGGTCAGCACAAAGGTATTCCACTTCCAGACCCTTAAGTTTCTCAAGGCTTTGCTGAAATTTGGTAAAATTGGAGTTTCCCGATGTTACGATGGTCTGTTTGTAAGGGATGCCCCCGCCATCCGAAGGAAAAAGTGCTTTGAGCTGGGGGACGTAAGCCGAGATTGAGCATGAGGAGTGACCAGGTGTTTCAATAATTTGGACATCCATATCGCCAAGGCCGATGCGCTTTCCTTCGGCAACGACTGTACCATGAACGTCATCTCGCCAGCTCAAATCATATGCTGAGCATTCGTCCAGCATTCCCATGCGCTCTGTGACACTTCGGCTGAACTCATTGATAGTGCAAACCGTTTTTGGCTCGTGTAGAATTTCCCAGGCACGTTTTGAGGCATAGATATCGAGGTCAGGAAAAAATCGCTTGAAAAAGGGCACCATGCCCACATGATCAAAATGGGCATGGAGGATCAGGGTTTTTTTAATCCGCGCCTTGTCTATGCCGAACTCCTTTAACTGTCGGGTCACCGCTGGCAAAATGTAGCTCATGCCGCCGCTGATGATCATGGACTCATCACGGCCCTCCAATAAATAGATTCCCGATTCTTCGTGGCCCAAATACCACAAATGATTTCGCACCTTTCCAGGGTTATGAATCCTCATAATTGTTCGCCTTCTGCATTATATTAGGGAAAACATGAGTGATGCGATGGAGTTTCTATTTTTGATTATCTTTAATTATTGAACTTGTCCCGCTATCAACGTTTTGGCAACCTGTATTGCCGATCCTGCATCAGGTGCATAACCGTCCGCTTTTGCAGCCTTGGCAAACTCCGGAGTCACCGGAGCGCCTCCAACAAGGATTTTGCAGTTCCCGACAACCTCAGATTTTTTTAGATAATCGACCGCTTCAACAACATTTGGCAGGACTGTGGTTATAAGGGCGGAGATTCCAACAAACTGAGGAGATTCTTTTTGAATACTTTCCAGAAACTTTTCCTTAGAAACATCTATACCTAGATCCACAACGTTGAATCCCGCACCTTTGAACATCATAGCCACCAAATTCTTCCCCACATCGTGCAAGTCACCCTCTATCGTTCCAAGAACGATTTTTCCAGCATGGCCAATGGATTCCCCCACGATATATGGCTCAAGAATCTCCATCCCCGCTTTCATGGCACGGGATGCAACCATCATTTCTGGAAGAAAAAACTCATTTCGGGAGAACCGAAGCCCAACTTCTTCCATAGCGGAATTCATGCCCTTTGAAATGATCTCTTGCGGTAATATGTTTTCTTCCAATGCCTTTTGGGCACATATTTTTGCCTCTGGGGCCTTCCCTTTGATGATATTTTGATAAAGTTGTTCCAAAATTCCCATATGGCCTCCAATCTTATTTTTTCGACTGGTCTGAGTACTCATTCAATAAACTCCGATTGCCCTTGCGTGCCGGAACATCTCTACCACTGCCTTCGGATGGCATCCCGCATGGATTGAGTTACTGTCAGATAATATATATCGGCCCCCTGCCTTGGCCTGTTCCATGCAGCGTCGAACCTCCTTCCGGACTTTCTCTAGATCATCCTGACAAAGGATTTCTCCGCAATCCACATTTCCGACCAGAACGAGCTGACTACCATAATCTTTTTTCACTTGACCGAGATCAACGCCTGCAGTCGGTTCGAGAGAATGAACCCCGGCCATGCCGGATTTTATAGCAGTATTGAGTACTGGGGTAATATATCCATCGGAATGCCAGATAACAGGGATACCGGCCCTTTTGACAATATGCCGATAACAGGGCACCATAAGTTCCTCGAAATCTTGGGGAGAGATGAATGTCCTGCCCTTAAAAGCAACATCGTCGCCCATCAGGATGCAGTCCGCCCCTAATTCGGCTCCATAGGCAGCTATCTCAGCAAACCATCTGGTTCTCTCCCACAACAGCTTTTCAATGAAACCTCGATTATCCACATAGAGATAAAAAAAATCCTCGAATCCAATGCTTTCAATGGTAAGCCCGAAGGGCCCTGTATGAGTACTGAGGAAAAATACCTTGTCCGGGTTTTTCTTAATCATGGATCTTGTTCGAGACGGATCCGTCCTCTCTTCCAATTTGAGATCGGGAACGTAATGCTCGATGTCTTCTTCTGTCCTGACAACGCCGCCAAGGTATGATCCCTTTTTCCAGACACGTCCGAACTCGTCGATGCCATCCCATCCCCCATAAGTACCCCCGGATGTCTGCATCTCCTCGGGCACATCGCGGCTGAGGGACGCACTTAGGGGTATCCCCTGACACCAATTTTGAGAATAGATGGGGTAGACATCTAATCCCAGAACCTCCAAGGTTTTTTCCAGGGTACCACCGCCCAATTTCTTAATGAACTTTGGATCAATCCCAAAGGTCAGGCTTGGCACACGATCTGGAATCTGACCCTGAAGTACAGTAAGAACACGCTCTTTTGAAGTCATTGTACTCAATTTTCCAACCTCGAATACCGGATATGTTTCGCTCAACGATTACCCTTTTGCAGAGGCCTTGATACCAAGATAAGCTTCAATCACCTGGGGATCATTCAAAACCTCATCCGTTTTGCCCTCTGATATTTTATTTCCAAAATTTAGGACAACTATCCTGTCTGCAAGGTCTCCGACTAATTGCATGTCGTGTTCAACCCAGATCATCGTTATTCCTATTTCATACCTTATTCGGAGAATGAAGCGCGCCAGATCTTCCTTCTCCTGACGATTCATGCCGGCAGATGGTTCATCCAGTAAAAGGACCTGAGGCTCCATGGCAAGGGCCCTGCCCAGTCCAACGATTTTTTGGATGCCATAAGGGAGACCTAAAGCGTTACTCTTGCGGTACTTTTCCAGCTCTAAGAAATCAATTATTTCCTCCACCAATTCTCTATGGGCTACCTCTTCCTCTATGGTTTTACCCCAGAAGAACCCATTGGAAAGAAGGGCGGCATTCATTTTAATATGCCTGCCCACAAGAAGGTTATCGAGAACAGTCATGTGCCGGAAAAGCTCTGCATGTTGAAAAGTCCGTGCGATCCCAACCTGAGCAATCTCGTGAGGTTTTAAACCGGACAACTCTCGATCTTTAAAACGAATCTGCCCTCTGGTGGCATGGTAAATTCCACTAATACAGTTGAGGAGGCTTGTCTTTCCTGCGCCATTAGGACCTATGAGTGCGAGAAGCTCTCCCTTATAAGCACGCATGGAAATGAAATTAAGGATCTCCAACCCACTGATGTTTAGGGAAATGCCATCTAAAGTCAGATCAATTGCTTTATCCATACCACCTTCTCGTTCTTCGGTACTGTTTGATATCCCGGTAACTCTTCTGAGACTCCCGTTCTCCCTGTCCCAGATAGAATTCCTTAATGTCCTCGTGATTTCTCAGCCTGTCAGGGTCACCGGCAAAAACGATGCGACCATTTTCGATAACATAGCCGTAGTCAGCTATTTCAAGCGCGGCCAGTGCATTCTGTTCAACCAGGAGCACGGTGACCTGCTGTTCATCCCGGATGACTTTAATCAGATTCATCAGCTCATCAACGATAATCGGTCCCAGCCCCAAAGATAATTCGTCAACAAGCAACAATCTCGGCCCGCACACCAATGCAGTAGATAAGGCCAACATCTGGCGTTCGCCTCCGCTGAGGTAGCCCCCCAAATGATTCCCGACCTTGCCCAATACAGGAAAATAATGTAAAATTAAATCTTTAAAATCCTGCCCGCTCGCCCTGCTTTTCCTAAGCGATACAGACACTTGCAGGTTTTCCTCAACTGTCAAGTTTTCGAAGACCTTATCTCTCTCCGGAACGAGGACAATCCCTTTTTTCGTGATAAAGTGAGGCGGCTTGTTTTGGATCTTTTCCCCTCTAAACTGAATGAGGCCCTCCGTTACTTTTGCATCATCCACGCCTAAAAACCCTGAGATTGCTCTTAATGTTGTCGTTTTTCCCGCTCCGTTAATACCCAACAGGGCGACAATTTGATGATTCCTGACCTCAAATGACACACCCAGGACAGCCGTTGAGACATTATGATAGACAACTTCCAGCTTCTCAATGCTAAGCAAGGTTTCATTTTTGGGCTTAGCCATCTACCTCTCTCCCAGGGGCTTATGCTTGAAAGGCCAAAGAATGAAATAATCCCTTATTCGGTGCCATATGCCCACAAGACCACTCGGCTCAAAAACTAAGAAGATAATCATGATCAATCCAAAGGCACTGTATTTAATAGCGAACATATAGGTCGTCAAGCGAGTGGGAACATGCAATATGTCTACTAAAGCGTCGATGATATAGGGTAGGAGAACAACGAAAATGGTTCCAAAAATGGCACCCAGGATTGATCCTAATCCTCCTATAATGATCATGGCAAGATACTCGATGGTCATGTGAAGGGAAAATGCCTCAACAGAAACGAACCCCCTGTAGTAGGCAAAAAGACAACCAGCAATGGATGTTAGCGCAGAGGTGAGGACAAAGGCAGACAGCTTATAAGAGGCTACTTTTATACCGAGAGCTTCAGCCGCAACATCTCGATCCCGGATAGCCATCCATGCCCTGCCGGTTCGTGAACGCACCAGATTAATTGAAAATATGACCACCAGGATGTCTATAATGAGCAACGAGAAATACCACAGACGCGGATCCTCTATTAAAAAAGGGCCTATTGATGGCGAGTCAATAACAACCCCCGTGGCAAAACCTCTTTGAGTCTCATACTCAGCGCCTATATAGATAACGATAAAATGGAGGGCCAGCGTGCTTAAGGCCAAATAAAGCCCCTTCAATCTCAACGAAGGAAGTCCAAAAGTAATTCCCAGAATTGCACCGGTAAGCCCGGAAGTGGGAAGGGTCACCCAAATGGGGGCGTTTAGTTCTTTAAAAAGTATAGCGGTAGTGAATGCGCCTGCAGCGATCAAGCCAGCATGGCCAAGTGAAAACTGTCCTGCATATCCTGTCAGCAACATTAATGCTATTGCCCCGATAAGGGCCAGGAAGACTTGATTTGCTAAGTCCATAAGGAAAGCAGAGGCAAAAAAAGGGAAGAAGATTAAGCCTAAGGTTAGGATAATAAGGCATATCCAAAGGCTGAAAGTCTCCACGATGGCCAAATCGCTTTTATAGGTCGTTTTGAAATATCCACTTGCAAATGCCATTTAAACTCTTTCCAGTTCTTCTTTGGTTCCGAAAAGCCCCCAGGGCCGAATCAGCAACATGGAGATCAGCACCACGAAAGGGGCCACCTCGCTCGCCTGAGGGCTGATATAATGGATAGTAAGAATTTCTGCCAAAGCGACGATAAATGCCGCTGGAATCACGCCTCCAAGGCTGTCCAGTCCGCCAACCAGGACCACGGGGAATGCTTTAAGCCCGATGACAAACATATCAGGATCTAATCCCGAGTCACACGCCTGGATCATTCCGGCAAGACCCACGCTGAAAGCGGCTATCCCCCATGAGAGGGCATAATACATGTGGAGAGAAATTCCCCGCTGGGAGGCTAATATGGGATTTTCTCCTACCGCTCGCATCCTGAGTCCCCATCGAGTAAACTTGAAACAGAGAAACAGGACCAGATACAGAAGAACCGTACTGATGACCATGGCTATACCGAAAGTTGAAATCACTGCGCCTTCTACGATTTGATGGGAGGAATTCTCCATACCCAGATGCTGGAGAGGATGCCTGTACTGTGATGTCCAGATCAAAGTTATCAATCCGCGCAGTAGGATCCCAAGAGCTACTGTTACAAGAACAGATGCAAGGGCCGACTCCCCTGCCATAAATCTCATGAGAAAAAAGTAGACAATGAAACCGAGTGCAAGACTGAAAATAAATGCCAGCAGGAAAGATTGGACGGGATCATTGCCTAATCCTATTGCAACAGTAAAAAGGAAATAGCCTCCAATGGTCATGAGTTCTCCATGGGCTAGATTCAGGACCCGGCTCGCCCTGTAAATGAGCACGTATCCGCAGCAGATTAAGCAGTACAATGCAGCCAAGACGATTACATTCACGACGATTTGCATAATCATTATCCCCGGTAGCCAAAATCAAATGGTATTAAAATATCCAATCCAGGTCCCTGCTTTTACCTGTGCTATGCCCAAACAGGTCTACCTAATAGACCCATAGCATTCTTTTCAACAGGCCGGGGCCTAATTGCCCCGGCCAGATAGAAACATTGGAACCACCGGGATTCAATCCCAGTTGTAAGGGCAAGCAATTTCTCTAAAAAACAATCAGGTTCATCATTATTCGACCTTCAAGGGAGACCAGTCCTTGACAATCACAATGCCATTCTTCTTTGAATCCCACTTATAGACCCTATAATAGTTGACTGTTCTAAAGTGGTTACCTTTGGTCCATACCAGAGGACCTCCTTTAAGACCTTCCAGGTCAACCTTGATCTGATTCATAGCTGTTCTAACCTTTTCCGGAGTCGGCGGCCAGGGGGTCTTCTTTAATATTTCCTCCAGGACCATTGCCGCAATCCAACCCTCCGTTAGCTGGGTGTAAGGATAAATGGTCTTTTCCTTTACACTGATAGCCCTAATCTTTTTATGCATCTCTGTGTCATCAGCGAAAAACGCATTTGTTCCGAAGACATAGAAATCATCATCCTTGAGTCGCGCCAGGTCATCTTCCGCTTGAATATGGGCGTAAGCCAAATATTTACCCTTCCATCCAAGCTTGCGCAACGCCTCGAATGTCTTCACCTCGCAGCCCCACGGCGCCCATGCATAGACCCAGTTGGCGCCCGCACTCTTGAGCTTGGTTGCAAATGGCGTGTAATCCGGCGTGGGCGGAGGTATGGCCACTTTGCCCGCCACTTCGATCCCCATGCCTTTAGCCAGCTCCTCCGCAAAGTCAATCTCCCCGCGCGACACGGGAATGTTCATGGCCGCCAGACCCAGTTTTAAAGGCCCCTTTGCCTGGTTCTTGATGAATGGGATAGCGAAACGGCTGTCATACTTTGCACCAAATGCGGTCGAGCAATATAGATTGGGATCGGCTTTCGGGGGATATACGGCATCAGGACAGACCGCTCCGGCAAAGAACAAAGGTACATTATAGCGCTTGGCGACTTGCACCATTGGAGCATAGGTGCTGGACAGGGCGGCATTCATAAAGAGGATCACCTTATCCTGAGTCACGAATTTCTTAGCATGCGCCGCTGCTTTGGATGGTTCTGCCGCATTATCTTTAATGATGAGCTTCACCGGGTGGCCATTGATCCCTCCTCTGGCATTGACTTGCTTGAAGTAAATATCAAACGCATCTTTTACGGGTGCATAAATCCCGGACCCCCGTCCTGTTACGGCCACGCTGAAGCCAACTAGATAAGCATCTCCAGCAAATGCGGGCGTTAGGAAAAGTGCCATAAAGGAAGCCAACGCTACAATTCCAAATAGACTTTTTTTCATCATGATACACCTCCTTGTCTTTTTTTGGTTCCTAAAGATGAAACCAAAGTTACGGAGTTAACAAATCCCCTATTTCCGATGCTACCAACCTTTCCTCCTTGTCGCTATACATAGATTCCACTAAATCTCTGAACTTTTCATACATGAGTCCACGCTTAATCTTCCTTGTTGGGGTGACCGGTTCACCATCTTCCTCAGGGTCCAACTCTTTGGGGATGATTCGGAAAGTTTTTACCTGTTCAACACGGGCTATTTCCTGATTGGCCTTTTCAATCTCCGCACCAATAAATTTCTTTATCTCAGGATGTTGAGCCAGGCTTGTGAAGCCGGTATAAGAAATATTATTAAATCGCGCCCAATCTGATACGGTTTCGAAGTCGATTTCAATAAGGGCGGAAACATATTTGCGGTTATGGCCGAAAACAACAGCTTCGCTGATATAAGCGCTTGATCTCAAGATATTTTCTATATATGTCGGGCTGAGCGTCTTTCCGCCAGAAGTAACAATGATATCTCGAGCACGATCTATGATTTTAAGAGTTCCATCCGGTGTCCATTCCCCTACATCGCCGGTATGTAGCCACCCTTCCTGATCAACAACCTCATTGGTCATATCAGGATTGTTCAAATAACACTCGAATATGTCATTACCGCGGACATGGATTTCCCCATTTTCCGAGAGTCTCACTTCCCATCCGGCAGGAGGAATGCCCACATGTCCGGGACGGGGGAAGTAAGGCCCTTGTGCGGAGATAATGGCACCTCCGGTCTCAGTTTGCCCATAAAATTCAGAAAGGTTTACCCCGTAGATCTGCCACAAAGCCATGACCTCGGGCGGAAGAGGGGCCCCCGCTGAAAGAGTGATTTTAAGCTTATCGAATCCAATTTTGTTGAGGATAGGTCTGAATGATACTTGATAACAAATAAAATAAAGCAAACTGAGCAAGAGGCTTCTTTTGCCTTCCCAAACATTTTTTAAGTGGCGACGGCCAACTTTTAAAGCCCTCCGATAGAGAAATTTCTTCAAAGGGCTGGAGTTTTCGATACCAACAATCACACTCGATACAAATTTCTGAAGATATCTGGGTACAGTAAATAAGACCGTCGGTGCAGTTTCAAAAATTGTTCGTACTAAATCCTCAATGTCCTCACCATAATGAGGCACAATACGAGTAAGAAGTGGCAATGTTACTGCCACATCTTTGCCGAGTACATGGCACAATGGCAGGTATACGACAGTCCGATGTGGAACTTCTGCCAGAATTGGATACCGATCAATTAAAGTATATGCAGCGGCGATGTGTTTCCCGTGGCTCATGAGCACGCCCTTGGGGTTGCCGGTAGTTCCTGATGTATAAACGATGAAAAGGTTGTCTGAAGGTTTGACCTGGCTGACTAATTCTTCAAAGGCCCCAGGGATTGAATGGCATTGTTTATCACCATTCTGCATAAGCTCTTCGTATGTCATCAATGAGGGATGGTCATACATGAATATCCCTTTGGTATCAATAACAACGATATGCTTAAGATAGCAGAGTTGATCGTATAGAGGAATAATGCGATCGACATACTCTTGATTTTCAGCGACGAAAATGCAAGCTCCGCCATCCTCCATAAGGTAATGCAATTCTTTTTGCGATGAGGTAGGATAGATTCCGTACGTCACAGCACCCATGGCTTGAGCAGCAAGTTCACAGATGGCATATTCCTCACATGGATCGCCCATCAATGCCAAACGTTGACCGTGTCTGAGCCCCAATTCCTTGAGCCCCATAGCACAACTTGCGACCTTCTTTCCAAACTCCCTCCATGTGTGCTCTTTGTAAATACCGAAATTCTTGGCTCGATATGCCACCTGATTTGGGGTGTTTTTCACCCTTTCCAGGAAAAGCCCAGGAACTGTTTTCTTCCTTAGCTTTTGATAGCTTTCAATAGAAGTCATTCCTCACCAAAGCAGCTAAGTTTGTGATTGGCGATTTCTAAAGCCATCCGTGAGTGTTTTAAATGTTTGCTCTAAATTATCAAACAACGAATAAGTCATTCCCTTTAATAACCACCGAATCACCATATGCTCGATTGTCCCCAAGAATATTGCCCTGGCAATGAAAGGGTCTAAATCTTTCATCATTTCACCCGTATCGCGTCCCTCTTCGAAAATCTTTAATAAATAGGCATAAAAGGTTTTGACATTGGGGTAGACTTCACTTTCCATAAAATTGGGATTGGTTTTTAAAAAGAGAAAGACTACTTTGGCAGTTAAAGGCTCCCTTTCAATGTAGTGGAGATACCACCATAGAAATTTCCTCAGCTTGTTGAGTGATCCCTCAATGCCTAAAAGTTGCAGCTCAAGTTCGTCTATGGCTTCTGTCACCCAAACATCAGGTATTGTCAAAAGTAAATCTTCTTTACCACGAAAATGCTCATAAATACTGCCCTCAGCTAAGCCACCCATTTTTGCAATTTCAGATATCGTAGCTTGCTGATACCCATGCTCAGCAAAGAGTTTTGTTGCTGCCCCGATTATTCTTGCTCGCGTGTCTTCTTTTGATATCTTTTTTGTCATTACATCTCCCGAATATCATTATTATTATTTAACTATTCAATATTATTAATATATTATCTTCAAATTAATTTCTAATTATTAAATATATGAATGATATTTGTTTGTCAAGATAAAATATTGAATAAAGCTAAGTTTTTCAAATAGTAGCAGGTTTTATAAATAAATTCAGCAATATATATGTTGTTTTTGTCTTGTTATTAGAGGATCGTTCAAATTTTTGGCATTGTACTCCTATAGACTTCAAATTGATTTTAAGGTGCATATTGTTTGTGGCGGCTTTCACCGTTATATCGAGGGTAAAACGCGGTTTTGCTGGAGATACAGATATGATTCTATACAGGTATAACCATTACTCTTCGGTACCATTCCCAAAGTTTTAAAAGAGGTGGCGAAAGGGGAAATTTTAACCCGGTTGGGGCAGAAAGGTTAGGGTGTGAATAAGTTCAAAAAACGCGAACATAATCAGAGCGTTGCTAAAATTGCGGATTGGAATATTCTTAACTGTAGGCACTTTAGATCATTTTGTGTATTTTTGCCACTTTCCCTTTTTGATTAAATTGATTTATATTTCCGCCATAAGCAAAATTATCCTGTTATATATTTTTTCATTGGTGAACCCATAATACTTTTGGACCTTGAATTTTGACATTTTAATTTCCATATTTTCCAATAATGGCAATGCTGCAAACATTCATGAAGGGAACCCCGCCCAGATTGTGGGTTAGGCCATAGCGGGGATTCTCGATCTGCCTTTCCCCGGCCCTTCCGTACAACTGGAGGTACATCTCATAGAGCATACGCAATCCTGACGCGCCAATGGGATGGCCAAAGCACTTCAAGCCGCCGTCCACCTGACAGGGGAGCCCGCCGCCATCCAGGTCGTAAAAGCCGTCCATGACATCCCTGACAGCCTGGCCCCGTTCAGAAATATGGAGATCCTCATAGGTCACAAGCTCCGTTATGGAAAAGCAGTCGTGGATCTCCATCATGCTGATTTCCTCTCTCGGGTTCGTGATCCCAGCCTCCTTATATGCCCTGGTACTACATTGGTCAGTGGTCATGAAATGATCCCCGTCCCAATCGTTGTAAGCCATCTCTTCGCCATTACTGAGGGAAAGCTGCAGGGCCTTGGCCGTGATAATATCCTTTTTCCCCATGGCCTTAGCCTTTTCCACAGTGGTGACAATAGCGCAGGCAGCACCGTCACTCACCCCGCAGCAGTCAAACAGCCCGAGGGGATGAGCGATAATAGGCGCCCCCATCACCTGGTCCTCTGTAATCGGCTTTCTCAAATGGGCCTTTGGGTTGAGTGCACCATTGGCGTGGCTTTTAACGGAAATATGTGCCATAGCACGCTTGAGTTCATCATCAGGGATTCCGTACTTGGCACCATAGGCCGAAGCAAGCTGGGCAAAGGCACCCGGTGCGGTCACATTGGGCCACCACAACCAGCTCAAAGAACCCCAGCTTGAACCAGGATTGAGCAGACCGCCATAGCCTGTATCCTTCAGCTTCTCCACACCAAGGGCCAGGCAGATGTCATAAGCACCTGAGGCCACTGCATAGACTGCTCCCCGGAATGCCTCTGTTCCGCTGGCGCAGAAATTCTCCGTTCTGGTAACCGGGATAAAGGGGAGCCTGAGCGTGGTTGAAAGCGGCAACGCGCTCTTGCCCACATTAATCTCTTCAAAATAGGTCCCCTGCCAGGCTGCCTGGATCTCGTTCCTGTCGATTCCGGCGTCTTCCAGGCACTCGATAAATGCCTCTACCATGAGTTCCTCGGCGCCTACGTCCCACCGCTCACCAAACTTGGTGCAACCCATCCCGATTATTGCTACCTTGTCCTTAATTCCTGTAGCCATACTCTTAACTCCTATTTTGCCGTAATTAGTTAGCCGGTTAGCCGGTTTACCGGTACGCCCGTTACTTAATCAACGGGCTACCCCCCCCGTACCGTAATAAATTAAGCGTGGCTTTGAGGCCTTTTCTGAGTGACTGGCGGGAGGCCGCCGTCGTTTTCACGACTTATCAGCGGGGGAAACCGCAGCCCCGAGCTCGTCGAGGGGAATGCGGAGGGGGCAAAACTCCCCCGTAGATAAGTCGTAGAAAAGACCAGGCCGGGAGGCTCGGAATCGAAGAAAAGGTCTCAATGACACGCTGCCTCATGAATAGGGTAACCTAAAACTTAAAAATCTTCTCTATAAGCTGTGACTTCATGAGGTCTCCCTCGATCTTCAGCTTCCCTGACGTGAACGCCGACATGGCGTTCAGTTTGCCGGTAATCATTTTTATAAAATCCTCATCAGCCATCTTAATAGTTGTTGTAGGACTGCCGTGAGACCCTTCGGCCACCTCACAGGTTCCATCTTTGACAGTGACGTGCCACGACCCGCCTTCATCACCGGA
>JAFDHL010000331.1 GCA_019308785.1 Deltaproteobacteria bacterium
ACTGGGGATGATTACTACTTGGACGGTGTTGCGCTCAATCTGCATAGTTTCTATTCAGGAATTGAACGGGTTTTCGAGCTCATTGCCGTCAATGTGGATGATATGCTTCCAGAAGGAGAAAACTGGCACCAGAGCCTGCTAAAGCAAATGGCAGAGGAGATGACCGAGGTCCGTCCCGCAGTCATCTCTGGTTCTCTGCGGTTGGGGTTCGATGAATATCGGGGATTTCGGCATATTGTGCGAAATGTATACACGTATAAATTTGATTCAGCCAGAATAGAAAAATTGACGGAGAAAGCTGGACCATTGTTCACTCGGCTTCGGGCAGAGCTTCTGGCCTTTGCTGATTTTTTGGAAGCCAACGACGGGGAAGAAGTTTGAAAGGATTCAACGTCTCGTTGATCCACGAGAAGCCAAGAGCCCCAATCTGTGTATATCTGTGAAAATCTGCATGTCGAAGCGAAGCGTAGATCCCGCTATCGGGGCCCTGTTTACCCCGTAGCTTCGGGAAATGGTACTGGGGTTAAATTCCGCTGGACAGCGTAGCATATTTAACCGGGGTGTCCCATGAGACAGCACGAATCATGGGTTATTGAAGTATTTAAGGATGTCCTTCTGACCTCACAAAAATTGCCCAAAATAGCAACATGAGTCAATCAAAGATTTGACCCCTAAAAAATTTATTAGTAAATGGGTGTACAGTAATGGAAAGAAAAATTTATCTTGATGTGTGCACGCTATGTCGTCCATATGATGATCAATTTTATATGCGTATCAAGTTGGAGACAATTGCCGTCCAATTGATATTTTCCGCAATTGACCAAAACATGTATGACCTGATCTATTCCCCGGTTCATGTAAAGGAAATTTCAGCCATATCTGATCAAGTTGAACGATTTGAACTTTATCATGTACTTAAGGAAACGGGTGAATTCGTTGCAGTTGATAAGGCGCGGGCAAGAAAGCGCGCTAAGGAATTGGTTTTGGCAGGCTTGGGGCCAGCAGATGCTGCCCATTTGGTTTTTGCGGAAGCTTATGGGGCTGATTTTATCACATGCGATGACAGGTTATGTAAAAAATGTGGTACATTGGACTTGGCGATTTGGACAGGCAATCCTGTAGCTTTTTGCGACAAGGAGGGTTTAAGATGAAACTAACAAAAACTCTTTCTGATAATGAGCTTTTAAGAAAAGGAACACAAATACTTTTTCGTGAACTCGGGAAGGTAGAGGCTATCCGGTTTCTTACCATGCCGCGAGAAAAGAGGGTTGAAAGTGTAAAACGGCACAGAAAGTGGCAGCAAACGCTGGACAAGGATACTTTTTTTGATGAAATATTTACTGATCATGAACAGAGGGTATCTTGAGGGCATTTCTGAGAATTTCGGCTTTGAGCTTTCACCTTTGAGCTAATCCATGCGCAAAATCTGTATTGTAACCGGAACTCGGGGTGAATATGTCCTTCTATACTGGCTCACGAAAGAGATTCATTTACTATTTTCTCTGTGCCCCTGTGTGCTCTGTGTGAGATATTTTTTATTGACCCATTTTTCTCTGCCAAGTCGGCAGAGGAAAAGTCTATGCCTGCCGGGGCGTAGCCTTGTTGGGCGAAGACTGGTCTGTGGCTAAAGAACAAATCTTCAATAATAAATCTTCAATTGTTATGTCCGTGTCCCACCAGACAGCACGCATCATGAGTTGTTTTAGTATTTAAGGACGTCCCCTTGAGTCTCTGGCCAATAACCAATAACAAATAACTTCCTCCGGGAAGTCAATCTTCATTCATCATTTGCTGTTTTGGAGGTAGACATGAAAGGCATAAAAGCAGATAGAATAAAAATCAAAGTCGGGAACTTATGGGAAAGTCCGATTCTGCACATTTTACTAACCAAAGAAGACGATATTATTGTGGCTCGTTGTCTTGAGTTTACTGTTTCTTCGCACGGTAGAGACGAGAAGGGGGCCTTAGAATCTTTAGCTGATTCTGTAAAGGAGTATGTTCTAACAGCAGTTGAAAACGATGCTATCGATACAATCTTTGATTCTGCAAACAGTAAATATTGGAGAATGTTCAACGAGTTGGAGGCGAGTCAATCCAGGAGAAAGATAAAAAGATCATTAAAACAATCATTTAAGTCTGTCTCCAATGAAACTATTCAGAAATCAACTGCCGAGGTAAATTATGCCTAAGGCTTTAGAATTAAGAAAAGTGAAAAAGCTGCTTAAAGCGTATGGTATTGTTTATATTTCAGGAAAAGGAAGGCATCCTAAATTTTATGATCTTGAGACACGAAAATCTTACCCTATTAAATCACACGGTAAAAAAACGCTCGTTTTGCCGTATGCACTTGAAGATCTGATAAAAAAGTTTGATTTGCCGGCAGATGTTTTTGAAAAATAATCATGCCGCGGGCCAATCGACATTTTATTCACCAAAAACAAATTCTACTGCGCGCCCTGTTATACGTTTACCCTGTGCAATGCCTTTTTCTTTTCTATTTAACCGGGATCCCTTCAGGGTGTTCAACTGGGGTGAAATGTTTACTCTGCCTGTCGAAGCGAAGCGAAGATCCCGAAGAAGGCGGGG
>JAFDHL010000064.1 GCA_019308785.1 Deltaproteobacteria bacterium
AATATTTATGATTTCATCAGATATAAAAAAAACTATCGTGGAATGTGCTCGGGAGTTTGATGTGAAGGCAGTGTGGATTTTTGGATCTTCGCTTGAAGATGATTCTGTTGCGCGTGATATAGATTTGGCCGTTGAGGGAGTTCCACCAAAGCTGTTTTTCAAGTTTTATGCCCGTCTTTTTATGGCTCTTCCTAAGCCTGTTGACCTTGTAGACTTGTCGCAGGACATTCCAATAGCTTCAATTATTCGTGCCAAGGGGGTTAGTATTTATGAGCGGTAAAGATTCGTTTTTAGAAGATGAACGGAAGAACATTGAAAAAACAGTGATAATGATTGAGCATCTCACGGAAAAGACAGATCTTTCAAAATACGAGGTCATCGCACTTGGCACGCTTTTGCAAAACATATATACCGGCATCGAAGGTATCTTACGTTACCAATTGCAAAATACGGATGTCAGATTGCAAAAGGATGATAACTGGCATAAGAATTTACTAATGAAATCAAGAGAGAATGGTATTATTTCGGATGCGCAGTTTGAAGGACTTCTTGAATTGCTACTTTTTCGCCACATGCATATGCATGGCTATGGATTTATGCTGGACGAAACACGTCTTCGGGAATTAGCCGCACCAGTACCTGATCTTTGTAAGAGTTTTCTTAAGGATTAGAACAAATAAGCAAAGCCTGCCTTCAAATTTCGGAGAAGAGATTGCTTAAATTCTTGAAAAGGAGTTCTTATAAAATCATTTGAAAGCGCATCATTGATGAAAAATGAAAGTAAGGCCATCGAGGCAGCTATCAGGATGCTAAAAAGCGAATTCTCCGTATCTAAAATTATTCTCTTTGGATCAAAGGCTCGCGGAGACCATGACGAGCATTCAGATATCGATTTGCTTGTGGTCGCTTCCAAATTGCTGCATTGGAAAGAAGAGAAGGCCATTGTTGGAGCTTTATTCGATATCGGTATGGAATATAATGTTATTTTTAGTCCTTTGTTCACATCCGTTGATGAGTGGGAGAATGGTATATTCACGGAGTTTCCTGTTTACCAGGAAATCTCACGAGATGGAGATGTAGTGTTATGAGCCAACAAATTGTCTATATTTTCAATAATTTTTCGAATCCCTGGAACGTTAAAACCATCCCTTCTCCCCTTGGGGGAGAGGGTTAGGGTGAGGGGGTGAAACATTAAGCATCATGCCAGAAAACTTAGAAAGAATATGACTGATGCCGAAAGGCTATTATGGCAACATCTTCGCAATCGTCAACTCGGCGGATATAAATTCCGTCGGCAACGTCCTATTGGCTCTTATATAGTTGATTTTGTCTGTTTGGAGAAAAATATTGTAATTGAGGTTGATGGCGGCCAGCATGCCGGGCAGATGGAATCAGATTCCAAACGATCTGATTACTTGAAAGAAAAAGGGTACCGGGTCATGCGCTTCTGGAACAATGAAGTTTTGAAAGAAACAGAGTCTGTTTTGACTGTGATTCTTTCTTCTTTGGATGGGAATGTTACCTCCCCCTCACCCCGGCCCTCTCCCCGAGGGGAGAGGGGGAATAGGGACAAGTCCTCTCTAACTGATGTGAGAGGAAGAATAAGCGGAGGTCCTGAAAAAATATAGAAGTGAGTTAAAATGGCGAAGAAAGCAAAAAGACAAAAAGCAATCAAGAGATTGAATTTGTCAGACCACACACTGGATATAAATATCCGGAAGTGTAATTACAACAAATTCAATTTTTCAGAGATCGAGGACTATGTCCGTGAGCTGGTCGGATCGCGTGACTACCAGTACGATGCTATTAAACAGGTTATGATCTATCTCTGGGGTGGCGGCTACAAAAGCATTACAGACCTTGGAAGGGAGAATTACGAAAAGAAATTACAGATTCAGCAACGGTTCGGGACCGAAACAATTTTTTACCACAATCTGCCCCTTCCTGATCGGCTCTCAGGGGTAGTGCATATGGCCACCGGGACCGGAAAATCCTATGTAATCTTTGCCATTGCCTATCTCTCACTTGTCATGGGGCTTACAAAACGGGTTTTAGTGTTAGGCCCGGCTTCAACCATTATCGAACAGGGTCTGCGCGAAAAATTCAGGGACTTGATGAACAGGAAAGAGTTTAATGACAAACTCCCGCAAAGATACAGGGGAAAGGCGATCAATCTTCTGACAGATAATGACCCCATAGAAGATGACTCAATCGTTATTGAAAACATCAATGCTGTCTACACCTTTGGCGGGATCACCGACACATTTTTCAAAAACACTGCGGAGGTCCTTGTCCTTGGTGATGAAATCCACCACGCCTATTCCCATTTGAAATATGCAGACAATCGCCTTGTTCTTGACAAGGAAGAAGGGCTGGAGGGGAAGAAGAGTGAAGCAAGGGATGAACGATTATGGATGCGGTTTTTGCGGGAAAACAAGAAAATCATTAGGCACATCGGCTTTACCGGAACTCCCTATAATCAGAATGAATATTTCGCGGATATCATTTGCAACTACTCTATCAAGGATGCAACCGAAGAGAGATATATTAAAAAGATCAATTCGATTATCCGCACTGAAACCGATGAAGGCAACTCAAGGCTTACGATTGACCAGCGTTTTGAAATGGTGCTGAAAAATCACCTGGAAAACCGGGAGAAGTATGCATACAAAAAGCAGTCGGGCAAAAAGAGGCTAAAACCGATAACGATCTTTATCTGTCCTTATGTAAATAATGCTCAGAAAAGAAGTGAAGAGTTTATCACATTTTTGGGCGGATATGAGAAAAAGCACAAAGGCGCTAAAGGAACGGATTCTGAGATCGTGGACAGGATGCGTAAAAAGGTGATTTGTGTTGTTAGCCAGGTTTCAAAATCGCAATATAAAGATGAACTTGATAATATCGAAGAAACAAATCCCGGGAAAACCGGCGGGAGCGTGGAGTTTGTTTTTGCGGTAAATAAGCTTTCAGAAGGCTGGGACGTGGATAATGTCTTTCAGATTGTTCCCATGGAAGAGAGGGTATTTAATTCCAAACTTCTTATATCCCAGGTGCTTGGCAGGGGGATGCGCATCCCCCGTGAGGTTCCCAATGCCCTGATTCTTCAAGAATACCCTGTTCTCACTATAACAAATCATGACAAATTCGCAGATCACATCAAGGAACTGGTTAACTCGGTTACCGAAAGCGACATGTACCTGACCTCTTCAGTCCTGGCTGACCGCGCACAGGGGAGAGGTATCCATAATTTCACCCTCTTCAACCTCAATTATATCCCAAGCACGCGTTTTGAAAAGAAAGAGCGCGGTGGCGAAGCAAAACCACCGGGGAAACTCACGTTGACTCCATTTGAAGAAAAACTCGGTGTTAAAGTCATAAGGCTCAAAGACGAGAAGCGATATGAGCTGGAAAAGGACTTTCATACGGTTGATCAGATTGTATACGATATCTATGACCGTTTTAGGCTGAGAACATTTGAGGCATTGCATTTTGATTTCGCCAGCGTTGTTGTGGATGACCGTTACCCGGAAGAGGATGAAATCAGGCAGGTTATTATTGAAGCAATGAAAGAGGCCGGAATAGAGGGAACCAGACTTTCGGAAGAAAACAGAAAAGAGAGCGATATGTATTTTAACCGGTTTCTACCCCCGGGAAAAAAGAAACGGATTTTTGAAAATATTGAAGGTGAAGTAAACCCGGTTGATACCTCCCGAATGGACAGGTCCGGCATTCGGGTGAGCGAGCTTGAAAGGGACAGAACCGCTTTTTTAAGCGAGGACTATGAGAGTGAGGCAGGAGAGACGAATAAGTTTGTACTGGATTTTGTCAACGAATTGAGAAGACGCCCGGAAGATAAGCAGCAGCTATCACTTTTTAAGCCCGATGATTTCGTGGAAAGCAAAGATAAAATCATCCGTCCATTTGTAAAGGGAGATACAAGGCCGCCCTATGTAGTGAATACATCAAAACTGAAAAGCCCGCAAAATATTGTCCTGGTCTCCCATTCGCCGGAAAAAGAGTTTGTTTTCCAACTGATAGACAAGTCGGATTATATCGATTCCTGGATAAAATCACCCGATAAGAATTTTTACTCCATTGATTATGAATACTGGAAAGGCGGGAAAGACAGGGTCAGGCGGAGTTTTAATCCTGATTTCTTTATAAGGATTGATCTTGATGATTACATCTCAAAGCTTGAGAATGAAGGAAAAGAAGATAATCTTGAGGAACTAAAAAACCTCCAGGATGAAGGCATAGAAACCCTGATCAAGGTGGTGGAGATAAAGTCGGATGAAGAGCAGGAAGAAGCAGCGCCTGCAAAAGAGGAATACGCAAAAGCACACTTTGAAAGGGTGAATAAGAAATTGAGCGCATTGAATTTAGCAGACATTGACCGCCAATACCGTCCGGATGCGAAGCAGTATTACACCTTTGAATTGCTTACACCCAATCAGTTCAATAAATGGATTACTGATGTGAAAAAAGGAAGGCTGGGGTAAGAGGCGTCCTCATTACGAAAGCGCAGAGTTTTTGAGAATAATGAAAAGAAGGGGCTCTTCCGGCGCTATGATTGATAACCGCATACTGAGTATATCTTAAAGATATGAGGCCTACAAAATCTGAAATACGTGAACCCGGGATTGCACAAATCGAGCGGGACAAGTGTCTACAAAAGATAAACCAGGTAAAAAAAGAGCTTGCTCCGTTTGAAAAACGTTTCAAAATGAGCAGCGAAAAGGCCTGGATCGAGTTCCAAAACGGGAAACTTGGAGATGATGGGGATGTTATGGAGTGGATGATGCTATATGAAAATCTATTGGAGTTTGAAGAACACTATTATCGTATAAAAAAATAGCAATATTCTTTGTGCCAGAACTTTCATAAAAAGCAAGGTGCCCTATGGCGGATAAGAAAAAAAGAAAAAGGATTATCAAGAAGCGAAATAAGGTAAGTCAGCAAAAGAAGAAGAAGCGTGCATTGCGGTTAGTTAAATCCCAACCAAAGCTCGAACCACAGGTGATTGAGCGGCCTGGAATGCCGCATATGGGAGCGCCGGACGGTTTTCGTTCTATTTCATTTTCCCAGGCCATGATGGAATATGCAAAGCCGCTGATGGAACGGATGGAAAATGAAGATGACCTGAATAAGGCTTTACAGGCATCCGGTCTCTTTTGGAATTACGCGTTAAGTGTCGAAAGAGGCGAGGCCGATAAGCGGCTTGAGAAAAAAATAATCAGAGCCGTCAAATCAACTTTCGGCATGGATAAACAAGAAGCAGATGCCTTGCTCCGGCAAATGATTGAAAGGCATGGCTACCTCTTTCCCCAGGATATACAGCCCGAACCCGGCCTGCCGTTTATGTTTATCCGCAAGGAAATGCTTCATATTATTAGACCTTTTGATTATAACAGTTTAAAGCCTTCCGATAAGATCATACCCCCGGATAAAAATGATGCGGCAATTATAACCAGGTTAAAGGAATTGGACAGGCACATATATGAAAATGCCGGATACGAAGCCTATGAGGAGCTGCTGTTTTCGCTGAAGGATGAAGTCGAGGATAAATTCGAAAAATGGCTCATCGCCAAAGGACTAAAAGGCGATGTCACGGATTTTTCTACATGTCTCCATATCTATTTCGATTTTGTTTATGGATACATGCATGATGAGGTTTTCGTCTTTAAGTCGGTCCCTCATGAGCGCTTTTTGGAGTTCTTTGAAGATTTCCTGATACGAAAAATGATGGTCGAGCCAAACGAATACATATTCTGGCCTCCGGCCCTGAAACTCTTTTATCAATTTCTTTACGAAAAAGAATACCTCGATAACCCTGGCACAATAATTAAACGAATCGATGACTTAGAACCCTATTTTATTGAGGTATTAAAAAAACAATTTTCCTGACGTTTTCCGACTATTATTGACGCGCTCGCAAAAAGCCATATAGTGAATCAAATTGAATCGTTCATATGAAGTTAAGGAATTTCAAATATTCAAGAACGCTAATAATAGCTGTAACACTGGTCCTTATCCTCTCTTGCTCAGGTTGCAGGCTGGCCTACATTTTCCACGTTGCAGCAGGTCAGTTTCAATTACTCAATGATTCCATTCCGATCCAGGAAGCATTAGAAAGTAGTTCTTTAGGCGCGGAACACAAAGCCCGTCTCCGTCTTGTAGCCGGCATCAAGAGTTTCGGGGAAAAGGAATTAGGGCTAAAAAAGACCCGGAACTATCAAACAGTCCATCTGAAGTCCCGCCAATGTCCTATCTACTGCGTCTCCGCCTGTCCCAGGGATCGCCTTGTTCGAAAAACCTGGTGGTTTCCAATCGTGGGAGACGTGCCTTATTTAGGATTCTTTGACCTAAAAACAGCCAAGGCGGAAAAAAAGGCCCTGATCAAAAAGGATCTTGACGTGACAATAGGAGTTGCCGATGCTTACAGCACATTAGGCTGGTTCAGAGATCCCGTCACCTTGAACCTGATTCAGGGTCCAACAGTGGACCTGGTCGAAACCATCCTGCACGAAATGACGCATCTCACCCTTTATATAAAAGGACAGGGGGAGTTTAACGAGGGGCTGGCCGTATTAGTGGGCAAGATGGGCGCATTCCTTTTTCTGGAAGAAACCTATGGGTCGTCCCACCCCTTAACCATAGAGGCACAAAAATCCATTGAGGATGAACGTATTTTTTCCTCCTTTTTGACCTCTCTTCTGAAAAACCTGGAATGCCTCTACAATTCCCCCATAAGCTACCGGGAGAAACTGGTCAAGAGGGAGAAGGTTTTTGCCCGTTCCCTTGAAGGCTTTAACCGGCTCAAAATAAGGTTAAAGACCCGGCGTTTTTCCCGTTTCGGCGATGCAGGACTGAACAATGCCTATCTCATGTCCGTCGGTCTGTATCATCGGCATTTCCATCTCTTTGAGGAGGTTTTTAGAAAAAACGGGAACTCTGTAAAAACCATGATGGCATTCTTCCGCGACCTTGCGAAGGATGGAGGGGTCCTGCTGAAAAAGACAGGAGCGGGGTTGGGCGGGAGCTTATCAGCAGGAACGTCAAATGGTTAAAACCAAAACCAAAATAATCCTTATCATCTGCATTGTCGCCTTTTTGTTGATAGCGGCTCTCGGTGGCACCCTTCTCTATTACTATTCCCATCCCTCTGCCTTAAAAGAGTTTATCGAAAAATCAATATCCAGATCCACAGGGAGTGCATTTTCAATAGAAAAACTCTCCTATTCCATCAATCCTATAAAGATCCATGCCGAGGGCATCCTGTTAGATCCTGGCGAGAAACTCAGCGGCCTTCATTTGAAAATTTCTGATATTACCGCAGAAATTTGTCTTGAGGGCAAATTAGGTCACAAAAGCCTCGTCTTTGAAAAACTCAAAATTGATCGGTTTTCTTTTCATGTGTCTCAAAAAATACGCCTGCCACAGATTCGTCCCGAACGGAAAAGCCCCTCAACTATAGGCCGTGTCTTTGCAAAACTGGTCGCCTTTTTTCTTTTCAGGGACATAAGGTTTCAACAAGGAGAGGTGACAAACGGTGAGGCAACAATCCAATTGAAAGATCAGGATATCAGTTTAAAAGGGATTCATGCCTACCTCACTCCCGATCATCTTGTAGAAATCTCCTGCAACACCCAGATAAAATGGCCTGATAAACAATTGAGCTTCACTGCTCCCCATCTTCATATTACTACAGACCAGGCCATATCTTTTACTGATCCTGAAATAAAGGCCCGGTTGACGGCAAAAAACGCAACCTTTAAGAGCCCTGATGTCCACGTGAAAGGCGTGGCCATGACAGCAAAGCTTACTTACAACCTCCGTAATAAGACACTCTCTTTTGAGCCTGTAGACCTTAATTTCGAGGGGGTGACACTGAAGCAGAAATATAAAAAAAAATCCAGCCCATTTGACCTTTACCTGAAAACAGAGGGAATTTTTGATCTGCCCCAACGCCGGCTGAATGCCCCCCGTTTTCACTTGACTATAAGAGACCTCCTTAAATTGACAGGCAGATTAAACGCGCATTTTCATCCCCTGAATCCCCTGGATATTGAGATCCTGATTGATGAAATCGGGGTCTATAAAAAATCATCCCTTCCTTCCGAAACACGGATTGAAACGTTGCGGCCTGGCAATCTGATGTTCAAATTCGGGCTTGAACGGGAACAGTTCGTGGTAAAAATCAAAGGGCATAAGGCACATTTGATAAGGTCGGCCCTGGCATTTTATATGCTGCCTTCAGGCTGGCAATTCAGTTGTCTGGATTCATTTGAGCTAACTGCCATCCAGAAACAAAAAGGGGGTTGGTCGTTTACTTCCAAACTGGATTTTCAGGGCATGAATTTTCAAAACGCGGATTCCAGCTGCGCTGGAGAAGATGTCTCCGTACACGTCGAGGCAGATGGAAAGTTAGATCTTGCAACACCTGAGATTATTGCCAATGCCTCCCTTAAAATAGACAAGGGGGAAATCCTATATGATCGCTTCTATCTGGATCTAAACAAAAACTCCCTCTTTTCTTCCTTCAAAGGTTCATACAATGTCTCCGGAAAAAACCTGCAATTATCCGGTTTCAGGCTCGGGTTCAAGAATATCCTAACTCTGGATGCCCACGGGACCTTTGTTCACAAGACCGGGGATGAAAAACTGCACCTCAATTTGAGCGTTCCCGAAACCTCTCTTAAACCGGCCTTCCGCCATTTTATACTGGAGCCATTTCAGACCGAAAAACCTCTTCTAACAGCATTAAAAATAGACGGGAAAATCTCCGCGGATCTGGAGTTGACCTGCAAAAATAAGGACTGGGAGGTTTCCGGACACTGCATGTGGCACGACGGAAGAATTTCAATGGATGATAAGGGCCTGTCCACAGAAGGTATTGATCTCGACCTGCCGGTCTGGTATCAAACCCGCAAAACCGAAACATCGGAGGATACCGTAAGAGGATCGTTGTCAATCCGCTCCATGATCCTTCCCTTTTTTCCGGAACAGTCGCTCGCACTCCACCTGGATGCCGGACCGAACTCCCTGTTTGTGAAATCGCCGATCGAACTCAAGGTCCCTGGCGGGACAGTCACTTTAGGGCCTGTTGCCGGCAGGGATATTTTCAGCCCCGGTATATCCCTAAATACAAGCCTTGCCATAAACTCAGTCGAGATCAAACCCCTCGTGTCAAAAATCCTGCTGCAACCAGTACAAGGGACTATAACAGGGAGACTGGATCCTATCCTTCTCGAACACAATACGCTAAAAACAACTGGTGTGATAATCACAAAGGCCTTTGACGGAGAGATCGTGTTATCCGATCTTGGCGCATCAGGGATGTTTACGTCTTCCCCTGTTTATAAGCTGAGTGCCCTGTTGACGCATCTGAATCTGGAAAAGCTTACAACAGGTACTACCTTTGGGAAGATTGAAGGGATCCTGGATGGACATATCAATGATATTGAGATTGCCTATGGTCAGCCTCAAAAATTTGAGCTATTACTGGAAACAGTCCCGGAAGAAGGTGTAAGACAAATAATCAGTTTAAAGGCGGTAGATAATATTGCCCAGATCGGCGGGGGGGCAAGCCCGTTCAGGGGACTGGCCGGGAGTTTTACAGTCCTTTTCAAGGAATTTCCCTATAACAAGATCGGCGTGATAGCATCTCTGGAAAACGATGTTTTCAGGATCAACGGCACCAACAGAAAAGGAGGAAAGGAGTATTTGGTAGAAAGGGGTAGATTTTCGGGTGTAAATATTGTAAATCAAAACCCTGATAACCGTATCAGATTTAAGGATATGGTAAAAAGGATTAAACGTGTTACAGCCAAAGGCGGAGGACCTGTGATTAAATAGAACGTTTTCCAGGAGGTCAATATGAAGAATTATCGAAAAACCTTATACATGGCTAGTGTATTATTCACATTACTCATTTTTTCCTGCGTCACTGTAAATATTTACTTTCCGGCGGAAAAAGTGGAATCGGTTGCAGGAGAAATTGTCGATGACATCAGAGACCGGAAAGGCGGAGACAAGGGAACATCACTAAAAGACTTACTTTTGCAGAAAACACTCTTTGCACTTTTCAGCTCGAATGCCTGGGCTGATGATGTTACTGCGGTCTCCAACCCTACAATCCGGGCCTTAAAGGAGAAGATGAAGGCCCGGTACGCTCAAATGAAACCGTATTACCAGAAGGGTATGTTAAGCGAGGGCGGCAACGGCTATGTCTCCCTGGGAAACACCGGGGGATTAGGTCTTAAGGAGAAAAGGGATCTGAAAAACCTTGTTGATACGGAAAATAAAGACAGGGCAAGTCTGTACAGAGAGGTTGCCAAGGCCATGAAGATTGATCCCAGCCAGATTAACAGGATCGCGGAGGTCTTTGCCAAGGAATGGCAAAAGTAAATCCGGTTTTTTGATTTGCCGGTATCCCCCGGCAAATTAAAGTAAAGAATCCGCGCACAAAGTACGCGGCTTTGATCTGCCCCTGAAAGGGGCTATGATTATAGATAATCTCAGGAGTGTAAAGTGACTAAAGTGATCTAAAGTGACTAAAGTTAAGGAATTCCTTCAGCCTTAACCAGTTCTGCCACGAAACTCCCAACTATCACCTTGCTCTTTACTTTTACCGGCATTCGTCGCTCATCCGCAGTGACCCACACCTTGAGCCTGGCATCCTTGCTTTTCTCGAACACACCCCTGAGATGCTTTAGCTCGGGCTCCACCAGATATGTGTCATACGTCGTCCCGCACGCCAGCGTGACTTTTTCCCTCCTTATGACCTTGGCCCTCCCCATTACGCACTTTTTCCCGTCTGTGACCGGAATTTGGATCTCGGGATTCTCTTTCAGATCATAAAGGCGAAAGGCATAAAAAACGGACAGTGGATCAAAAGAACCGGATAAAATGGAAATGGGTGTTCGCTTCTCTCCGAAATTTGAATACTGGGCCCTCTTTTTTTCCCAATCGAAACTCACTAACACATCCCTCTTGCTCTTGCCCTGTTTCCTTTTCTTATAAAGAACAGCATGGGTCATACCAGTATCAGTATAGGCATCTATTCTGTCCCGGACTTTATAGAAGACATCTGCAAATTTATTGGTCTTTACAGTCATCAAAAAATGCCTCATCCTGGCACCGTTTATTGTTTCCGCAGGCATCACCTCTAAAACCGCCTCCCCGACGATTATAAAACTCCATCTGGCCTGAAAAGTGAGTTTTTCACCGGTATGAAAAGGAATTACTTTTTCAACCGCTTTGGCACTTTGGGCAAAGCCGAATGTCATAACAATTGCCGCCATGAAAGCAAAAGCCAGTTCAGACAACAATCTTCCGCGATTTTTTTGAGGCCTCATAGCAAATAATTTTTGGTAACGTTCAAAAGTTTTGGCATCAACATTGATTCTTTCATGTTTTTTAAGGCGGTGCGGGTTTCCGAAAGGCGTTATCTCAAAAAGAATACCACCGAATTCTGCCGTGGCCAAATATATGCGGTTTAGGCCACAGACTTAATGGGAGGTTGCAGGCTCGTTGGGAAACCGTGTATATATTTGGCCACCCACTCCGGAAGGAATAGATAATGCCTTGAGGAAAGTGGCATCGCCGCAAAGGTGCATGAAACCATCTTGCCATCACCTATTAACATTACAATTTTTTTAAGCATTTCACTGGAATCCTTAAAAAGGTTCCTCTGCCAGGCGCTGTCTCAGCCATATCAGGACCTTGTCAAATTCGTCCCTGAGTTCTGACATCGCCTTCCCGCGATGGCTCACGCGATTTTTTTCCTTTGAAGACAGCTCTGCAAATGTCTTTTTAAGAGGTGGATAGTAAAAAACCGGATCATATCCAAATCCCCGGCTTCCGGTCAAATCATGAGTGATAAGCCCGTCACATGTCCCCTCATAGATGAGTGCCGGCCCCCTTGGAACGGCAATAGCAATGATACACATGAAGGTAGCCTCCCTGCCCTCAACGTCCTCCATGGCCTTCAGGAGTTTCAGATTGTTCGCTTCATCCGTAGCGCCCTCCCCTGCGTACCGCGCGGAGTGAACCCCGGGCATCCCACCAAGGGCCTTCACCATGAGACCGGAATCATCTGCCAAAGCGGGCAGCCCCAAAACCTTGGCCGTAAAGGCCGCCTTTTTATAAGCGTTATCCTCAAAGGTTTTTCCATCCTCCTCAACCAGGGGAATGGGACCGAAATCCTCCAGGCTTTTTATCTCAATATCAAAGTCAGCCACAAGGCCCTTGAACTCGGAAATCTTACCCTCATTTCGCGTGGCCAAAACAAGCTGCCTGTCAAGCCCTTTTTTTCCCATAATAAATATCTCAAAAAATTTTTAGGATAGTTTTTTGGTTGTTTAAAAAAATGCAGGCATCAACAGTGATTCTTTCATGTTTTAAAAAACGAAGGTGTTTTCGTTACACAGCCTTCCGTGTGCTCAGTCCCTGAAAGCGGGTCCCCAGTTTCTCCGAAAAGACCACATAATCTTTACTTTTTTAGTAACACTTCCGCGTTCTAAAAAAATCAATCGTGGATTCTACTACAGGGCCATGGGGGTCTCTTTTCAAAAGACGCATCACAAATTCTACTGAGATAGTCGAACGCCCCCAGACCCGCAAATATCAGGCCACCGGACAGGCAGTAAAGGCCAACGCCACGACGAAGATTCCCTTCTGGGGCTGTCCCGGGATGAATTTCAGGGCCTCACTGGCGTTCCATGAAATGATGTCAGCATATGCGGTTTTTGAAAAGAGACCCCCATGGCCATTTCTGGCCCATTTTCAATGTTCTAAAGTGTTAACATTTTCACTCGTTCTTTCTTAACCCACAGATTCCTGTGAAGAACCTTTTTTCAATTTCAGCTTTTAAAAAAACAGGTGATTTAGACAAGATTCACACTCTGATCCTTTTTATTCTCTTTAAATTTTTTTCCATGCTTCTCGCAATATCGTCATAACCGGGTTTTCCGATCAACGCGAACATAGCCTGCTTGTATGCCTCAACACCGGGCTGAATAAAGGGATTATGACCCAGAAGATAACCGCTTATGGCCACGGATCTTTCCATCATGTAGTAGAACTGCCCTAAGTTATAGGCATTTCTTTTCGGGATCTCCACAATCATATTGGGAACCCCTCCCTGAAAATGCGCATATGCCGGGCCTTCAACAACCTTTCTGTTGATGAAGCCCATATCCAGATCCCGGTCGGCCAGAAAATTAAGGCCGTCAAGGTCGTCATCAGTTGCGGGAATCTGAATCCGGTTATCATGCTCCAAAAGCAGCAGAAAGGTTTCAAGGATATTCCTTTCTCCCTCCTGGACCGCCTGTCCGTTGGCATGGAGCTTCTCCGAATAAAGGGAAGGGGAAACCCACAGCCCATGGCCTTCGTGGCCCTCGCTTTCAGGAAAGAGTTGCTCCATCCACCTTGCAACACCGTAAAGTGATACGGCATTGGTCGCCACCACTTCGATCTTTTTTCCTTTAAGCCAGGCAGCATGTCGAAGGCCTGCATGTACAAGTGCAGGATTTTTCCAGAAATCATCCCTCAAGGCGATGTCTTGCATATTTTTGAAACCGGCCACAAATTCCTCAATATCAATGCCTGCCATGGCCAGTCCTACGAGACCCACATCCGTGAGGACCGAAAACCTTCCCCCGATGTTATCCGGAATAATAAATGACCGGTAGCCTTTCCGGTCTGCCAACTTTCTCAGGGCACCTTTTGCTTTATCTGTCGTAGCAAGTATCATCCGGTTTGCCCGGCCACCCCAGTTTTTCTCCAGCAATTTCTGGATAATCCTGAATGCAATGGCAGTCTCAGTAGTTGTTCCGGATTTGGAGATAACATTGATGGCAATCCGCTTTCCTTCAAGCATATCCAATGTATCTCGAAAATAATCAGGGTCCATATTATTACCCAGGAAATAGATCTCCGGTGCACCACCCCTCTGCTCCCTGGTCAACTGGTTGAAGTACTGGTGGGTGAGAGCACGAAAGGTTGCTTCGACACCCAGATAAGACCCTCCGATACCCAGAGAAACAAAGGCGTCAATTTCACCGGAAAGTTCCCCTGTAACGGATCGTATCTCGTCTAAATGCTCTGCGGTTATCTCCAACGGAAGGGTTTGCCATCCGGTCATGCAAATTCCTCGGTCGTAGATATCACCCTCATCATTCTTGAGCATTTTATGGGCCTTTATTATTCCAGGAATCAGATTCTCCACATCTTTTCGACGAATGGATCCCTCATCCGGAGTATCGAACATGTAAGTCAAGTCCAGGGAAATTTCATTAGCTGCCTTGAAATCTTCCGATTCAAAGGGTTGCTGCTCCTTAAGCCCTCTTCGAACCTGCTCTTTTATGGTTTCATTCTCCCCTATATCAATCAGCTTCAGTCCTTCCATTGTATTCTCCGGATGGTATTGGTTGAGTAGTTAAGTGGTTAAGTGGTTGAGTGGTTGATTAGCAATGAATTTCCACCCAAAGGACAGCTTTGTTCCCCAGTAAAACATTTTATGCCCAGCCGCATACATAGTGGATGGGCCATGTGGCTCTCTTTTCAAAAATCGCATTCAAACTTCTGCCGAAAGAGTCGAACGCCCCCAT
>JAFDHL010000332.1 GCA_019308785.1 Deltaproteobacteria bacterium
TTGGTTATTGCACAAATGTTCCACGCAGTTCCGGGACCCGCCAGTAAACGGGAGTTAGGTAGAGTCCTCGGGCATGATCATAAGGCAGCTAAAGCCTGCCGCTTACAGGGTATTCCCAAATAATGACGTCGGTTATTTTCCAATCGTTCGGGGGCTTAGGACTTTTCCTTTTCGGCATGAAAATCATGTCGGAGGGGCTACAAAAGGTCGCCGGAAAAAAGATGCGGCAGATTCTGGGCATGGTCTCCAATAACCGTTTTATCGGTTGCACAGTGGGTATCCTTGTAACCAGCATCGTCCAGAGTTCAAGCGCCACAACGGTCATGCTTGTCAGCTTCGTGGATGCCGGTCTAATAACCCTCGTTCAGGCTATTGGTGTCATCTTGGGTGCTAATATCGGCACCACGGTGACAGCACAATTGATCGCTTTCGAGATTACGGCATATGCCTTACCTGCCATTGCAGCAGGGGTCTTCCTGAAATTCTTTGTAGGGCGACGAAAAGGGATCTATGTGGGAGATGTCCTTCTGGGTTTTGGTCTGGTGTTTTTTGGTCTGGCAACTATGAAGGCAGGGTTTGCTCCTCTAAAGCATGATCCGGCTTTTATAGCTCTTTTTACAAAATTCAATGCTGAAGACCTGAGGGGTATCTTGCTATGCATACTGGCGGGAACTGTCCTCACCATGGTCCTCCAGAGTTCGAGTGCCACGGTGGGGATTACCATGGCCTTAGCCAGCCAGGGACTGTTGACTTTTGAGGCAAGCGTGGCCCTCATTTTAGGTGACAATATCGGGACTACCATTACGGCGGAATTAGCCAGTATAGGGGCAGGTATTAACGCTCATAGAGCGGCCAGGGCACATACCCTATTCAATGTCGTAGGCGTTTTTCTCATCATCCTTTTTTTCCCACTGTTTGTAAAATTGGTTCTTTGGCTCACGAGTTCCATCATGTATATCGGATCGCCCGATTTTATGGTCGATGGACAAAGGCCCAACATTGCCAGGTATATTGCCAATTCCCATACCATGTTCAATGTGGTCAATGCTCTATTTTTCCTCATGTTCTTACCGTACTTGGTGAAAGTGGCTACCTGGCTTACCCCTCAAAAGAAGGCCGAAAAAGACTTTGATGAGCTTTACCACATCAAATACTTAGACTCTAAATATATTGCTACCCCTTCTGTGGCCCTTGGACAGGTCAATGCAGAGCTAATTAGAATGGGTGAAGCAGTGCAACTGATGTATGATGATGTAATCTATTCCCTCAAGGTACGAAAGTTCAAAGAATTATCTAAGTGGAGGAAAAGGGAAGACGCCCTTGATGTTCTACAAAGAGAGATAATCCAGTTTCTTGTGAGGGTAATGCAGGGTTCCATAAGCGAGGAAGAATCCAGAGAGGTGCGCTCCTTAATACGCATGACCAACAATCTGGAAAGAATCGGCGATGCCACAGAAAATATCGCGGAATTGATCGAAGATCTTGTTGAACAGGGCCTGTATCTATCGGAAGACGCACTGAAGGATTATGAAGAAATATCCGGTGAGGTCCGGAGATTCATAAGTATTGCAGTGGATGGTATGAGGAATGAAGACAAGGAGATCATGCAAAAGGCCAGGGAAATTGAGGATAAGATCAACAGCATGGAGGAAGAGATGAAAGCAAATCATCTTATGCGACTTCAGAGCGGTGTCTGTACCGTTGATCCGGGATTGATATTCGTGAATATTCTCACGGCATTTGAAAAGATGGGTGGCTTCTGTTACAACATCTCGCAGGCCGTGGCAGGGCTGAAGTAGTGTGTGGCGGCACCATTTTTCCGGATGTTTATGTCATCTTGTTTATTCTTTGGCAGTGTCGGTTTTTCCCTCAGGAAGCCCATCTTCCGATTTCAATTCGCGTGTCGCATTTTTAAAGTTTTTGATTCCCTTGCCTAATCCACTTCCTATCTCAGGTAACTTACCTGCTCCAAAGATAATCAGTATTATGATGAAAATGATGATTAATTCTGGCATTCCAAGCCCAAACATCGTTCTACCTCCATTCCAAAGTTAAGGTTTTATATCCATTATGTGTTTTTATTTCGATCAAGGTATAACCAGTTTCCACTCATGGCATTGGGCACAGAAGTTCTCCGAGGCGGAGTGTTCCTGATGGCACAGATCACAATCAAGTTCCGGCCCGTAGTGCGGGGAATTGTGAGGGTCGGGGTCTAAATTCTTTGTCGCCTCCGCCACTTCCTCAAAACTCCCGTGACAGGAAAGACATTGCTCTGTTGTAAGCCGTTTCGCAGTTGCTGTGAGATGACAATCAATGCAGGTCAATTCCGCATATTTTTTGTGTTTACTCAAAAATGGTTTGCCAGTTTCATTAGCTTTAACAGACTCCGTACCAAAGGAAGTGGTTGAAAAAAGCGTGAAGCAAATTGCCATTAAAAGAGCCATACAACAGCAACAATTCCTAAGATACCTTGATACCCTATGTGTACCCTTCATGATCTTTCTCCCTTACATGCCTTGTCCGGCCAAAATGCC
>JAFDHL010000065.1 GCA_019308785.1 Deltaproteobacteria bacterium
CTTTAGAGATGCCTTAGTAGCCAGATCAGTGGTGTTTTCATTCCCTCCCTTTGACGAGATATGCCGCTCCTTAATGCCGGTACGACGTGTGATCCATTCATCGGTAGTATCTACAATACTTTCGAGATCCTTATTCGATAGTATCCTTTTTGGTATTGATGAACCTGTCCCTATAATATTTGCCTGTGGCATAATTTTTCCTGTTTCAATTTCTTTGATAACCTCATTTCTTAATGGATGGAGATAAGATAGGAATTTCTCCATGGAGTCAAGAATATTCTGCGCTGACATAATGTTATGGGATCTTTGGTTCAATGGCTGCGTGCTTACCGGCAATGCGTCCAAAAATCAGGCAGTCAACAATAGCACAACTGCCCAATCGACAGGCCCCATGAACACCGCCGACCACTTCACCTGCGGCATACAATCCTTTGATGGGCCGATGGTCTAAACCGATAACCTGGGCCTTAGTATTAATCTGGACCCCTCCCATTGTGTGGTGAACTTTTGGCCATACACGGATTGCATAAAATGGGGCATGGGTTAATTTTTCTGCATCTTTTGGTATATACTTTCCAAACTCCTTGTCCTCTCTGTCCAAAATATAAGAGTTATATTCGTCAATGGTCTCCTTCAAAGCACCAAAAGGTATTCCATATGAATTGGCCAGATCTTCAAGTGTTTCAAATTTCTTCACAATGCCCCGCTTAAGTAACCTCGGCATGAAATCTGATCTAATTTTGGCGCTTATTGCATCGGCAATACCGATACATATATGGCCAGTCTCAATGATGGTGTCAGTGCGTATCTTACGGTCCGACATCTCATTCATAAAGCGCTTTCCTGTTTTTGGGTTTATCAACACACCATACTGGAATGCAACAGTCTGGGCAAACCAGGGGCCGATACCAAAGCCTTTCTCATCGGGGCAGGCCCAGGGCCCTAACTGAATCAAGGAAAGGTGCACGGGCATGGCACCAATGTTCATGGCTTCTATCAAAGCCTCAGCAGTAGCGCCAGGCTGATTGGTACTATCCGTATCTTCGTTCAGCCGCGGGTCCTGGGTAGTCCTGAAAAGAACATCGTTCCCGAATCCCCCTGTAGTCAGTACTACTGCCTTTCTGGCCTTTATGTGTCTAACGGTCCCACTATTTTCATTAGGGAACATGTAGCCATCGCGGATTTCTATCCCTTTGACCCTATCGTCGTTATACCTTATGAATTTGGTGAGTAGCCTCTTTGTCTTGACCTCCACCCCCAGATTCTTTAGTTTGGCCAACTGCCTGTGGATGATAGCCGCTCCAGACTTGTTGTAGGTGGTATAACTTCGAGGCACCGAATGACCGCCCCACTGGGTCAGAGTATCGTCATATTTGACACCAAGGTAGTTTATCGTCCATTGTACGGTTTCGTTTGACTTCTCAGCTACTATCCGCACCAAATCCGGATAATTGAGATAGAGGCCGGCCTTGAGCATATCATGCAACAACAACTCCGGTGAATCTTTAACTCCTTTCCTTTTTTGCAATGGTGATCCGGCAGCAGCGACCACCCCGCCACTGATCATGGAATTTCCCCCTCGGACCTTTCTCTTCTCTATGACTATCACTGATGAACCCGCTCTTTTCGCCTCAATTGCAGCTGCAAGTCCTGCAAACCCACTTCCAATTATTACCACATCAGCTACTTCGTCCCATTTAATTGGGATATCAGTTGCATTCTCATCTTTTAAACCAGAAAAAAGGGAGCTTCCAGCACTCTCTTCTTCCTTTGTCAAACCTCCCGTCATCATAAATTTATCCTTTCTCTTCAAAACACTAACTTTTTAATGAAAGCTTCCTGTTCACACTTGTTTTCCCTATCTTTTTGTTCAGTTAACCTGCCTCTTAAAACGCACAATATCTGAGTTGATTTTTGCAAAACGATCTGTTTTTGGAACCGAAGGAAGGACTAGAACCAAAGGTTTTGAATTGAGTTTGTTTTTGAACTTCTTCAATTATTTTTAATTATATACATACCTGATAACAAATACTCAATACCACATGATTGAGCATCACTCAATTAGTATAACAGTCAAAGATTAAGAGATAACCGCTTCAAACATAATTTCAGAAATATCCTTTGCAACAATCGCGTTTTCTTTATCCAATACTTTAATGGCATCTGTGAAATTAATTAAACAAAATGGGCAGGCAGTGACCAAAACTTCGGCACCAGTCTCTAGGGCTTCAAGCACTCGGACTTCGGCCAAATGTGATTCTTCATCAAAATCAGCCCATATTCTGCCTCCCCCACCACCGCAGCATAAACTGTTTTCCCGATTTCTTTGCATTTCAATCAATTCTATTCCGGGGATACTGCTCAATATTTTTCTTGGTTGCGCGGTGATTTTATTGTGTTTTCCCAAATAACAGGGATCTTGGAATGTTACTTTTTGCCTTATTTCATTTTTGTATGTTATTTTTCCCTGATCTACCAGATCTGAGAAATATTCAGTGTAATGTTTGATTTCAATATCCTTTAGATTTTCAGAGTACTCTTTCAGGAAGCAATTAAAATCATGAGGAGATGTAGTAACAACGGCCTTGACTCCTGCGTTCCCAAATTTATTAACATTTTCCTCTTTAAGCATTTCGAATAATCCACGTTCTCCCATTTGCAGTGCAGGATCACCAGAGCATTTTTCATTTTCCATGATCCCGAAATTGATACCGGCCTGTTGCAATATCCTTGCAATTGATCTGGCAACCTTTTGGACCCTATCGTCGTAGGATGGGGTACATCCTACATAATAAAGCGTATCGATGTCGCTTTTACCGTCCAGCTTTTTCAGGTTTAGTTCCTTTGCCCAGGCTATTCTTTTTGAAGGCTGCATACCATAGGGGTTTCCGAATTTTTGCAAAAATTCCAAGGCTTTTTGTTGCTCACGAATCGGCGGAATTTCCAGTTCAAATAATAACTGGCGCCCCATGTGAATTGCATCAACAAGCTTAACGCCTGCCATCAATCTCTCGCAGATAATTTCACAGCTCCGGCATGTTGTGCAACGCATCAAAATGTTTCTCAAGTCTTCATCTATTTTGTCAAATTTTAGGCCGTAATAAAGCGACTGAGTGATCCCTGAGCCTCCCTGCGTGACCCACCCATCGGAGACTTCGTAGATTGGACATTCCGTAAAACAAAAACGGCATCTGACACACTTTGACACAATATCAAAAATATCTCTTGTTATTTCGATTTTATAAGTATCTTCCATTCTACCCCCCTACAAACCTTCTAAGACCCCTCGACAAAGGATGTTGTTTGGATCAAAAACCTTCTTTACTTGTCTAACAAGATCGTATCCTTTTTCACCATATCTTTGTCGGAAAAACTCAGTTCGCTTTCCAAATTGACCCCATTCTCCCCCACAAGTCCCAAATTTTAAATTCATTTCGGTTTCTATTTCGAATTCTGCCTCTACAAGTCTTCGTTTTTTATCATTATCCCAGTCCTTAGGTAGAATTGAAGTTGGGTGGAATGTCAAAGCACCGATATGGCCGAATAGATAGACTGGAATATTTTCAAATATTGGGTCCTTTTCTCCGTAATTTTCAAGTTCTTTGATACAATCAACAAGATTCGGTAATGCAGAAACTATTTCGGGTCCTGTAAATTGGCCATTATGCTTTTGCATCAATGAAGCAATGATAATCTCTCTTGCTGTCCAAATCTTCATCCATTCTTCAAGTTCTTTTATTTCTTCTGCCCTTATAGGATTTTCCTTTGTCAGCACGTCTAATAATCTTTGTGCATTGTCAGACGCTTCCGATTTTGAAGAACCCAACGAAGCAAAGAATATGGAACATCCCGGGGGAACCGGTAATTCTGCGTGCTCAAAGCCAACCTTTGTACTCGCTTTGTCCATAAATTCCATAAACAATGGAGCCGGGACCTTTTCGCGATACATCCTTACAACAGCCTTGGCAACGGATTGCGCCTCCTCAAAATAGGCTATCCCAAATGATTTTTGCATTGCAGGCACCAGTCTCATTCTGATTCTTGTTACAACCCCGGTTAATGCATCATTGCCCACAAAAAATTTCGTCAAGTCTGTTCCAGATGGTTTCCTTAATGCCTTTGATCCTGTTTCCAAAATCTCCCCGGTAGGAAGAACGACCTTCAAACCCAAGACGTAGTCTGCGGGTTTTCCAATACATGCATCAATGATATGACCGCTCGTATTCCCGGCCATCATTCCTCCCATACTTGCGACTATTTTGCTGCCTGGATAGACTGGCAAAAAGAATCCTTGCTTTGCTAACGCCATATCCACAGAGTTTACCGTTACTCCGGGGCCGCATTCGAAATACCCGTAATCAGTATCTATGTTAATAAAGTTAATCCTGCTTGTACTCAGAATTATGCCCTTTTCAGGTGATCTTGCAGCACCCGTGAGACCAGTGCCTGATCCCCTTGGATAAATCGGAATATTTTCTTTGTTTGCAAATTTGAAAATTTCACTTATTTCTTCTTCGTTTTGGGGCTTTACAACAACGTATGGCAGTTTTTCCCTGTCAAGATCCAATTCATACGGATATGCATCAATCGTATTATTGATAAACTCAAAAAAATTGTCTGATGCATATCTTTTACCTACAATGTTCTTCATGGTCTCGTAAACCTTATCAGTCATTTTATAGACCTCCATCTCAAAAATTCAAACATCAGACACACCTTCTGAAATTAAATCAATAATTCATTCTATCTGTATAAGAGGAAATGTTATTGGCTTAGTTTTGTATTGATGTCATCTTGTTTTTGTTTTTCTTCACCATAGCACAAATAACCCAAGCAATGAGCCAGATAAGCTAATTACAGCAGACCGCACTTCCCGCCAGTCTTAGGCCGCACCATTTGTCTTTGGATTGGACATAAAAAATTGGAAGATTCTTATAATATTTTCTTTAAGACCGGGGGCAAGCAGCAACCCTTTCTGGTGTCACATCCCTAAGTAGACTTTCTTAATTAACTTATTCTGGAGTAAATCTTCTCCTATTCCCTTTAGCGTCACGGCCCCATTCTCCAGCACATATCCCCTATTGCAAATACTGAGTGACTTAAAAACATTTTGCTCTACGAGAAGTATTGTCGTTCCTTCTGTATTAATTTTTTTTATGATATCGTACATTGAACTAACAAAAATAGGAGCAAGACCTAATGAGGGCTCATCGAGTAAGAGAAGAGAGGGTATTGACATTAGGCCCCTTCCAATGGCGACCATTTGTTGCTCACCACCGCTCAAAGTCCCGGCAAATTGCCTTTTACGCTCATTCAGAATGGGAAACAATTGGAAAATCCATTCCATAGTCTTATGCCTTTCCCTTTTTGCCTTCCCTCTTAGTGCGCCCATCTCAAGATTTTCTAATACCGTCAGGCTGGGAAACAATTGCCTGCCCTCCGGTACATGGCTGATCCCCATTTCCACAATATCAAAAGGTGAAAGATCAGTAATTTTTTTTCCGTTAAACTCAATCTCGCCTTTTCTGGGATGAATCAACCCGGAAATGCTTAATATAGTGGTTGATTTTCCAGCGCCATTGCTACCAATGAGAGAAACAATTTCTCCTTGATTTACCTCCAAGGAAATTCCCCTCAGAATCTGCATTTCACCATAGAACACTTGAATATCATTAACCCTGAGCATTCAAAGAGTCCTCTCCCAGATATGCCTCTATAACCTTTTGATTGTTGGAGATATCAGACGGGAGTCCCTCGGCGATCTTTGCCCCATAGTTAAGCACGATTATCCGATCTGAGACAGCCATCACAGCCCTCATAACATGTTCTATTAACATTATCGTTATTCCCTTTTTATGAATTTCTTTTAGGATTTTGACGGCTTCATCCACCTCGTTTGGGTTTAGTCCGGCCATGACCTCATCAAGTAAAAGAATTCGGGGTTGTGTAGCCAAGGTCCGAGCCATTTCCAACCGCTTTCTTTTTACCACGGTTAATTCACTTGCCATGTAGTTCTTCTGACCCTCCAGGCCTAAGAAATCAATCATTTCTAAAGCAAAATCAGTTGCTTTCTTGCGACTTCCTATCCTATTTAAAGCGGCTACAACAACATTATCCAATACAGAAAGGTCCAAAAAGGGCCTTTCAATTTGAAATGTTCTTGCAACACCTTTTTTACAAATTTGGAAAGTGCTCAAACCCACGAGATCCTCAGATTCGAATTCAATTTCCCCCTTTTCCGGAACTAAAAAACCGGTAATACAATTAAAAAGGGTAGTTTTTCCGGCACCATTCGGACCGATAAGTCCTAAAATTTCACCCTCGCTTATATCAAAACTCAGTTCAATAACAGCATATAGTCCTCCAAAACTTTTATGCAGGTTTTTCACACTCAAGATATTCATTTTGTTTATAGGCCCTTAACTCTTAGAGATATTTTTTTTAAAAGATCGATACATTCTTTGAAAAGATGGGGCAAGCCCCCTCGGAAAAAATAAAACAACAATGATAAGAATGATACCATAGATAATCATGTGTAGACCTTCATACCCACCCTTGGCAAAATAATTACGGGTAAATTCCGCAAGTGGAGTCATCAAAAACGAACCGATAACAGGCCCGAAGACTGTCCCCATTCCACCCACAATTGGACGAAGAATGATATCAACAGAGAGTCCCAGACCAAAAACAATATCCGGTTGAATATAATAAAAATAGTTTGCATAGAACGTTCCGCCCAGTGCTGTCATGAATCCACTTATGAAAAAGAGGATCATTTTGCATTTAAAAGAATTAACACCCAGGCTCTGAGCAGCATCCTCATCCTCCCGGATGGCCACAGAAAGCAGACCAATGTTGGATTTTTCTATAATCCGGACAACAATGATTGAGAAAATCATCATTCCCATAGCAATGTAATAATATGGATTGTTTCCCTTGAATTGAAAATTTATGAAGGAAGGTTTAAAGGGTATAAATATGCCTACGGGCCCTCCAAATACATCAAGGTGGAGAAATATCAATCGCCCCACCTCGGCAAAAGCAATGGTAAGAAGAAAAAAGTAAACGCCTTTGACACGAAAACGGAATCCCAGGTATCCGATAAAAAGAGCGATAATTGAGGCACAAAACCCGCCCAAGAACATACCAATCCAAGGACTTAACCCCCAAACAAGGGCTAATTTTGTCGAAATATAAGCACCTATCCCCACAAAAAGTGCATGCCCCACGGATACTGCGCCAACATATCCACTAAGGATATTCCAACACTGTCCAAGATAGGCATAAAAGAATATGAGAATGAAAATACCTATAAGAGCAGAACTGGAAAATAGGGGTAAGAGCAGTAGAAATAAAAGTACTGCCGCCAGAAAAATGATTGAATTTCTATTCATTTCTTGTTCCAAAAAGACCTTGGGGCCTGAAGAGCAAAATAACAATCAAAATGGAAAAACTGACCAATTCCTTTAGTGAACTAACCAATAAAACAGCCCCTAAAGATTCAGCCACACCTATAATGATTCCCCCTATGAATGCACCTAGCAAACTTCCCATCCCTCCAAGAATAACAATAATAAATGAAGTGAGTGTATAGGAGGGACCAAGATAGGGATCCAGGGGAATGAGCGGCAATATCAGGGCTCCCGCAATACCTACACAGGCACTGCCAACTCCAAAACTGATCGCATAGACCCTGTTAACTTTTATGCCGACTATTTGAGCACCCAAACGGTTATCCGCAGCAGCCCTGATCATTTTTCCTGTTTCTGTCTTGGCAAGAAATAGAAAGACTCCTATGCTAACAATGATAGCAATGCCAAAGGCGATTAGACGTGACACATCGATCGTTATCCCCCCGAGCATTATTGCAGAAAGACTGAATCGCGTTGCAGCCATACGATGGTCGGGGCCCCAGATGAAAAGAGCGAGGTTCGTCAGAACAATGGCCACACCAAGCATCAGCAGAATCTGTATGAGCTCTGGTGCGTCAATTATTCGATTGACAAGGAATCTTTGCATACAATAGCCGAGTAAGAAAATTAGCGGGGCGACAATAATAATGGAGATAATAGGATCTATTTTCAACAAAACGAAAAGCCAATAAGTGATATACATCGCTATCATCATTATTTCTCCGTGGGCAAAATTAATTATCTTCATTACCCCGAAGATCAAGGATAGGCCTATAGCGATAAGGCTATAGACCCCTCCTACGAGAAACCCACCAATCAATGCCTGTATGAGCAATGTGAGATTCACAAATTACCTTTCCCAAAGATTTGGTGTTGGAAATACATAATCTACTTCAGCGAACTCCCTTGGAAGAACAAGTCTTGTTCTCCCATTCAGGTTCTGAAGCATCCCGGTAATTGCATTTGGATTATCCCCATTTTTATCAAAGACAATCGGGCCACCCAAGGTAATATGTTCCTTAATATTTGTTTTTCGAAGAGCAGCTACAATCTTATCCGGTTCCGTTGATTTTGCTCGTTCCAGGGCGTCTGCAATGATCATGACGCCCTCATAGGCATAGGCAGAATTTGTGTCCATGGGTCCTTTGTTAAATTTCTTCTGGTACCTCGCGTTAACCTCTTTAAACATCGAGCTTTTTGGATTAATCCAGGGAGGACTATCCATGATGAAATTCGCCAATTTTCTCATATCCTTGAAAAACTCTGGCTCATAAAAACCAGGACAACCTGGGGCAACAATTCCTAATAATTTAACCTTCTGTTTGTAGAGCTCTTTAAGAAGAACCCTCGAACTGGCAATCCTTACAATGGGAATCAAAATATCAGGTTTTGCTGCTTTGGCCTTTGCTACTTCAGTCGATATATCTTTGGCAGCATGTGGAAAAGTGATATGGGCAACAATATCAATGGGGACATTCTTGTCTTTTAGGGCTTTCAGGGTAAATTTTGCTGTGACAGTACCAAATAGATCATCAATATTCATCAGAACCGCCCTTTTTATCGGGACCTTGGAATGAGCTATGATGTCTTTAATATAGTCCGCATAACATCTTCCAAAAACAGAACTCTTGGTAAAATTTCTAAAAACGTGCTTATAGCCTTGCTGGGTAATAGGATCTGCTGCAGCAATATCAATGACAAATGGGACTCCTCGCTGTTCTGCCAGCGTTGCTATGGCCATAGTCACACTGCTCATAAAAGCACCAACGAGACAAACGGACCCATTCTTTATAAGCCTTTCAGCTTCCGATCTTCCAATTGGTGGTTTTCCTTCGCTGTCACCCAATAGCAATTCTAGTTTTGCACCGCCCATGGATTTAATACCACCGCGGGCATTAATGTCCTCAACAGCCAATAAGTTCCCTCGTCGACAGGCCTGGCCAATCTCTGCAATCATCCCGGTGGCAGGTTGGATAGACCCAATCTTGATTACCTTTGGGCCAGCGGCTATTGTTATTCCAGGGAATCCTGTTATTACAAGCGCCATCCCCAACAGGATTGTTCCTGCAACGATCAAGAAACTCTTCTCTTTAACATTTAAAAAAGAGTGCTTTTTTCTAATCTTTTCCATTTTTTTCTCCTTTTTTGGTTTTAGGGAATGTTAAATAATTTGTGAATACAAGGATGGTTGGCCTATATATGTTGGGCAGTAAGGTAAACAATGCCTCCAGGTAATTAATGGTTCTCCTTGAACTCTTAAAAAACCACCTCCTTTCATCCAAAAGAAAATTCCCCCAGATTCCTGAGCCCTACAAGTAGAAAATAAACGTCAAAAAGATTGGGCCTTCCAAGTAACAACAAAAACTAATATTTGTTATTTAATATAAAGCACTTACAAGCCCTTCTATATCTTTGAGTCCTTCAAACATCTCAACAGTATCTACTATTTTTTGTGCCTTTTTATCAGAGACGATGCCTTTTGTTTGACCTAAAAACTTTTCAATAATCTCCCCATGTGACATGGGTTTTTGGGGATCACCCTTACAATATTCAGTTTTTTTTGAATAACTATCACCACTTGTTGCTCTTACTTCCAGTAATGTTACAGATTTCTCCGGCTCTTTTGCAAAGGCCTCTACAGCCTCAGGCAGGGTCTTGATTTGAACCTTTTTCATGAATTTTTTGAGTTCCTCATCTTTGAACCGGTCCTCCACGTACCATGCCGGTCCAGGTTTATAACCCAAAGCGGCGTTTGCAAATGGCCATGGCACACTCCAGTAAGCATCCTCGGGATTCCCAGGGGCTATATTATCATACGGATATCCGGTGACCTTTTCGTGGGCGTGATATATGACTTCCTTAATATCCTCCGGTTTCAGACCATTGGATTTTATGATTTCTAATAAAGATTCAATTCCAGGTTGCGCCCATCTGCATGTAGGCCACGGCTTAAAGGCCATGGCAGACGTTATGAAAAAATCCTTCCCTAAATTTTTGGTATAAATTTCCCAGTCGTTAGAATCTGTAATAGTCGTCCAGTACGGGTAGGGTTCATCCAAAATTTCATGAAAGCCAGTATAACCAAGCTTTGCTAAAAGGGCGGCGTTTATTCCAACAAAATTGTGAAATTGATTGCCTAACTTGGACATGGATCCCGGGACGTATAAAATATTATGAACATTCATGGTTGGACCATTGCCCAACCCCATGCCAAAGGCATGCATGGCCTCTTCCTCGTTCAACCCGAGAAGCCTGATAGCAACAACCAGAGGGCCACACCCCTGCCAACTTTCATTCCACACCTTCATCCTATGCTCAGGAGAAGGGAAGGTTGCGTCAATGATCCTGCCGGTCACATCGTATGCTGTACAAACAGCCGTCAACATTTCCTTTCCGTTAATCTTCTCCTTCTCACCAAATGCCAAGGCAGTCATTACCATTCCCGATCCAGGATGGCCCCTGTTTTTATAAGTCTCCATAAGCTCGAGTCCCATACACAACTGTGTGTTAACGCCCGAGGAGATTCCGACCGGTACTTTAATGCCATTAGAGATGATTGTTGCTTCAGGAACACCACCCAATTGCTTGCCCCATTCAATAATTATCTTGCCGGATCGCAGTACTGAGCCGCCCAATGCATTGCCGATTTCGTCCAGAATGAATTCCTTGGTTTTTGCAACGGCCGCTGGTGGAATGTCCTCAAACCTTGCTCCAATGATGTATTCAACAATCTTTCTTGTAACACTCATTTTTACCCCTCTCTTACAATTTTACATGAAAATTCCTTTTACAGATTCATATTTTTCCTTTCCGTGCTGAATGTGTTGCATCAAAATTCTTTTAAAGCTTTTGGCATCTTTTTTTTCTATTGCCCCAAGCAATTTTTTGTGTCCATTTACGGACAGCCTGGCTCCCTTGGAAGCACTCAAACCTATGGCTCGTATCCATTGAAATTTGTCAACAAGCCCGGAAATAGTCTGAAAGAAGATCTCTGATTTTGTTGACTTATACAGAATCGCATGAAACTCTGTTTCGCATCGTATAACATTTCGCAAGTCATTTCGCTCAACATATCCCTCCGCTTCCGCGACATTATCCTTCAACAACTTAATCTCATCATCAGTGATACGTTCAATAATGAAAGGCACCGTAAAGCTCTCGATTGCCTTTCGAATCGAAAAATATTCCTCTATCTCCTTGCCTGTTAGCTTCTTCACAACAAATCCCAGCGTCCGATCACATTCCACGAGTTTCTCGTTTTCCAGCATCAACAAAGCTTCTCTGACCGGAGTCCTGCTGATATTCAACTTTTTTGCAATTTCAGCCTCGACTATTTTTTCACCAGGCTTAAATTCAAAAAAAATGATCGCATTTTTGATTGTATTGTATGCTTTATGCCGATAATTTTCTTTCATTTTTTACCATCTCCATATATTTATAAATATATTTATAAATATATCATATTCATCTTTTATTTTGTCAAGAAGTTTTTTCGCGATATCTCAATTTTTTTTCTAATTGTCGGTGAGGTGCTGTCATGAATCCGAAATGAATTCTTTCCCTGAATAAAAGCCACTTTTCTATATGCCGTGTGGTCAAGCAGGACCTCTTTTTAGATGTGTCCCGGGACTATTTTTATAGTTCATTTTTCAGAAAGGATATTAATCAGTCTAATATGCTGATTAAACAAGTATTTTGAACTTTTTGCATATCCATTGAAACATAAGCTCTTCGTTTCGATTTAACCCCCTATAGAACAGCAGCGAATTGGCAGATTCCATGCTTTATTCCTGTAAGGTACCAGTTACGGCAGGCACCGGGTAGATATAGGACGGATTGAAAAGCATTTAATTTTCTCTATGTTTTTCACGATTCTTGCATGTGTATGCTATAAATTAGCTCTTTACAATACATAAAAAATAGCAAAAAAGTTAGAGATCTTTAACTTAATTGCTTTTAAAATAGAAATTTGAAAATTAAATTGTATACGAATAAATATATTTAGTAATATATAGTATTTGTACCGAAAATTCTGTTTTTTGTCTTATACGCTATAGGAAAGAAGGCGTCGCCACATTGAACGAGTGATACTGCTATAAAGAGGGGTCTTGGGTTATAAGCTTTATTGGGCCATTGTGACTAATCATAGACAGACTACTTCGAATAGAGATTTGTGGCGAAATATATCATGTCACTTCCAGGGGAAATGTCCTACAATTCATGACAAGACCACATTTGTGCGGGGAGAACAGACCCCATTATCCTTCAGGGTCGCCATTTGGAGGGAGGAGGTTCTCGTCTTTTGCTTGTTCTTCAGGCAACTGTCGTTGTGTCCGCAGTTCTTCGATTCTGTTCAGGGGTCTTTCCAGCTGGCGACGTCTGGTTGTCATAAGCGCCTCGTACTCCTTCTGGGCATCCCCGATACGCTTTCCCAGTACTTCCAGTTTTTTGAGAAATTCATTCCACTGCTTGTTGAAAGAACCCAATAAAGAGAGGATCTCGTTCGAAGTTCGCTCAAGTGCAAAGTTCTCAACGGCCTGGCGAATGACTGCAAGCAC
>JAFDHL010000066.1 GCA_019308785.1 Deltaproteobacteria bacterium
GTGCTTCACGCCCAGGACACAGGATATGGCATAAACCTGGGCAGCCCGCCGCCCGCCTTGGTTTGCAGGATTGCCAAGTCCAGCGCTCTGGCCGAGTCGATTCTGAAAAAAGAGTCCCATGACCTTCGCTTTGACAAGACCTATCCGGATTTTTAGGCACCAGACTTAAGGATACATACACGGGAATCGTATGACTTCATGTTCCATGCATACACTTTTGAACGTTACCAAGTATTTGGATTCAAATTAATATTAAGAGGTTTTTCCTGCGAACCCGGCAGGACGGCTGTTGATGTTTCACGTGAAACATTAATTTGGCTTTTAAAATATCTCCTATTGTGTTATCAAGTCCCGCAACCGGGAGGTAATGAGGGGCACTACAATGAAAGTGCCGCTGTGCACTTTTAAGAGGGGCTTTGGCAATTTCATGGGACATATCATCTCCATTTCAAACCAAAAAGGCGGTGTGGGAAAAACCACCACCGCCGTTAATCTTTCCTCTTGCCTTGCGGCAGCGGAGAGATCATGTTTGCTGATCGACTGCGATCCCCAGGGAAATGCCACGACCGGTCTGGGAATTGATCGGTCAAATCTCGAAAAAGGCCTTTATGACCTATTGACAGGGGCAGTTAAAGATGAAGGTGTGATTACCGAAACGGGCATTTCCGGATTGCACCTGATTGGGTCAACCGTGGACCTTGTTGGGGCAGAGGTTGAGATGGTATCCATGAAAAAAAAGGAGTTCCGTCTCAGGGACGGGCTCGAGAGACTGAGGCAGCGATATGACTATATCTTTTTGGACAGCCCACCATCCTTGGGGTTTCTGACGGTGAATACGCTGACTGCTGCGGATTCTGTACTTGTTCCACTCCAATGTGAATACTACGCACTCGAAGGCCTATCTCAATTATTGAAAACTGTTCAAGCAGTGAAAAGGGGCCTTAATCCAGGACTTGGCCTTGCCGGAATCCTATTGACCATGTATGATCAACGCAATAATCTTTCACAACAGGTGGAAGATGAAGTGCGGGAACACTTCAAAAAGCGGGTTTTTAAGACGGTTATTCCACGAAATGTGCGTTTAAGCGAGGCTCCAAGCCACGGTAGACCCATTCTTCTTTACGACATACGGTGTAAAGGAGCCAAAAGCTACCTGGCTCTTGCAAGGGAGTTGATTGGAAGGGGAATAGGATAGGATGGCAAAAAGAAAGGCCCTCGGAAGGGGGTTATCGGCCCTAATTCCTGATGCCGATAGACTGGAGTCCGGCGAAGGGCAGTTCTTCCAGTGTCCTGTAGAGGCGATAGAACCTAATCCTTATCAGCCAAGACAGGAGTTCTCTGCCTCTGAGTTGGAAGAGATGGTGAACTCCGTTCGCGAAAAGGGGATTATCACGCCGCTGTTGGTTAGCAAGACCAATGAAGGGTACCGGCTTATTGCAGGAGAACGCAGATGGCGGGCAGCGCAAAAAGCAGGACTTGAGCGGGTCCCTGTTGTTGTAAGAGAGGCTACCCTAACTGAGTCGTTAGAACTGGCAATCATTGAGAATATCCATAGAAAAGACCTGAACCCCATTGAAGAGGCGCTTGCGTACAAAAGGTTACTGGAAGAGACCGGGGCTACCCAGGACGCCCTTGCAAAAAGACTGGGAAAGGATCGCTCTTCAATGACAAATCTCCTGAGGCTGTTGAAGCTTCCTGCATTCATTAAAAAGGACGTGATCAACGGTCAACTGTCCATGGGCCATGCACGGGTAGTGGCAGGGCTCAAAACCCGTCAAGAGCAAAAGGCTCTCAGGGATATGATTTTAAGGAGGGGGCTTTCGGTTCGTCAGGCGGAGGCGATGGCAAAGAGAAGGAAGCCCTCTGCGCGGTCAAAAACGAAGAGGCCTGAACTGGATTATTACATGCAAACCCTGTCGGACAACCTTAAGCGATCTCTCGGCACAAAAGTTGATATCAAGAAAAGGGGAAAGCAGGGTCGTATTGTGATCTATTTCTATTCCGATGATGAATTGGATCGTCTCTTAGAGCTGCTGGCCTGACTTCCTCTATCTCTCCATTTTATTTCTTGTCCATTGACAAGCCTTTGTATATTTTCCCTGTGTTTTAGACAAATAAGCGTGGCGGCTATCACGGCCCCAATGAAAACAGGCAGAGGCTTGCCAAAAATTGCCAACAGAATCGGAACGGCGGCTACCGAAATAATAGAGCCCAAGGAAACGAAATCCCATTTATAGACAATTAAAATAAAGAAAAGAAGGGCCAAAAGAGCGGAAAGCGGGGATATCGCGAGATATATACCCAAGGCAGGGCCTACCCCTTTTCCTCCGCGAAATCTAAGAAAAAGCGAGAATTGGTGGCCCAATAGAGCAGACAGGCCCACGGCAGAAAGCCCTATTTCGTGGCCAGGAGCAGCTTGAGAAGCATAACGGGCAAAGAGGATTACGGGAATGAATCCCTTGAGCACATCGAGGAGCAGGGTAAGAAGGCCCCATTTGATGCCGACCTCCCTGGCTACATTGGTAGCCCCTATGTTTCCACTGCCTCGTTTGGTAATGTCGATATGGGCCACTCTTTTGGAAATCAGTTTCCCAAAAGGCACTGAGCCAAGGAGATAGGCCGCAAGGACCCAAAAAAACCACTGGAATACCATTGGAACTCCAAAACGGTGTTTATGACCGATCAATACCAGTTATGGTGATCACCGGATTCCTGTATACATGATTCCCGGGTAGCCGGGCAGTAAGGACTTTTCTCCTGGGGAACCCCTTGATCATTTACAATTCACTTGTTATTTGTACTTAATTATTTCATTATAAGATATATGCATTAAGCAACGTATGCAATTGAATTTTTTGGTAACATTAAAAAATGGTTGCATGTCCTTCATTTTGACAGAATCGATCGTTTAGAACCAGACTTAAAAATCCATGCACGGGAAGAATGAATTCGTATCCCATGCGAGCAGCTTTGAGCATTACCAATTGTTTGGGTGAAGCCGTGAGATTAATGGTTATTGACGGGCAGGGTGGCGGCATCGGCGCTACGATCATCAAGGGCCTGAGGGAATCTATTGGGAATGACCTGGAGATCCTGGCCCTTGGGACAAATTCCATCGCCACATCAAGAATGATGAAGGCCGGGGCCAACAAGGGCGGTACGGGTGAGAATGCTATCGTACAAACCAGCAAGAGGGTGGATGTGACTATCGGACCATTAGCCATTTTGATGGCCAATTCAATGATGGGCGAGGTGACGCCGGAAATGGCTACAGCAGTGAGTTCCAGTGATGGTAAAAAGATTCTGATCCCCCTGACGCAGGAGAACGTCAGGATTGTAGGGGTTTCAGGTGAGCCGTTGCCCCATCTTGTGGCCCAGGTTGTAGAGATTATCAAGGAGATGAACAAAGATGTGTGAATCAACAGCCTATGTATTGAAAGACGGCAAAGAGGAAATGGTCCTTGAGAATGTCGATTTTCTCGAAAACAGCGAAGATCAAGTAAAACTGGTTAATCTGTTCGGAGAGGAAAAGACTATCAGGGCCAAGGTGAAGACCCTTTCTCTTGTGGACCACAAAATTGTTTTGGAGCCTCTATAGGGGTGGATGCTGGGTGCTGGCCCACGTAGCTCTCATGGGTCACCACAGCCGGAGGATCCTTTTCCCTTCTTTGAGTTCACCCCGTACCCTCTCCATATGCCGGAGAGCTGCAATCTCTCTTTCAAGATCTGATGGCTTTATTTGGAGCATCTCTGATATGATCCCAGGCGCTACTCCTCCGGTCTCCTTTAATACCCGGAGGATCTTTGCCTGTGTCTCATTGATCTCAAGGATACCCCCTTCTGCCTTTGACAAAGATTTTGCGCTGTGCACTGCCCACGGATCACACGTGCGCACAGGCGAAAGAGCGTCCATATAGCAATCCTCGCATAGGGTTTGCCCGTGCAGTTCTCTGTCTTCTCCCTCTTCGATTGTTTCTTTGCATCTATCACATTTCATTTTATAACCTCCATGGTCAATAAAGGCTTTAGAACTCGGGAGCAGCTATGGGCAAGCTCCTTTCTTAGGATTTCCGGAAGCTGCAAATAATAGGTCCCTTCATCCAGTTTCCCCCGCTTAACGCAACCGTTGCTATAGATCCGGCATTTTAGCGAGAGTTCCTCAAAGGTCGCCTGAAGCTGCCGTTCATTTAGTACGCCACTTTTTATCAGCTTCACAAGGGCCTTGATCCTGAACTTGTCCATGCCCTTGTACCGGGCTGATAGTTGATCCGAATGCCCTCCTTCCTTGACAACGAGCGGCCGTTTGATCAAGTACACTGGATAGCGGCAGGAAATCCTGAGCCACAGAGCGTAATCTTCACATGCCGGAAGATCTTCGTCGAACAAGCCCACTTCTTCTAAAAGGACTCGTTTCATAATTACCGCGGAAGGGCTGACTAAGCATAGTTTCAAGGAGGGCTCGAATATGTCGCCGGATGGTTTTCGGTGTATCTTTCGGGGGTTGACCCGGCGTCCATTTCTGATCCAGATCTCTTCGGTCTGGCATGCAGGTGCGTTTGGATTGCGTTCAAAAAAAGCGATCTGCTCGGCCAGCTTTTCCGGGAGCCAGTAGTCATCGGAATCAAGGAAGGAAATAAATGGTGCAGTTGATTTTTTGATGCCTGAATTTCTTGCCGCCGATACTCCCAGATTTAAAGAGTGATATATATATTTGATTTTATTTCTAAATTTAGCCAAAGCATCTTTTGTGCCGTCCATTGATCCATCATCGACGATAATGATCTCAAGGTCTGTGAAGGTCTGAGAAAGGACAGAGGAGATGGCTCGCACAACCTTTCCGGCCCTGTTGAATGTGGGAATGATAACGCTTACGGTTGCCACAATACGGCCTGCCAGATGAGAGCGAGGAATCCCGCTAAGAAAAAAGTGCCCTCTACTAAGGCTTCTAACGTTGTTCCGGGATAAAGCCAGCGTCTTTCATATGATAAAAGGCAGAGGGATAAAGCCAATAGAGGGAGCAGCATAATAAAGGAAAAGGAACCAACCAGAGCCAAAACCGGGCTTAATATGATGATAAATGCGCTTAATAAAAGGATGATTTTAAGAAGTGTCAGGGTCCTTTTTTCACCTAATATGATGGGTAACGTTTCTGTTCCGACAAGTAGGTCCCCCTGGGCCTGAAAAATATTGAAAAGAATCGCCCTCGCATAACTCATTGAAAACACTATTAAAACAGCAACAATTGCGGAAGGCCAGATAATATGGGCCATATCCAGTAAAGGAAGAATCGTTATGATTGCTACCCAGGCAAGCGATTCGGAAAGACTCCTTGAGCCGGGAATATCCTTGATCTTTGTATAGGGATACCTATGACGAATTCGCTCAGGAATAAAGGGAACACTATATACGATTCCCAAAAAACTCAGGCCGCTCAATGCAAGAAAAGTTGAGAGGCCAACACTTAAAGAAACGGCGAGTGCCCCTGTGACAGCGGCAATGGCCGTCATGATCAAGAGGGGTCTGTATTTCTTGAGGAAGGCTGCGCTTTCAGGATCATTATAGGCGCTTGCCCCTTTGTCCAGGAAGCGGTTTAGGACATGCATAGCGTAAATATAAAGAAATGTTATGAAGGGAAAAGTGAACCCCGGATTGTGTTCCAAGACTATTGATGCTGCATAGGAAAATGAAAAGGCACCGCACGCTACAGCAAGGTTGGTCAATACCAGAAATTTGAGAGTCGGCCTTATCCATTGAAATAGAGGAGACTCGCTCCGCGAGCGGATGCCTTCAATTGTACTAACCACGTTTCTGATCATCCAGTTGGGAGTGGATGCCCCCGAAGTAACACCAATGACCTCCATTCCTGAGAGCTTTTCCTTTTTCAGATCCTTTTCGGTTTCAATGTGAAATGTGGGTAACCCTGTTTCTCTTGACACCTGGGCAAGTCGCTGGGTATTTCCGCTGTGGTATCCTCCCACTACCACCACTGCATCAACCTGTCCGGCAAAGGACCTGACCTCTTGCTGCCGCTCGTTGGTGGCATCACAAATAGTATCAAAGACAAGCACCTCTGGAAAGCGCTTTTTGAGGGCCTTAACCACCTCACGGAAATTCTGTTGGTTCTGTGTTGTCTGAGCAACTACAAATAAACGGTCCAAATGGGGTAATTCGGAAACGTCTTTTGCGTTCTGGATAACATGAACCGGCCCTTCGCTGTACCCTACAAGACCCACGACCTCAGCATGATCCCTGTCCCCTACGATGAGAGCTGTATAGCCTTTCCGGGTATGAGAGCGGATAATGGCATGGACCCTGGCAACCCTTGGACAGGTGGCATCAATAACCTTCAAGCCGGTTTCTTTTAAGGCCTGTCTCTTTTGAGGCGGGATCCCATGGGCCCTGATCACGATTTCACCCGTTTGGAGTCCGCTAAGATTTTCGATTGATTCAACCCCTTTTGATACAAGGAGATCAAGGACCTGAGTGTTGTGAATCAGCGGGCCGAGTGTGAAAAGTGGGCCTTTTCTTTTGTTGGTCTCCGCCATAACCATCTCCATGGCCCGGCGGACGCCCATGCAAAAACCGGCTGTTTTTGCCAATTTAACCTTCACGGCAGGGTCTCCTCTAAAGAGTACAAAAATTTATCCAGGGCGAAAATAAGCGAATCCAAATCCTTGATACGGACAATCGAGTCCCGAAATCGGGTACTATTAGGAAGTCCTCTGGTATAACGGAGGAGGATGCCCCTCATGGCATATGCTGCATGTCGGTTACCAGCGGATTGTGACAGAAGTTGAAAATGTTCCATAATGAAATTCTTTCTGTCGGATAATGTAGGCGGCATAACTTTCCGGCCATTTTCCAGCGCAAGAATCTGACTAAAAATCCAAGGGTTTCCGGTTGCCGCCCGGCCGATCATTACCCCGTCACAACCGGTTTGGTCTTTCATACGTAAGGCACAGGTTGGTCTTACGATATCGCCGTTACCAATAACAGGAATCGAAAGCTGATTTTTTATGCAGGCAATAACGGTCCAGTCGGCCTGCCCTGAAAAGCCCTGGTTTACAAACCTCGGATGTATGGTGACGGCATCAGCTCCGTTGTCTTGTAACATGAGAGCCAGCTCACTCGCAACCGGTTGACCGGCCGACCATCCGGTCCGCATCTTGACTGTCACAGGTACGTTACACGCGCGGCGGACCGCTGAGACAATTTCCCTGGCCTTTTTCGGGACAAGGAGAAGGGCTCCGCCGGCCCCGGTTTTTAAAACCTTTTTTGCGGGACAACCCATATTTATGTCAATTATGTCAGCCCCTGATTCAACGGCAATTTCAGCGGCCGCGGACATTGATTTGGGTTCGGAACCGAATATCTGGACCGCAAGCGGTTTCTCATCAGGATGGCTCTTCAGGTAATCAAGAGTCTTTTTTTGTCCTTTAATCAACCCCATAGCGCTGACCATCTCGGTGGTGACAAGAGCAGGCCCAAGCTTTTTGACCATGAGTCGAAAAGGCAGGTTTGTTATGCCTGACATTGGGGCCATGACAAGCCGGTTTTGGAGTTTCAAGGATCCGATATCTAACATGAGACAATTTTAGATGAGTTGAAAGACAAATACAACACCCAAGGCATGCGTGCAGCTTTACAAAAGGGGGACATCAGCAGTTCTATTATGCCTCGGCGATTTGATCGGAGTCGTTTTTCAAGGTAATGGCGCTAACCGGGCAGATTTCAACGCAGGCAAGGCAGTTCTTACAAGAAGAATTGAGATCGGATGCGGGCTTTTCACCGTAGAAACTGATTGTTGTATAAAACCCCCGCCTTGCAAAGGCCAAGAGAGGCTGACCAAGCTTAGTCTTGCAGACATGGATACATTTACCGCATAAGACGCATCTATTGGGATAATAATCTAGAAGGGGATGCTCATCGTCTATCTCAGGTTCCTTTAGGAGCAGTTCCAGGCGTTTTGGCTTTAGCCCGACCTTTAGGAATTTAGCGATTCGCTGCAATTCGCATTTTTTGTTTGCAGGGCAATGTGCGCAATCCACATCGTGCACGGACAGAAGGAGTTGTAAGGCCGTGCGTTGTAATTGCCTGATGTCCGGCGTATCTGTCTTGACGACCATGCCATCTTTGACCCGGACGGTACATGAGGTTACCGGTTTGTGCTCACCCTCGATTTCAACGAAGCACATCCTGCACGAGGCGGGGGGATTATCCATGCCGTGAAGGTAACAGAGGTTGGGTATATAGATATTGTTGTCAAGGCAGGCCTGAAGCAGGTTTTTCCCCTCTTCTGCTTCAATTTCTTTATTATCGATAATGAGTTTAACCATAAACTAAGTCCATATTTAGGATTGATTATTTTCGATTTGAAAAACATCAATCGGCAATCGGCAATCGCCAATCCTCAATCGTCAACGGGTCGCTCAACAATGGGAGCGAGATCCGGTGGCGACACCTTCATTACGGCATTATATTCCGGAGGGCAGGCGACCACGCACTCACCGCATTTTACACAGAGGCTCTGGTCAACACCTTTTTTTCGATTGCTGGTCGTAAAGATGGCCTCAACTGGGCAACTTCCGACACAGGCATCGCAGCCACGGGCGCATTTATCCAAATCAATATAATAGGCAGTTAACGGTCGGCACATCCCGGCTGGACACCGCTTTTCTTTGATGTGGGCCTCGTATTCATCATAAAAATACATAAGGGATGTAATTATGGGGTTGGGAGCGGTTTTACCCAGACCACACAGTGAGCCTTTTTTTATCTCTTCACTCAGATGCTCCAATTGTTCCAGGTCACCCTCGTGGCCTTCCCCTCTGGTTATTCGTTCCAGTATATTGAGCAGGTGACGGGTTCCGATTCGGCAAAAGGTGCATTTGCCGCACGATTCATTCTGGGTGAAATCAAGGAAATATCGAGGTACGTCTACCATGCAGGTATCCTCATCCATTACTACCATGCCGCCGGAGCCCATCATGGCCCCTGCTTGCGTCAGAGAGTCAAAATCGATGGGTGTGTCCAGGAAATCAGCAGGCAGACAACCTCCTGATGGCCCGCCGATCTGTACTGCCTTGAAATCCTTTTTGTTGGGAATCCCGCCGCAAATATCGAAGATAAGTGTCCGGAGCGAAACCCCCATGGGAATTTCTACCAAACCGGGATGTACGACATCCCCTACCACAGAGAAGATGGCAGTCCCCGGACTTTTCTCGGTACCCGTCTCCCTGTACAAGGTTGCCCCCTTGTCCAAAATGTGTGGGATAGAAGCCAGGGTCTTAACATTATTAATGACAGTAGGTTGGCCTTCAAGACCATTTTGAACAGGATAGGGTGGGCGATGTATAGGCATACCCCTGTTTCCCTCGATGGATTGGATCAGGGCTGTTTCCTCTCCGCATACAAAGGCCCCGGATCCTCTGAACAGCTCAATTTCCAGGTCAAAGGAGCTGCCCAGGATGCGTTTACCTAAAAGCCCCAGGTCCTTTGCCTGTTCAATCGCCTTTGCAACCATTTTTACGGCAAGAGGGTATTCCGCCCTGACATACACAACAGCTTTCCGGGCACCCACGGCGTAAGCGCAAATGGCTATGCCTTCAAGGACCAGGTGGGGGTTGCTCTCCAGAATGGTCCGGTCCATGTATGCACCAGGGTCCCCCTCGTCAGCATTGCATATAACTATTTTCTGCTGTCCCTTAGCGGTCCTTGCCAATTCCCATTTTTTTCCTGTGGGAAATCCGGCGCCTCCTCTCCCCCTCAGGCCGGCGTTCTTTACTTCGGTGATAATGTCCTCGGGTGGGAGTTTAAGCGCCTTGACAAGCGTTAAATACCCGCCCTCAGCAATATAGTCATAGATGTCTTCTGGATCTATAAGCCCGCATTTTTCCATAACCACCCGTTTTTCCTGCCTGAACCTGGGGAAATCCGTCACCGCGGGAATTAGATCGTTTTCTTCCATTGCACCGAGCAAATGCTCAAAAAGAGGGTCTCCTTTTTCTAAAAAGTACTTTACCAACATCTTTGCCTTGCCAGGGGTGACCTGATGATAAAAAATCGGCGGAAATCCAGGGTTGTCTATGATAACTACCGGCTCCGCATAGCAGTGGCCTATGCATCCGACAGTATGTATGCGGGCTTCAATCTTTCGTTCAGCAAGCACAGTTTCAAAAGCGTTTTTTGTCTCAATGGCCCCTGAGGCAATGCCGCAGGTAGCCATGCCGATGTGTATTTTTGGAACGTCAGCTTCCTTGAAGGCGTTTCGACGTCTCTTCGCCTCTTCGTAAATAGCGGAGAACAACTGATCCGGATTTTCGTTACTGGCCAGATTCATTTTCCTGCTTTTCTCTTTCCTCTTTTTCTTTTTCTATCCTAAACCCGAGCATAAGCCCTTCCACTTTGCTGGGGGCCACATGTCCGTGGACGGTTTCATCAACAATAGCCACAGGGGCCAGGGCACAGCACCCTACACAGGCTACCCGTTCGAGACTGAATTCTCTGTCAGGTGTTGTTTCACCATGGGCAATCTCAAGTTTTCGTTCAAAGTTTTCAAGGATAATCTCGCCACCTCTGATATGGCAGGCGGTACCCAGGCACACCTTAATGTGGTGTCTGCCCGGCGGATGAAATCGAAACTGGTTATAAAATGTTGCAACTCCATATACCTCGCACGTGGGTATACCCAGGTGTTCGGCAACCATTTTTATAGCTTCAGGCGCGACATAGGCATTGTTTTCCTGGATCATCTGTAGGATTGGTATAAGACTGCCCCTTTCTTTTCCGAATGCCGGAAGTTGAGACGCGATGTCTTTCAGCATCGCTTCTTCTTGTGCCTTGATCTCGTTATCCATAGCGTATTCCTAAACGCGATTGAACCGAACTATATTTTCTCCATTGCGCCGTATGCACCTTCTATCCTGTCTCTGAGTAGAAAGCACAGCTTCTCCAAGACCTTAAATCCAAGATCAGTGTTATTGAGCATCATGTTTCTCAAATCACCGCCTTTCATGGTCACGATCTTTGTCGGTTTTTGACAGGTGGCCGAGGACATCAGATTATGGGGTTCACCCAGAAGGGTGGACCAGCAACCAAAAACCCTCCCCTTGCCAAGGATACCGATGACAACCTTCCCCTTGCCCTTGCCCAATTCTATTGCTCTTTCTAAGAATACGTGGCCTTCGGCGATGACATAGAGCTGCTCTCCAAAATCGCCCTGGCGAAAGACATATTCTCCAGGTTCATATGTTTCTACCTGACACAGGTCGGCTATTTTCTCGATACTGTTTTTTTCCAGCCCCTTGAAAAACTCACAGCTTTCTAAGACATTTTCTATCTCTGGCGTGACCATTTGTTACCTCTCGTTTTCAGATTAAGGAGTTTTGCATCATAAAATTTAAAATTCTATAACACCAAGACGAGAAATGTGAAATAAAAATTTAGTAACGTTCAAAAGTGTATGCATTTTGAAGGGCATGGGACTCTTTTTTCAGGAATCGAAAAATTGGTTGCTGGATTGTACATGACCCTGCTACCTGAGGCGGGCGGTGAGCTTGCTGTGCTTCACGCCCAGGACACAGGATATGGCGTAAACCCGGGCAGCCCGCCGCCCGCCTTGGTTTGCAGGATTGCCAAGTCCAGCGCTCTGGCCGAGTCGATTCTGAAAAAAGAGCCCCATACCCTTCGATTTAACAAGACCTATCCGGATTTTTAGGCACCAGACTTAAGGATCCATACACGGGAATCGGATGAATTCATGTTCCATGCATACACTTTTGAACGTTACCAAAAATTTTGGAAAAACCAGCTCGAAAAAAATAATGGCGGGAAGGATATATGACAATTGTGGATCGGGAAAAGTATGTGATCATTATCGGTGGCGAGAAGGTTTACTCCACTGAGGCGGAGTGGGATTCGATTAATCCTGTTTATTTGAACTGATAACGGTCAATTGACTTTCATCCGCGTCTTTTCCTTGAAGTGTCCGGCAGTTTCCCTCGAACAGTACTCCTTCATGTATCACCACGATTGGTGCCTGAATATCTCCAAAAACCTTTCCAGGCGCATGAATTTCAACTCTATCATCGGCTAAGACATTGCCATGGAGCTCTCCACTAAGTACAATTGAGGAAACATGAATATTGGCTTCTACTAACCCTGCTTCGCCAATAACAAGGGTTCCAACAGCTGATATATCGCCCTTAAAGTGACCGTCTATCCGAATTGTTCCATGAAATTTTAATTCTCCCTCAAACTCAGTATCTTCCCCCAAAAAGGCATTCATTATCTCTTTTTTTGTCATGTTGCAGAACCTCTATCAGAAATTACCAGCAGATATTTAGCCAACTAAATGGCGCGATTCATCTTTAATTTAGGTGTATATATGCATAAAATGATAAAACAATCCAAGGTTTTTTTTGGTTTCTAAAGAACCTCGAACACATTCATCCCATCAGACCGATCCGCCATGACGGCCTCAATAGCACTCGGAGATCCAAGGAGCTTTACTATACCGCTTTCCTTAATTTTCTCAAGTATCTTGGCAAAAGCGTTAAAATCGGCAGTTCTTGTGCCTAATATTTCATCCCGCATCTGCTGCCGGTCCTCTTCGGTATCGCCGGTTAAATATCTAATCATGGATGTGTATCCCTTGGCGTCCGGTAGCATGTGAGCATCCAGGTCTCCGATGGCACCGATGATGCCCTTGGTCAGTTCTTTCTCTCCAAGATTCTTGCCAGATAGAAACGATGCTGTCTGATCAAATGCCTCTAGTGTTTTTATGATATTAGGGTCCCGATAGGAGACAAAGGTCAGTACGCCCGAATTGCGGTCAAAAAGGCAAAAGGCCCCATATGCACCACCCTGGACCCGGACCTGTTCCCATAGCCATGAGTTGCGCAAATATCGGGTGATAACCAGAGAAGAGCCATGGAATCGATAGCCCAACTCAAAAA
>JAFDHL010000333.1 GCA_019308785.1 Deltaproteobacteria bacterium
TTTTGACAGAGAGCAACTCCTCAGTAATTCCCCGTGGATGCAGGTTTTCAGTTCCCATAAGCTCTTCCGGCAGGCGTTGAGAAGATAGACGGTCACACTGATCAACAACGGCAGTAATGTTTTGGGCCATCTCTTCAAGTGGGCCTTTGGCAATACATCCGTTGGCTCCCAATTCAGCGAAATCCATCTCTTCCTCGGCAGCAACAGCGGAAAAGATAATAAGACAAACATGTTTTAGTTTTTGCATCCCTCGAATGATTTTACACAGTTTCTTCCCGTTGATATTGGGCATTACCAGGTCAACAAATATAACATCTGGGGTATAGGTCTCTAAAATATCTAAGGCAGAAAGGCCATCTCCTGCTGTCACTACCTGATGGCCCTCTTTTGAAAGGACATCATTAATAAATTCTAATATGAACTGGTCATTGTCTACTGCTAATATTTTTGTCATATTCTCAGTTCCCTCAAACCAAAATCCTGGCCTGCAAGGTTTTGTGGATAATACTATTTTTTGCCTGCTTCCTCCTGCAGGCGTTTAAAAAATTCTTCTGCCGCTTTTCCTGCTTCTTCAGGTCTAACTCCCTGTAACTCCTTTTCGTATCTGTCTTGCCATTTTTCTGTTTCATTTATCATCTTTCTTGCGGCGAACTGCGAAGTAATGGCGGAGATGGAAAGGATTGCGCAGAATACGCCGAACACGATCCACGCGATTTTGGGTTTAATTTTGTGCACCTCTATGCTGGCAAGGATTATCAGGTACATCATCCAGATAAATCCGAGGACCGGCCCTATATAGGGTATAACAGCCAGGACGGTGTTAATGGGTGTAATCGATGCAACATAGGCGTTACATCTGAAGGCCGTCTCATAGGACTCCTGGGAACCCATTATTTTCCAAATGATGAACAGGATAAATGCAACTGCGAACCCGAATACTGCCATGAGAACAGGGGCAATGATAATAGATGCGAGGGCCATGGAAAACGGAACACCACGAACAAACCCGAGAACAGCAAGTATTGCCTGGAGAATGCCTGAGACAATTCCCATGGCCACAATGAAAATCAGCGGTTCGATAAAGCCCCCGCTTTTATCCATGTTTTTGAAAAACCCTAAAGGGTCTGTAATGACCTTTATGGCCGTATTTATGATCGGTGCTATGAAATCTTCAATCCTTATTCTGTTATTTGTGCTGTCTTCCATGACAAATTCGTTCCTTACTCAGGTAAAAGTCTTCTGAATTTATGGCGAATAAAAGCGATTTCTTAAGGATAAGGCTAATTTAGGGCAAAGGGCAGGGAGTGTCAAACGAAAAGGATTTGCTGAACAGGCTTATGCAAATACCCTGGCCATCAGGGGTATGGCCACGAAGGTTCCGAGTGAGCTGCCGATATTTGTGAATACTACAACGAGAAGTATCCGTGTAATCTTGTTTTTCCAGAACCCTTTGATGGAAAGGATGTCTTCAGGCAGGCTCTCGAAATCCTTTACTTTAGGTTTTCCCAGAATCACTTCCACCAGCCCTGCCACCCAGCCGGCCGCGATCATTGGATTGAGAGATGTCAGAGGTGCGGCAACTATGGCAGAGAGAATCGTAAGGGGGTGAGCCAGTGCCAGGGCAGCGCCGAGACCTGAGAGGACTGCATTGGCCAGAACCCACCATTTGATCATATGGGCACCGGCAGACGTGCCGGCAGTGAAAAAACCCAGGCCGATCAGGCCTATAACAATTGCGGGGATACCCCATTTAAGCACTGAGAACAGTCTTCCTTTAGGGGGAATTTCGTTTAGGGCACTAATGTCTACCGGCTCATTCCAGCATTTTTGAATACCCGGGACATGGCCGGCTCCTACTACTGCAACTACCCTTTTCCCCGGCGCAGTCCTGATTTTATGGGCAAGGTGCTGATCCCTTTCGTCGATCAGGATACGCCGGAGTTCGGGAAGTGATTCCCCGATTTCCGAAAGCAGCATTTCGAGGACATCTTTATTCTTCATCTTCTCGATATCTTCTTCCTTAATGGTGTCCACTTCTCCCATTGAAGTGATGAGCTGGGCAAAGAGTTTTATTTTTGTCCAGAGACCCATGAGACGCCATGTTCTTGAAAGGGTCGTGCGTATGTCCCTGTCCGCAAGGTGTATGTCAGCCCCAACTACATCGGCTTTTTCTATGGCGCGCATCATTTCTTCGCCTGGTTTGATACCCAGCTTCTTACCGATTTTTTTCTGGAAAGATGTAAGCATGAGATTTGACAGCAGGAGAAAAGCCTTTTTTTCTTTAATTACCTTGATGAGGTCCGTGTCCTGCCATCTATTCTTTTGTCTGATAGCTTGGTACCTGGATTCACAGAGTTCAATGGAAACCGTTTCCGGCCTTTCCTCTTCAATGACATCAGCCACAAGGTCGGCGCTTTCCCTGGATACATGGGCCGTGCCTATGAGGGTGATTTCTTTGCCTTCAAAGGTAAGTCTATGTATATTGTCGTTGTTCGTCATGGATAACGGGTATACTGCTTTCCAAGCAGTTTGTTTTACGCCGGTTATTACAGAACAAAGCGGGTTGTTTGGTTTTAATTTGACTTGACATTATTTTGATATCATATCATAATGCTTACACATACAGGAGGCTGTGATGAAGGCATTTACCATTAGAAATATTCCAGATGATCTATACAGGATTATTGCCCGCATGGCCCAGCGAAACCGGAGGAGTATCCAGCAGCAGGTACTTTCGATTCTTGATAGAGCGCGCGTTCTTGACAGTGAATCTCCGGTTAAAAGGGCTATGACAATTCGACAGAATCTTGCGGGAAGGGAATTAGGAGATACTGTTGATGAGGTTCGCAAGGAGCGCATGCGATGAAGATGGTCGTGG
>JAFDHL010000334.1 GCA_019308785.1 Deltaproteobacteria bacterium
GACAAAAAAGAACCGAAAATCTGTTCCAGGCCTCCTGGAACACACTTGGAGGCTAAGGACACCAAGAAAATTCTGTAACAGCATGAGAAATCCGGCCAAAATGCTGGCACGTGTGAGCCCGTCTTTTCCAAGAAAATAAAAAGCTACGGCAAGACCGATATAGCCAAGATTCCCGTGGAAACAAGTCTGCGTAAATGTGCCGAAATCGTGTCGAGTGACAGAATAGAGCCGGCCGACGCCGGCACCCATAATTAACACCACTACGAGCGGTATCAAAGTCCCTGCCAAAAGGAGTGGGGAAAAATTAGCTTCAAACGAAGAACTCGCCACCGCTCTGAAGATCAATGCTGGAATGGCAAGATAATAGACGATCCGGTTAAGAGGGCTAATGAGATGAGAAGGCAGAATGTCCCGCCAGCGGAGAAGCCAGCCCAAGAGAATAACTATGAAAATTGGGATAATTGTGTAGACGACATTGAGCATTATAGTATTTACGATTGTCTTAACAACCTTACGGAGAATGCCAAGAGAAATTGACCGCCATAATACATGGGCATATCCGCAAGCCGGTTTATGAATTCCTCCTGCGCTATCATTTAGTACAGCGTTTCATTAAAAACTTGTCATTGCGATCTGCCCGCCAGACGGCAGGCAGGTCGCAATGACTTTGTAAAGGTTTTCATGAAACGCAATATTAGTAAATCGTTTCAGGCCTTTTACAATAAATAATCCGGATTCACGTTCTTTAGGGCGTGGAAGATATTTCCCTTTATCTTTTTATTGGACCTGTAAAAATGTTTGAGCATGTCCTTGATTTCCTCCCGTTTTGAAGAACCAGCTACGCCGAACCATGCCCTCATCAACCAGATAGAGAGGTCGAATGACTGTAAACTCCCCTTCAAAAAATTCCTGGACCGGAAGCATGGTACTGATAGAAGCCCCGTAAAAGACGTTCAGAAAAAATGTTTCGATCAGGTCATCCTTGTGGTGCCCGAAAGCGATCCGGTTGCAGCCGATTTCAGCAGCCAATTCGAAAAGCAATTTTCTTCTCAGACGGGAGCAGAGAAAGCACGGGTTTTCGCGGTTCTCCGGCCCATGGGCCGCCATTGCCTAAAAAGAAGGATTCCATCTGTCCAGCCGAATTGGCCCCAAACCCGGGGTCCACGTGCACGGCTGTAATCCTGTATTCAATGGGTATCCGTTTTATCCTCTCACTTAAAAGCCATAAAAGGGCCACACTGTCCTTGCCGCCCGAGACGGCGACCATTACGTGATCGCCGTCCCTGATCATCTTATGGGTATGAATCGCCTTTCCCATGAGGCGCTTTATCTCTTTGGTTGCATAATTAGTCATTTGTAAATCGTCTATCACCAATCATCAATCATCAATCGTATTGCCGTTCTCCAAATATTTTCGTCCCGATCCTGACCATGTTGGCCCCTTCTTCCAGGGCCACCTTGTAAGAATTAGACATGCCCATGGAAAGATACTCCATCTCAACGCCGGGAAGATCTATCTTTTTGATCTCTTCGAAAAGTTTTTTTGTCTTCTGAAAATAAGGGCGTGCATTCTCAGGATCTCCGGCAAAAGGCCCCATGGTCATGAGACCCATGATCTTGATGTTTTTCAGCTCTGATATATCCCTGACTAACGATACGGCATCTTCAGGCAATACTCCCGCCTTTTGTATCTCTTCACCGCTGTTGATCTCTATAAGCACCGTCATGACCTTCCCAATATTAGCACATGACTTGTCAATAACCTTTGCAAGTTTGATGGAATCCACCGTCTCGATCATGTCAAAAATTTTAACCGCCTTTTTGGCCTTGTTGGACTGAAGGTGGCCGATCATGTGCCACTTTGCCTTATCACCTACCACCTGAAAGGCCCTTTCAGCCTCCTGTACGTAGTTTTCTCCTATGATTTTCAAGCCCGCCTCGACGCATTCCAGGATCTCATCCGGGGTCCTTGTCTTTGCCGCCCCGACGAGCTCGACTCCCTCTGGCAATTCTTCCAGGATCCCCTTCATATTATTCTTGATCATTGCTATTCTCCTTTCTTCCTTTCCTGACGCCATAACTGATATCGCCGGACCTGAGCATAAGTGCGCATGGCACGCTCGGAGGTCTCAAAAAACGGGACCCCGGCCTCACAAAATCTTTGGCCAAGATCAGGGTCAAATCCCGGAATGCTTACCATAATAAAGGGTTTCTGAAAGTCTTCCCTGGCCCTGATCATAGATTCCGTATATAACCGGTTGGTCTCCGGGCTGTGCCCGATTCCGACTATCACTATGGCGTCCACTCCCGGATCTTCAGCAACGGTCCGGGCGGCCTGGATATAAATTTCCGTTTCGAGATATGCCGTGAGCCCAACATCTATAGGGTTCCGAAGGCTGGTTCCTGTTGGCGGAACAAACTCTGCCAAGGTGGACCTTGACTGATCTGAGAGTTTCGCCAGTCTGAGTCCCACGCTTCCACATGCCTCGGCAGCGGATACGGCCAGCCCTCCAGGACCTGAGATAATTGCAAGGCGGTCTCCCAGTCGGGGAGGCAGAAGAGCAAATCCCATCAAGGCATCAACCCAGGCCTCGAAGCCCACAACCGGAACAGCCCCACCTTGCCCGACCACACCTCCCCATATGTTGCCAGCACCTGCCAGTGCGCCCGTGTGAGAAGCCGCTGCCAGGGATCCCTCCGGGGTCATCCCTACCTTCCAAAGGATCACGGGCTTCTCCAGGGATGCCTTTCTAAGGGCATTGAGGAAAAGAGGGCCGTCCTTGACCCCCTCTATATAGCCCCCGATAAGGCCAGTATCCGGATCCCTTCCGAGATATGTCAGGAAGTCCGCGCAGGTGAGGTCGCATTCATTCCCCAGGCTCACTACTTTGCTGAAGCGAATTCCCTTTTGAGAGGCCATGCGCCCCAGGATGTTTGTCAGGGAGCCGCTGTGGGAAATAATTCCCACAGGTCCGGGTTCCCTGGAGAGCTCGGGAAAAAACGAAAGGCCTGACTTTGGAGCATAGAACCCCATGCCATTGGGCCCGATGAGCCGCATCCCGGAAGCTCGGGCCTCGCGGACAAGGTCTTCTTCCATGGCCTTGCCCTCATCGGTCCCGGTTTCTTTGTACCCTGATGTGAAAAGAACCGCCCCCTTTACTCCTTTGGCCGCGCATTCCCTTATAACGGAAAGGGCATGATAATATGGAACAAGGACAATGGCCAGGTCCACCGGCCCCGGGATTGCCGAGACGCTGGGAAAGGCCTTGAGCCCGTCGATCTCTTCCGCCTCGGGGTTAACGGGATAGATGCGGCCCGGGAAGCCCTGGTCCAGGAGGGCCATGAGGAATATCTTCCCTGTCTTCATCCCCCTGGGCGCTCCAACAATAGCCACTGATCTGGGGTGAAATAGACTATCCAGTCGTGCCGTCAGCCTTGAACAACACCGGAAACTCTGGGAAAGTTAGCTAAGATCGGTCAATGGGTCAAGAAATATTGCCAGGATAAAGGCAATACTTGAAATAACTCCCGAATAAACAGTAAACTCACAATGTGTAAGTTAAAAACGTGCTCAAAATAAGAGAATACCGGGAGGAAACGCCATGACACACGAAGACAGGGGCCATTATGCCAAAAAGCACTCGCCTGACCGCAAGGTACAACCGGAAATAGCCAAGGCCCTGAAGCAGAAAGCCTCAAACCGGGAAATATCATGCGCTACTGCTCATAAGATTGCGAGAGATCTAAAGGTATCCCCTGCGGAGGTTGGTTTTACGACTGATACACTTGAGATACGTATTGTCAAATGCCAGATGGGACTTTACGGCTATCAAC
>JAFDHL010000067.1 GCA_019308785.1 Deltaproteobacteria bacterium
CAAAGGCATCTTCGGCCTCTAAAATGCTTCCCATCTGGTATTTTAAAAGACCGTCCGTGAAGTAGACCGACCACCTGGTCAGATCCCCGTTGAAATTTACAATGGCTCTATCAAGGTGATAACGGGCTTTGACAGGATCCAATTCGGGTTTGGTTTTCCATTTGCGTCCACGATATTTATGTTGGCCCATGGGCATGTACAGCCGGGCGGCGTACATGTGGTAAAGGGAGTTTTTTGGGTCGAAAGATATGGCTTCTCTGATATATTTCTGAGCCTGTTTTCCATTTAGATAGCCCATGACCTTTTTGTATCGAAGGTGTTCTACTTCACCTTTAAACGGCTTGTAGGCCCCGAACCACAAAACCCCGACCAGTACCAGGCAGATCAGGAAAATGGCAGGATAGGCAAAGGGGAATCTCCGTCCCTCTGTTTTTGAAGTACGGCCGTAGCTTCTGAGATAAATTCCTTCCATGACTCCCATCATCAGGACGGTCATAAACATGGTGCTGTTGATCCTGAACGGGAAAAAGAATAGCGCAGCAATCATGATTCCTGTCGTGGCAGAGAATGTTGTTGCTGCAATTACCCTTTCAGGCGTCTGAATCTTATCGTTACGGATAACACGCCAGCCATGTCTCATCACAACATAAAAGAAAATGAGCAAAAAGGCCGCCGCAACTAAGCCGCCGTCGTTAAGGATTTCCAGATACTCATTATGCACTCTTCTTGGTTTCGGGTCTGAAAGCCACCAGGATGCCTCCCAATATTTATTCAATCTGTATTTAAGTGACGTGGTCTCAGTCCAGTTCTTGATCCTCATCATGGAATGGAAGCGCTCGGGCGCAACGGACCATAAAACAACAACCAGGGAAAGGACAACTATCCCATATCCTAACACATGTTTCGGTCTTTTCTTGATGTATGACAGGACGGAAAAGTTGTAGATCCGCTTTACCAGAAAAAAGAGAAGCGGGATTGAAAAGGCAGACGCGATCCATGAGGCCCTTGCCCTTGAACAGAGAAACGCCCCGAATACAAAGATCAAGAAACCTGCAGGAATAAAACGCAATTTCCCCTTTAAAAGAAACAAAAGTCCGGACAGGGCAAACATGGGGAATAACAGATAGGCCCCTAAATAATTGGAGTTTCCAATGGTTCCCATTATCGGTGCCGTGGTACGAGCCCACTTAAACAGAATAGAGTGACCGGTAAATTGGAGATACGTGCTGGCAGAAACGAGGATCCCGGAAAAGGCAACGGCCGCAATAATCCACAAGGCCCTCCTTTCATCAATGTGGAGGGACACAAAAAAGAAGAATAACAGACAGCTGATATTCATAAGGGCGGCGATCTTTGTGAAATAGTAATTGCCTGTATAGAAAAAGGATATGAAGTTCAAAAGAATCAGGATCACGACCCACATGGGCGATGATGCATCTGACTTTCTCACTTTCTTGCCTTGAAAAAATTCGGTGCCGTATACGACCAAAAGCAGGGAAACGCCAGTGAAGATAAGCAGGTTTTTTGGTGTATTAAAGGCATTGTCAATCACGTTTGGTAAGACCGCAACCGGCACCGTTAAGGTCATAATAAAGATGATCAGCGTGGATAGATCAAATCTCGGGACTTCGCTTTTCACCGCATCTTTCGACATCTTCTAATCCTTTCGAATCACTTTGAGACTAGCCTGGAAAGAAAGCCTCTCCCTGGCTCCTGAGTTACGTTACATGTAGGTATTAACCTGAAGGGTTACTTTTAATAATTTGTCCTTTTTTAAGGTTACCCTCAAAAGTTTTTCCGAACACTCAATTTTGTGCAGGAGGTTTACGAGCTGTTTTATGTTTATGCCGCCCAGGTTCATTTCAATACCTACCGGCTCCAATGCCCCCAATTCTTCATGAAATGTTAGGGGTTTCATGTATTGGATCTTGTTGTCAATTCCCACCTTACGTGAGACACCCTCTAAAAATGAGAGCAGTGTGAACTTTTTTCCTCTCTGGTCCAGTATTTTTTCTGCTTTCAGCTTATTGGCCTTGAACCTTTCCCATTTACCCTTCAATTCAATCATGCCGACTAGGTCCGCCTCTTTCTTTTCTATGTGTTCAATTAATGAATTTTGCCTGGCAATGGCCGGAGATATGATGAACAGATAATAAAGCAGGGCAATGACAAAAAATCCACCAAGAATGAAAAAGGCCATTTCACGTCTGTTGATTCTCATCTATTCTTCTCCAGGGCAAAATTAAACCGGACAGCTTGCTTCTTTTTGTCCATTTTGGCACCCACCAGCCTGACAATCTTAAAATAACCGGTACTTGTAAGTTTCTGCTTCAGCTTGTCTACTGTCTCGAAGGAAGCTGTGCGACCGTGAAGCCTTATTTCTTTTTCTTCTATTGACAGGTCATCTATTTTCACATCGGAAAAACCTGAGATAGTCTTAGTCAGTACCATGAGAACATCAAGGGCTTTCCCCCCACCGGTCAAATCTTCGAGCCACAGGTATCTACTCGTTTCTTCTTCAATTTTCCGGCTCATTTGAGCCAATTCCTGCCCCTTGACAATAATCCCTGTTGCAGGAAATGTACTTGAAAAAATTTGCCTGATCTCCTTTCTCAGTTCCGCATGGCGCTCTTCATTGATGTAGAGCTTCTGGTAAACGTTGAAGGTGAAAAGAAAAACCAGAAGGAAAATGACGGAAAACATAAACACAAATGTCTTCTTCAGGTTCACGGAGGTTTTATTTGTAAATTCCTCCTTTCTCAGATCAAAAACCTTGCCCGGTGGATCTGCCATGCTGATGGCGAGACCGAGCGGCACACTCAGTTTTGCCTGAAGCGCCGTACCCACATGGTCCTTTCTATTCGTCAGGGCATCAAAGGGTCTCCAGACGGATGTCTTTATATTCGTCATCGCGGCTATGCTGTCTGCCACATCCTGGTCAACGTCTGAATGACCGGCGAGCAGTATTTCGCTTAGCCTGACATCAGGCTTTTCTATTTGGAATAGTTTAAGGGTATTTGTGAGCTGTTCAAGGCTGCCCCCGCCCTTCGGCAGGGTGCGCATGAAATCCAGCCTGTTCTCATAAATTACCTGAATTACACTTTCATCATGACCAAAATGAAGGATACATACCGCCTGCCTGGCCTCTTCCTGGTTGTTACGTGTATATAAATGAAAGAGGGCAAGATTATCCAGACTTACTACCTGCGGTTCCAGTTTGGCCCCGGACAACCTGGCCATGTGTTCAGCCAGCAGCTCTTTTTGAACACCGATGGTTGTGATAGTATCATCAGATCCGGGCAGCAGGAAATCGACCACCATTTTGTCTATAGGATAGGGTACAAAAGGTTCCATTTGATATTTAATAACTTTATCCAGTTTTTTTACTTTATCAAATGCCATAGGAATCTGCCGAACAATTGCTGAAGATATAGGAAGGCAGGTAATAAGCATTTCATGTCTAAGTCCTTCCGTGACAAAAAACTCTGTCAATTCCTGGGATATCTGGTCAGGATTTTCTATTTCCCTGAAGGCTATCCGGTCAATTTCCAGGCCCTTTAGCGAGTTGTATATCTGGACAGCCCCGATGTAACTATCGGTGACTTCCAGTCCGACCACAAATTTCGGTGCAAAAAATTCCCTGAAAGGATTCAACATGATCAAATAACCTGCCAGTAAACCAATTCTGTTTTATCCCCATTTCTCACCACCACTGCCCTCAGGTGGGCCACCGCCTCCTGGCAGCTCACTTTCATCTCTATTGTGAAATGGGAACTCTTGACCGTAATCCTCTGTCTGATTCTGTTGAGAAGTTCACTATCGATAGTTGCAACATTTCCCAGATCATCAATGGATGAAAAGCTTTCCTCACCGCGATAATCGATGATCGACTGTGCAACAGAGGCGTCTATGGCCTCATCAAGACTCTGAAGGACCTCAATGGAAGCCGTATTTATATTTACCTGTCCGGTGGAGTAAATCGTCAGGAAGTCCAATAGGCTTCTCTCTCCCTTTTCTCCGAAATACCTGATATTTTCAATGCCTTTAACCATGAAGACCTGCCCAACAGTCAGAAAGGAACCATTGAAACACTCATATGGAGGGTCAAGGCCCTTGTAGTAATAGGATTCTGCCCCGTCTATGCGTTCAATATCATCACTGTCGAGCCAGTCTAAAATGGGATTGACACGATTTTCTCTCAAACCCAGAACCGAAAAAAGTCTTGATAGCTGCTCCGCCTTATTTTCATCGATTTCACCATTTCCTTTTTTCAAGGAATTGATGTTTATCTTGCTGTTTTCGTCAGTAATCCTTGCGGACAGGGAAATCTCTGCCGGGAGTTTTTCCGGAAAGGAATCAGCATCAAACTGGGCCCAATCCTCTGTAAGGCTGTCCATATCCCTGTCCTCGTCCTCGTTAAGAAGGGCCAGAGCGAGATCCACGCCGGACCGGGCTATTTGATAGGCCCTGTAACCGTCCCTTGAATAACCGGCCAGGCTTAACTCGGTGCCGGAGTCTTCTGAAAAGGCAACGGTCAAACCGGTTAACGTTGCAATTATCAAAAGGGTTATCACAAGGGCAGTACCCTTATTGTCTGAAATAGGATAATTTTTGCAAAATAGCTTAATCATTTGTCATCGTTCAAAACTGTTATTCTCCTTTTTTCCTGTCTGCCAGTGCCGGGTGTATGCTTGTGGTAAACAGGTATTCCTGGGCCTCTTCATCCACATTAGTCAGTCTTATGGTGATCAGTGAAGGGAGTTTTCCTGCATGTTCTCCTTCCAGGGTATTCCAGTCATCAAACTCCTTTCCATGCACGTCTTGAAAGATTATATCCAGCCCTGTAACCCTGCTGGCCATTTCATGGCTGAATCCCCCATCAATAAGATCATCATCCGGAATTCCATCATCCCTGCGAAACAGTTTAAATCCCTCATTTTCAGAATCCTCCACAACCTGGTAGCCCACCTCGCAGAGATCCGTTCGTGGGCCTTCACCGCCTAAGGTAAGGTGGTTCAGGGTAGTAAAATCAATCCTGTCCGCTGGTTTTCCATCTATTTCCTGGTTTTTTCCGATCATTCCAAGGCGGATTTTCTCATGGGGCAAGCTGGCATTTATAAGAGCAGATTCCAGATCTTTGGTCATTCGATCAAAAAGGATTCTCGTCATCTGATATACATGGCCCTTTTGGCGGGCCACCTGGATTGCCTCCACGTTTGAGGTATAGGTGCCGTAAATAGCTCCCATGATGATCCCTAGTATGGTTATGGAGATCAGCACCTCCAATAACGTAAGTCCCTTCATAGCTTTTCTCTGTAATGGTAGGTTGTTACAAGAAGGTCCTTGGCCGACTCCCCGTCGTCCAGGATAATGGTGACTCTAACCTTGAAAAGATGTTCAATATCAGTGATTTCCTCGATCTCTTCCTGGTAGCGAAAGTAAGGGAAATCACTGCCAAAATCGCCCGAAAAGTGTCCTGGTTCCAGCCCGCTTTCGGACTGGATACGTGACAGCCTGTCTTGAACGAGGTAGTTCGCGACCGTTATAAACTGTGCTTCTGACTGGAGGTTCAGGTTCTGGGCCTGAAGCCGCAATACTGCCAGAAGGGCGATAGCAATCAAGCCCAGAGAAATGACGATTTCAAGAAGGGTAAATCCATTTTTATTCCATTTTCTGATCAATATACTTGTCATAGACCGTTATTTGACCTGTAATGGGGTTTATTTGGAGAGTATATTTCTCATCTTTTTCATTTGTCAGATGGATGAGTGACCGGTCAATGCAACCGTTTGCAAAAAATCTGATTCTTGCTTCCCCCTCTTGTATTTTTCCTTCTGAAAATATGACCACGTCTTCCAGATTAACTCCGGATGGCAGCTTTTTTATTTTCTTCGATAGTTCTCCTTCCTGCGGTAAGGGTTGAAATGAATAGAGGTAGTTTTCATCCACATTAAGGCCCAATACATGCTCTTTATGTGTATAGGCTGCCTTGCCCCTAAGCTGGTTTATTTCTCCCATAATCACGCGTGTGGCAAGCCTCAGGTCGCCACCTGAAAGGGAGCCTTCGATTCTGATTGAAATAAGGGCAGAAAAAAGACCTACTATGAGTATGACCACAAGAAGTTCGACAAGTGTAAACCCATTAACCCTATTTTTCCATAACAGCCCAGTTAGTAACGTCTGCATCTTCTCCCTCACCGCCTTGTTCCCCATCGGCCCCATATGACCAGAGGTCAAAGTTGCGGTTATGAATACCGGGACTCAAATAAAGGTAATCATTGTCCCACGGGTCCTTGGGCACCACCCCTTTTTCGAGATACCCTCCCTCACGCCATCTGTTGGGGATTCGGCCAATGGATGGTTTTTCAACGAGGGCGCGAAGTCCTTGCTCGGTGGATGGATAATAAGCATTGTCCAGTTTGTATAGCTTAAAGGCATTCTCAAGTGTCTGAATGTCGAGTTGAGACTTGAGTGTCCTGGCCTCGCCCGGCCTGTCCATGATCTTGACTGCCACCAGGCTTGCAAGAATTCCCAGGATTGTAATTACGATCAGAATTTCCATAAGTGTAAAGCCCCGCTCCCGCTTGCAGGCACTTCCGATGATTTTACTAAGGTTTTTCATTATTTCTCTCTTTCACATTTCACAGGACAATGCTTGACGTGGTCTTGTAAGGCATCCTGTTCATCCTGTTATCCTGTTAAAAGTTTTTGTCCATTAGCGAATTCCACTGGTCATATCAAATATGGGCAGCAGGATCGCTATGACAATAAATCCGACCACAACTCCCATCAAAAGGATGATGGCCGGTTCGATAATGGAGGTCAAGGACACTATTGCCGATTCGACATCATCATCATATACATCGGCGGCCTTTGCCAGCATCTCTTCCAGCTCGCCACTTTGTTCTCCCGCCCGTATCAGTTGTATAACCATGGGGGGAAACATGCCCGATTTTTTCAAAGGAGTTGCAAAGTTCTCTCCCTCTCCCACAAGCCTGGCAGTATCAGAAATAGCATCTTCCATGATCCGGTTGTCCATGGACGGTTTGGCGGTATTCAGGGCCTCAACCAGGGGTATCCCGCTTTTGAGCAGAATTGACAAGGTCCTGGTAAAACGGGCTATTACTGTTTTGTGATGCAAGCGCCCGAACAGGGGAAAACGCAGACGTATCCGGTCCCAGACCCGACCGCCCTGTTCTGTTTTTATCCAGGAATAAATCCCGGCACCAAGTGCGATCATCACCAGACAACCCAGCCACCAGTAGTTTTTCATGCCGTCGGTAAACCATATGAGCATCCGCGTAGACCAGGGCAGGACAAGTTCCATCCCCCTAAAAATCCCGATAACCTTCGGCATAACAAAGGACATGAGAAAGATTAAAATTACCGTGCTTATCATGAGCAGGAATATAGGGTAGGTCATGGCGGCCTCTATCTTCTTGCTGAGTTTCAATCTCTTTTCAGTGAAATCGGCCAGCCGCTTCAGAATAATATCCAGGGCACCGCTCGTCTCGCCTGCCTTAACCATACTAACATAAATGTGGCTGAAAATGGCAGGATGTTCGGCCATAGCCACGGATAGCGGGCTTCCTTCGACTACCTTTTCTCTTATCTGGGTAAAAATCTTTTTCAACTGGGGCGTCTCTGTTTGTTCGATCAGGGCATTGAGACAATCAATAAGTGGAAGGCTTGATGAAACAAGTGTGGCTAATTGCCTCATGCTGGTGGAAACCACAGCCGGATTAATGCGATGAAATCTTTTTAAGCGGTAGACAAAACTGTCGGCGATTGACTTTTTTACTGACGTTTTAACCTCTCTGATTTCCATCGGAAAGATCGTTTCCTGACTCAGTTTTAGCCGGGCAGAGGCTGGTCCGTCGGCAGTCACCATGCCACTCACCTTTCTCCCCTTCTTATTAAGGGCCTTATATTCAAATAGAGGCATGTGGTCTCTACGATTGCACTAATTTATTTGTAATGTTCATAAGTGATGGTAAGATGGTTTCAAGCACCTTTTCGGCGATGCCAATTTCCTCAAGGCGTTATCTATTCCTTCTGGAGTGGGTGGCCAAATATATACACGGTTTCCCAACGAGCCTGCAAAATCCCATTAAGTCTGTGGCCTAAACCGCATATATTTGGCCACGGCAAAGTTCAGTGGTATTCTTTTTGAGATAACGCCTTTCGGAAACCCACACCGCCTCAAGAAATATGAAAAAATCAATGTTGATACCAACACTTTTGAACGTTACCAGTTTATTCATTTATGTCACTTGCAATACCAGGTTGCTTGTGTACCAAATAATACTTATCGGCATTAAGCCAAAGGCTTTATTAGGCAATGGACTTTTTTTTAAACCTTGTGCCCAACGCCCTGAGCCCCGCCTGCCGTCCGGCGGGCAGGCTTGCGCCCCGTTTTATTATTCCTGTGAAACTCTCATAACTTCATTCAGGGTAGTTATGCCGGATTGTACTTTTTTAAGACCATCCTCGAACAAAGTTGTCATCCCTTTTCTCATACCAGCCTGCTTGATGGTCACGGAGTCTGAACTGCTCTTTACAAGGTCTCTGATTTCATTATCCAATACCAGCAATTCAAAAATCCCTGCACGGCCTCTGTAACCTGTATCCATACATTCCTTGCAGCCTTTTCCCCTATAGAATATCTGATCTTCGGAAAGGCCAAGGTCCTTAAGAGTAGATTCGTCGGGTTTAAAGGCTTCCTTGCAGTGAGGGCATATGGTCCTTACCAACCTCTGGGCCACTACTGCCAGAAGGGAAGATGCAATAAGAAAGGGCTCGACACCCATCTCAACAAGTCTTGTGAGGGCTCCGGCCGCGTCGTTGGTGTGCAGGGTGCTGAAAACAAGATGACCCGTGAGAGATGCCTGGATGGCAATTTCTACTGTCTCTAAGTCCCGGATCTCTCCAACCATGATGATATCCGGGTCATGTCTCAAAATAGACCTTAACCCCCTGGCAAAGGTCAGGTCTGTCTTGGGATTAACCTGGATCTGTCCCACCTTCCTGAGTTCGTATTCTATGGGGTCTTCAATTGTAATGATGTTTTTCTCAGTGGAATTGATTTTGTTAATTGCAGCATAGAGCGTGGTTGTTTTACCGCTGCCGGTTGGACCTGTCACAAGGATGATGCCGCTGTTTTTGTTTATCAATCCCTCAAATGTTTCAAGTTTGTCCCTTGTCATGCCCATTTCCCCAAGACCGAGCAAAGAAACCGTCTTATCCAGCAAACGCAGGACAATCCTCTCGCCAAATGCCATGGGAATTACGGAAACCCTTATGTCCACAGTCTTATTGCCGACCCTGATTTTCATTCTTCCATCCTGGGGAACCCTCTTCTCGGCAATATCGAGGGTGGCCATGATCTTCAGTCTGGAAATTATATGGGCATGAAATCGCCTGGGAAGGGAAAAAATCTCATACAGAATTCCGTCAATACGGAATCGAACCTTGATTTCCTTTTCATACGGCTCGATGTGTATGTCACTCGCCTGGCGTCTCAAGGCCTGGGTCAAAACGACGTTAACCACACGGATGATGGGAGCCTCATGGGTTACATCCATCAGGTCTTCTATTTCTTCCAGTTCACTGAAGACCTGGTCTTCCGATTGATATTCTCCCAGGTCCTGGACTACTTTTTCGGCCTCATCGCTGGACTGGTCAAAAAGGATATTGATAGCCGAAGTTATTTCTTCAAGGGGACTCAGAACCAGTTTTGTTGAACTGCAGCCCACCATACGGGCCAGGTCGTCTACCGGTTGAAAATTTAGCGGGTCATTGACTGCCACCGTGAGGATGCCGTCGCTCACATGAAGCGGGATAAGTCCCATGCGCTTGAAATACTGGATGGGCATATTGTGGGTCTCTTTGAATTTGAGATCTTCCAGGATATGCCTTTTAAAAGGGATGCCGAGCAGTTCAGAGTAAGCCAGAAGGCGCTCCTCTTCGCTCATGTCCTCCCTGATAGGGGATTGTGTCATAGTATCGTTTGTCCCTGTCATCTGATCTATATTACCTCAACCAGTAAACCAGTAAAGAATCCACACCCAAAGGACATGGTTTTCAAAGTTAAAATAAAAGCCAATCCTTATTCAAAGCCCATTTTCCGCAATGTTTCAGGCTTTTCTTCCTCTCTCCCTCGGATTATTTCTCTGTCAATGCCTCCTTTTTTCTCCTCATACAGTCTCCGGCCCTCCTCAGGATTTTCAATGATATGAGGTGTTAAAAAAACCAGGAGATTTGTCTTTTCGTCTCGATCGGACGTGCTCTTAAAAAGCCAGCCCAGCCCGGGAAGGCTTCCCAGACAGGGGGTCTGGGTTTTACCTCTGTCCATACGATTCTCAATCAATCCCCCGATCACGGCCGTTTCCCCGTCCTGTACGGTAATTGTGGTCTTTGCGGTTCGAAAAGTAGTTGTGGGTGCCAGGACAGTACCTCCCAATGCCGATGTTTCCACAACGGATTTAACGCTTTCCTCAACCTTCAGTCTGACGAAACGTTTCTTGTTAATAAAAGGAGTTATTTTGAGAGTCACCCCCACGTCCTTGTATTCGATGTTCTGAATGGAACGATCTCCTTCACTGGTTCCTTCATCAAGGCGGGTTACAAAAGGGATATTCTGTCCTACTTCTATTACAGCCTCCTCATTATCTAATGTCAGAATCTGGGGTGTGGAGAGGATGTTGAAGTTACTGTCCGTTCGGACGGCCTGGACAAAGGCGCCTATTGTCGGAAATACATTTTCGCCTAAAGTGATACCCCGGCCTATGACACCGACAGCAAATCCTGGAGCCAGTGTCCCGGCTGCCAGACTGGATATGCCGGCTCCAGTTCCCGTGGAACCTCCAAACCACGCCCCCCCCTTCTTTTCGGCCCCGTAACCTCCGTCATACACGTTCCCGAACCGCCATTCAACTCCCAGTTCCAGGGCCTTTGAAGCGGTTACTTCCATAATCAGGGCCTCCACGTAAACCATGGTGCGATAGACATCCAGCTTCTTAATGACCCCTTCTATGATCAGATACTCCTCCGGGTCGGCTATTATCACAAGGCTGTTCGTTGCCTTGTCCGCAGATATCTGAACCTCTCTTGATAGAACAGGGGCCTTACCCTTTTTGCTTTTAGAAGCCTTGGCAGGTATTTCCAGGAGCACCTTGGCAATGTCTTCAGCCACTGCGTGTTGCAGAAAATAAATATGGATGTTTTCCCTGGGCCGTGTCTGCTTAATGTCTAATTTCTGTATGAGCGTTTCTATGGTGGAAGTGGTCTGGGCGGTCGCCAGAACCACCAATGAGTTTGTTCTTTCGTCCGGAATGATCTTTACCGTATCAGTGATAACGGTTTTCTTACCTACTCTTTTCCTTTTCTGAAAAATGTTTAGCAGTTTTGGGGCCAGTTTTTCTGCTCTTGCGTATTCAAGTGCGAAAACATTAATTTCCTCTTCATCCCAGGGAATATCCAGCTCGTTAATAATACTAATCAGACGGTTAATGTTTGACAGGACATCAATGATGATCAGGGTATTTGTTTCAGGATAGGAAATCATAAGGCCTGCTTTGGGAATCAAAGGCCGCAACAGCTTGGCAAGTCCTGCCGCATCTGCATATTCCAGGGGTATCAGTTGGGTAATGACTTTATCTTCGGGAAATCTGGCCTCTCTTTCGCGAAGCGTTTCCAGAGCTTTTGCCTTGGCCGCAACCGATGGAATAATTTTAATGATCTTGCCTGCAGGCACCGTTGTATAGCCGTTGATTTCCAGAACAGATAAAAAGACCTTATAGGCCTCATCAATTGTTACCTTCTGTGGTGAAAGGATGGTCGCCTTTCCTTTTACACCGGGATCCACAAGAAAATTCCTGCCAGTCAACTCGCTTATAAACTTGATAAGCACACGGATATCAACATCCTTGAAATTCATTGTGACGGACCCCGGTCTGGTAGTCCCACGCATCTGTTTAAATGTTGGTTGCTTCTCCTCTGCAACAACATTATTCCCTGCGCAAAAAAACAGGAAAGACAGGGTCAGCAAAAGAAGCAGTTGTCTGCCTCTGTATCTGTTTAGTCTCATGCTTTTATCTCTACTTTCTATATCCTGGGACGACTTCTCGTTTTCCTTTTTTTGGGCGGCCTTCTCTTCTTTTTCTCAGGCTCTGGTGGAGTTGAGGGGGCGGTGATATCCTCCATGAGCAAAACTTCTTTACTGCCTTTTAGCTCAAAAATCACCCGATCCGTCATAACCTGGACAATACGGGCCCCATGGATAAAATCGTTCAGGTAATAAAGATCCTCTTTGTTTGTGTTTCCATCCAGTATTATCGCAAAAGATCCCCGATTTTCCCCCACCACCGTACCCTTGAGTTTCAGGTTCAGGTCGGTAAATCTTATGGTTTTTTCATCTTTGACCGGAACAACCGGTCCGCTTTTTGTTGTATCAAAGATATCATAATGAATAACACTTTGATAATCTTGCAGTTTTTTCAACCTGTCCGAAGATGTCACAATTGAACTCATTGGTTCCTCATGACTTATCTGAGGTTGGCTTTTATTTTGTTGCTTTGATGCCCAGGTCAGGACAATATTTGATGCCACCCAAAGTATGAGTGCTATAAAACAGATATTTGTCAGCAATAGATATCTTTTTAGATTCATTTTTCTGGGTTTGGACAAATTTTTATTATATAATGAATTTTCCTGAAAAAATCAAACTGGACCGCTTTCATTTTTAACCCATTTATCCGATCGACTAACCCTTGATCATTTTTATCTGCTTTTTTCTCAAGGCCCTGTTCAAAATTTCAATAACCGGCTTTTCGATTTCTTCCCAGAAAGAGGGTCGTTCCTTTTTTATGAGAATTTCTTTGGGTTTGATTGTCATCTCCTTGATGCCTGGAATTGCCATGATTTCATTTACGATCTGCGTTCCGATGACGCCCAGTTGCTTTTTCAGGGTGTCTTCCTGATCCTTCTTTAGCGGCTTTCTAAAGTGTTCCACACACGGGGCGGAAATTTCAACAGTCGTGAGAAACGATTTCATTTCCGGATTAGGATGATTGTATATCACGATTTCGGGACTGCGCATGCTTTGTTCCTTAACTTTATAGTTGTGATCTTACAAGTTTCTATGTAAATTTCAAGAGCGACAGTAAAGAATTAACCATAAAACTATTGAGGAGGAATATTAAGTATGGACATCAATATTTTAGGAGTTATCGGGGCAGGGCAGATGGGTTCAGGAATAGCACAGGTGGCCGCGGCCAACGGATTATCCGTTGTTATGAACGATATTGCGGATGAATTCGTGGAAAATGGCTTTTCTGCCATTGAAAAGAGTCTTGGCCGTTTGGTCAAAAAAGAAAAGATCACCGAAGAAGATCAAAAGGCCATATTGGGCAGGATTGAAGGCTCTACGTCAATCAAGGATATGGTAAAGGCCGATTTTGTGGTGGAGGCCGCTACAGAAAATGAGTCCCTAAAGTTGCAGATTTTCAAAGATTTGGACGAATGCTGCAAAGAAAGGGTCATACTCTCTTCTAATACATCTTCCATCTCCATAACAAAAATCGCTGCAGCTACAAAAAGGCCGGAAAAAGTGATTGGTATGCATTTTATGAACCCTGTTCCCATAATGAAACTCGTAGAAATTATCAATGGTCTTGCAACTTTAGATGAAACCTTTCAAGTAACGTGTGACCTTGCCCTTAAGATGGGAAAGACGCCGGTGCCTGCCAACGATTTTCCGGGTTTTATAGCCAACAGGATACTTATGCCGATGATCAACGAGGCTGTTTATGCGCTTTTTGAGGGAGTTGGCACGGCAGAGGATATAGATCAGATCATGAAATTAGGGATGAATCATCCAATGGGTCCGCTGGCGCTTGCTGACCTGATCGGTCTGGATACTTGTCTGGCTATTATGGAAGTGTTGCACAAGGGATTGGGCGACAGTAAATACCGGCCATGTCCCCTTTTGAAGAAATATGTCGATGCAGGATGGTTTGGCAGGAAGACGGGAAAGGGATTCTACGACTATTCAAGATAGAATTGAATTGATCAAAACCATAAACCAGCTCACTATTGCAGGGTGATCCCGGCTTTGGTGCGCTGGTTGGTGGGTGGTGGTTATTGACCACACTCATTTCTGTGCCATGGCTTGCAAATCAGAAAGCTTTATAGTATGTATAACAATTCAGGTGGATAGACTGAAGGTGGAAGGCTAATAGGACAAATCATGTGTGATCACACAAAACTTTGTGCATTTGAGTTGGCTGACGATTAAATTTATAGAAACGTTTGGGCTTCTTGTGCAACGAGGATTCATCTCTGATTGAACCAAAGGGTATATCGAGACCGAGAAGGTCTTGAATGGCTTGATTAGAGCGTTGCAAGATGGTTAAAATACTTCAGCCTTCAGTCTTCAACCTAAATAGCTGGGTAGTTACTAGTGGGTAGTTACTAGTGTCGTGTCAATCAAGAAATGTCATTTCGACCGCAGGGAGAAATCTAAGATTTCTCAGTCGTGAAGACTCCTTCGAAATGACAGAGTATCGTTGACAGTACACTAGTATGTTAAATGTAACAGACAAACTGTAGATTTGATAAACTAGGAGCTTGTCGGAAAACCGGTTCTATTGGAGGCTGGTGGAAAATCTCCAGATACAAGGCATCCGAAATTCCGAGGAATGCCCGTCCTCCGCAGTAGCCTTGCTACGGAGGGTGGAAGGCGTACATAGAAGCACGCCGTAGTGACGAGGGATGAGGATAACGCAGTAGATGGGGGTTTTCCGACAGCCTCCTAGGGAGTCTTTATCATGTGACTTGCACTGACAAGAGCATAAATTTAGGAGAAAAGCTCATGGCAAAAATATTGATTGTGGACGATGAAGAGCATATCCGCTACCTCTATTCTGAAATTGTGGACGATGAAGAGCATATCCGCTACCTCTATTCTGAAGAGTTGAGTGAGGCGGGCTATGAAGTGATTACCGCCGATAGCGGTAACAGACTGTTGGAAAAGATCCAGGAGGAGAAACCTGATCTGGTTGTGCTGGATATCAAGATGGTTGATTATAACGGGTTGGATCTATTACAGGATATCCGGAACAAATTCTACAACCTGCCCGTTGTTCTCTGCACGGCTTATGATACGTTTAAAGAGGATATGAAATCTATTGCCGCAGATTTTTACGTAATCAAATCTTTTGATCTGACAGAGCTCAAGACCAAAATAGCCATGGCCTTAGAGGCCAGTGGTGAAGCAGAAGCGTGAAAGGGATCATCTACCCACGATATCCAACCGGCAAGATAATAAGCGGTTCGTGGTTTTTGTGGACGCCTGCCAACCTGGCTACTTCCCCATCATTAAATGCACCCACGATTCCTGCTGTAAGACCCAGGGTCTGGCACTGCAAAAAAATGTTCTGGCTTATATGTCCTATTTCCATCAGTGCATATCGAATACCCCTATCGCCATATTTGCATGTAATTCGGTGATATTCGGCAGTAACAACAAAAAGCACGGGTGCCCTTGCCATCCACATCTGACTTAAAGATGCAATGGCCAAATCCCTTCTCCAGTCCCCTTCAGCAACCTTTGTGACAGAATGATGTTTCGGCTGGTAATGATAAACGCCGGCAAAAAAATCCTCAATGCAGTTCTTCCCCACTACAGCATAGACATCCGCTGGATAGAGTGCTCCCCCGGACGGTGAAGCCCTTTTAAAACCCCTGTCCTCTGTAATCCCCTGGGCAGACCAGAGAATCTGGGAAAATTGCTGCTTGCTAATTGGCTTGTTCCCGAATGACCTTACCGTCCTTCTTTGCTTAATAGCCTTTTCCAAAGACATGTTCCCATCTTGAACAGGAGGATTTAAGCCCATGACTGTCTCCTTTTTTCTAAACGGTTTCTTCCCTTTTGCTGAAGCATTTCTGGACTGAAAGGGTAAAACGGCCGAAAAAGCCAGTCCGGCCATAGCGGCTATCTGACACACCTGTCGCCTGCTGAGGGAGATATTCCTTGTCAAGATATCAAATAGCCCTGACAAGTGCTTTGCTTTGTTTCTTTCAAACATTGAAGTTATTTACATAGTACACATAAAACCGGATTCCCCGTGGTGCTAACAATTTTCAGGGTGCAATAAGCACCTGACCGCCAAATCGTTCCGACAGGGCATCTGAAAGGGCTTCTACAGCCTTCCGGTCTTCCAGTTCCACCATAAGCTCACCTTTGTTACCAACAACCAACCTGCCATGTGCTTCAACAACCTCAGCGATCTCTAAAGGTTCGGCCGTCCACCAGCCCTGTGTCCTGAGCAGCAATTCCTTACCCTTAAACCGCCTCGGAGTGACTAAATCTATTCTTCGAAACCAGGCATCCCAGCCGATCTGCGCCGGTTCCCGCAGAACCGGACTCACCGGGTCATGGTAGATACGACAACGACCGAACAGCCTTAACTGGATCACGGCAGAGCCTCTCTTATCAATGCTTCCAGGTCCTTGTCATGCGGTAGGGTCTCTCCGGGAACCTCAATGCCTGCCATACCGAGTGCCCAAGACAGACAGTATGCGTAAAGCCGTGCGGTTACTTCTTCAACAGGCCCCAAGCCCTTCCCAGAAGCAAGGGACCACGTCCTATCGAACAGGTCCCTTGCTGTCTCGCGAACCTGCCCCAGCCTGCTGTCAAAAAAGGAAACCTTTGATTGTTCCAATAAGTCTGTATAAGTCGCCTCCATACACGAAAATACTTTTCGCATCATTTGCACAGAGGGATCGCGGCCATATTCGTCTCTCTCTGTCATCACATTGCATCCTCCTGATTAATTATAGAATATCACAAGTCATTCATCTTTTAAAGCGTCTGATAAAGAATTACGGTCGCAGCAACTTCATCCAGGGAACCATCCACCTCTTTTCTGTTGCGATGTCATCAAATATTGTTATATTTCTTAGCAGGATCGCAAATACAAGTTTCCGTGCACGCTATTGGAACGTCTTCAAATGAAAAACAGAGACATACACCGACGGCATTTTATCGCAAAACTTTTTGAATTAATCAAGATGGCCATTATATTGCACCTTTTTCCGTTTCCTAAATTCGCCAAGGCCGCCAATACTTCGGTAAAAGAAAAAACAGTGGACAGCTATCATGGCCTGAGTATCAGGGAGATTGCGATCAGAAAGCTCCATCACGGCAATGGGCGTTTTCTGAACCCGTTCAGTAAGGCAGAGCACGGAAATCCCTGGAGGATTATTTCCTGGAAACTGTTCCATGAAAACCACTTCAAGTCATTCTACAATCAGGAACGCAAGGTATCTGTCTCCATAGACTGGGAACCAGTCAGGCGGGACCGGGGCCTTTCAATCACATTTATCAAACATGCCACTGTTATGATCAAAGACCTGGATACGCATATTCTCGTAGATCCTGTCTTTTCCTGCCCCTTTTGGTTTATCAAGGATTTTACTCCGCTCGCATTTGATATCGAACAGATGCCCAATCCGCATCACGTTCTGATTACACATGGCCATTACGACCACCTGGATAAGCCTTCTTTGTCTCGCCTGAACAAAGACACCCATATAATCTCGCCACTTGGCTACAATGAAATCTTTGACGAGCTGGGTATGAATCAAAGGACTAAGTTGGACTGGTTTGAAACCTTCACCGATGGAAAACGGAAAATTACACTGCTTCCCTGCAACCACTGGACCATGCGCAACCCCATGACCGGGCCTAATCGATCTTTATGGGGCTCATTTTTGATCAAAACCGCCAGCGGACCCTCCATCTTTATTTCAGGAGACACAGCTTATTTTCCCGGCTTCCGCGAATTGGGTAAAGAGTTTCCTATTGATCTGGCAATTTTCAATTTAGGGGCCTATGAACCCCGGTGGTTCATGGCATCCAGTCATATAAATCCCGCTGAAACCGTAAAGGCTTTTCGAGAACTTCAAGCGAAGAAACTCCTGATCGTTCACTGGGGGACCTTCCGTCTGGGGGACGAACCGGTACATTTTCCGCCTATCCAAATCCGGCGCGAACTGAAAAATGAAGGACTCTTAGACCGCCTCGTACACCTCAATCATGGACAAACACTATTTTACAACCAGCGTAACTCAGGTGGGTAGGCTGAAGGCTGAAGACTGTTAGGGAAAACGGGAATACGGCTCATTTTGAAGCCATGTTTGGTGCGAGAATCTGCTCTCTCTCCACCAAAGTGCATCAATCGTGCTTTTCGGACCCCTTCAGCCTTCGGTCTAAACAGCTTCAGCCTGACTACGTGAGTAGTCACCAACCAGCCTACTAACTCAGGTTGATGAGGATCAAAAAAAAGCTCCCTGCAGTCCCGATCATGCAAGGAGCTTTTGTATGCCGCCATAGCGCGACTTGTGCGGGATGGGGCTATCACTTTAATTGCTAAAAGGATAGAGTCGTCACATCAGGACTTAACATATGTGCCTCTGCCTACTTTCTTTATCTTTCCCTCTTTATAAGCACGATGGACGATATCCCAAATCTTCCGAGTATTGTATCCCGTCTTGTTTTGGAGTGTGGCAGTATCCACTCCTTTTCTACTCCTGTTCACAATTTTAAGGACTGTCTCGGTGGCAGAAATACTCCTCCTGCCCTTTTTGGCTGCGACTTTCCTTTTAGCAGGCTTTTTTGCAGCAGCCCGCCTGGTAGTGGGTCTTCCTCTTTTTACTGCCCTCTTTTTTGTTTTGCCGGCCTTAGCCTGAGCCTTCTCAAGCTTATCCAGTGCCTTGACCAATTTTTCGCTTCTCTTGGTGAGCGCTTTAAGATTCTTTGATATCGCATTCAAACTTCTTCTTAACTGCTTCATCATCTTTTCCCCTTTCACTTAATTTGTTTGTTTCAAAAATGATTCATTCTTGAATCCATACTCAAACTCAGTTCTACACCGCATCCTTTAAGGCCTTACCAGGTACAAATTTTGGCACATTTTTGGCTTTTATATCAATTACCTCTCCTGTTCTGGGGTTTCTTCCTTTCCTGGCTTTCCTCCGGTCAACCTTAAATGTCCCGAATCCAATGATAGTAACTGTATCCTTTTTATTCAGTGCTTTTTTGATCGTTTCAAAAACACAATCGACCGCTTCTTGGGCCTGTTTTTTAGTGTTCACGCACTTCGCAACCTCATTTACTAAATCGGCTTTATTCATCTGATCCTCCTTTCTTCAAAAAAAGTTTGTAGCAAAATAACAGATCCTTTTAGATCTTTCAACCAAAAAAATAAAAAAATAGTTACTTTAAGTCATAATCCATTTTTTGCCAAAAAAAAATAACTCACTTCATATCAAAGAGTTTTATTTTAAAAAAATCTCAATAATGGCTTTTCCGGGTGATTCACATACATCCTTATAATGACTAAATCTAATAATCCGGTTGATAACTTTGTATCTGCACTTGTTCCTGCAAATTGTCCATTTCCTCTCAACAACGCTCCTAATTATAAGGCCTCTTGATATTCAGTCCATGTCTTCTTCAAGTTCCTGTTTATGTTCTTTGTCCTTTTCCGTGAGTAACTGGAGATTAGTCTGAAGAAAACTTATTTGGTTCTTGAGATATGAAACTTGTGCTTGCTTGTGGATTGCAATGACGGCTAATACAATGATGATAATAAATAAAACCTTGAGCAAGTTAGCAAAAGGATAGGAAAGTAAGATAATTAAAATGATGAAAATATTTGGACTGTTTGGAATGTGGAAAATCATATTTTATTGGTGCCGGAGGTCGGAATCGAACCGACACGGGAGCAAGTCCCACTGGATTTTGAGTCCAGCGCGTCTACCAATTTCACCACTCCGGCATCATCTTTTTTTTGATTATAATGAAAAGGAAAGACCCGTGTCAATATCATATTGACATGGACGGAACCCCTTTGCTATTGTAAAAAAAATGGGGCTGTAGCTCAGATGGGAGAGCGCATGACTGGCAGTCATGAGGTCAGGGGTTCGATCCCCCTCAGCTCCACCAAGGAACAGTAAAGGGAAACCAACTACCCTTTAATCTATAAATCCAGATGAATTGTTATAGCAACGGGAAAAGAATGACCCCTTTCCAGTAAAAATATTGCACTTAGTCAGTACGTATTCAGCCACCTCTTTTCTCTTTGTTTCCTCCAGGCCATTAAAATGCTCTGTGAAAAGTTCCTCCGAGTCAATTTGAGAGAGAATTGACCAAATTTCTTCAGGCGACATTTCAGACGTCACTTCGAGCGCCTCCTCTAATACCGTGCTTCCGAAAAAACCCTTTGCCTTTTTTAGAATTAATTCTAAGTCATTCTGGATTGCATTCACTTCAACGGCCAGTTCCTCATATGATTCGCAGATTTTTGTGACGCGGCACGGGATTTCCTGATCCCCAATTCTGAGATCAATGCCTATACCAATGTCCTTCTTTTCCTGTTTCCTGTTGCGATGCTCTACTATTTTGAAAATGCCGGTCATAATATCACTGAAACTCCTCCGATCAACCATTTTCTGGTCAGCAAACCCCAAGGGCATTTCTTTTCCGGACTTTTCATGAAGCTGGGGTCGGCATGGCGTAAGAGGATTGTCAGGTTTCTGGCTGAAATCAAGGGTCGGTAATCAAAGCGTAAACTCGCTTGCTTCCCTGGCAGCATCAATCGCAATGTCGGCATTCCTTTCCCTGGCGAGTTTCTCGCACTTAGCCTGAAATGACACCACCTCCGGGTCTTTTCTGGTAGGATCATGGTGAAAGAGGATTAATCGCTTTACGTGCGCGTCCAGGGCGAGCTCAAGTGCGGCCGCATAGTCTGAATGTCCCCAGCCACTGCGTTTTTTTCTTTCCTCTGGAGTATACTGGGCATCGTGGATCAATATGTCCGCATCTTTGCAGAAAGGGACATAATCAGCTGGATGCCAGCTGGACCATGCCTCTTCTGTGAGTTCATTGTCCGTAATAAATACAAGAGTCTTTTTTCCCTCACGGAAACGAAAGCCATACCCGCCTTGCGGGTGTTGGAGAGGAATGCTGTCAATGACCACATCTTCAATTTCGAGGGGACCGCGGTTCAGCCTATCCAGATACTGGATTTCAGCCCTGAGATCATTAAATTTAATAGGAAAAAACCCGTCGCCGAATTTGTTGTCAAACGGCGCCCTCAGTCCCTTCATGCATGTAGGAAAACCGTCAACAAATATCTTAGTTGTGGGCTCATAAATAGGTGCAAAAAAAGGGAAACCAAGTAAATGATCCCAGTGGATATGTGTCATAAGAAGATAGACATCCACCTTTTTCTCTTCGGCGAACAGCTTTTCACCCAGGGGTCTGAGACCTGTTTCTCGAGACAGGTGGTATTTCCCCCATAAATCGTCGTGTCCTTTCCAGGGACAGGAAGGGATCCCCTTGTTCCCCAAAACTTTACCTTCATTTTCCACTCATTTCTGACAGTTTTTGAGGTAGCCTCTGTGAAAACTTAATTTTGATTGCATCCTGGTTACAAATTATCAAGATGTCAATTTACGCGATGACTCAAACAGTGTCAATTCAAAAAAATCAATAAAAAAGACATGATAACACCTTGTTTAGTTCGATATTAAATATATGAAAAAGCATGATACGCAACGTGGCCCGGGCCCGGTCAGGCAAAGAGATTTTGGCTTATTCGTGGTAATACTTAAACGTCTAATTCAAGCTTGCAGTCCTTGATCAATTTTTTCGCCTTCTTCCTCAATTCAAGGGCAAATGGATCATCCTTTTTCAGGCCATCTTCTACTTTATCCAGCACATTATAGTAGGTATCCCACACAACCTTCTCCATGCGATACTTTTCTTTCAGCGGATCCGGCGTGCAGACAAAGTCCCTGACGATTTTATCCAACCGGCTTTGCCCCAACTTCAGCAAATCCAAGCCCTCATCAGACTTTTCTTTTCCAAAAAAAGAAGCGGCTTTTAATGAAAGTCTAAGATAGACCACTGTAAATGGTATGTGCGAGATAAAACAGCCTGTGAAAGGATCTGCCCAGCGTTTTATTCTGTCCACTGACCAGGGCAATACCCTTGCGTAGTATGAATACAACAGGATACGTACATAATCACCAATCAACTTCCCGGTAAAAGCACTTCTTATGGCTTCATTTGCAAAGACTTCCTTATCATGACGCATAATAAGTCCGTCTTTATGGACATATCTCAGATTTACGTTTGATTCCTGAAACAGGACAGACAACAGGTATGCCTGATCCTCTGCACGGCCTATAAAGCATGGCGTAAATGGGCGATGTTTCCTCAAGGTCTCTACAAGGATGCCACATGTACCTCCCGTCACATGGACACGCTGGATACACCGGTCATGTCCATTCAGGGGATCACTTTCCCCGTACCGGGTCATCATCTCGGCCTCGGTTGAAATGGCCTGTGGAAGAGGGCTATAAAAAACCCATTCATCTCCTTTTATGCCTTCACTCGGAAATCTTACATCCGGTGTAAAAATAGAATGGACTATATCATTGTGGTTTACAAGGGCTCCCGCTATCATCCCCAATTTCACACTGTTGCCATCCTCATCAATCCCTTCAGCACCCCACAGGGGCGTTTTGAAATGCTCTAATGCTGAAGCACCACTCTCTTTGACCAGTTCATTTTGTGGAAAAACCTGGTCCAGGTCTATTTTAAATGTCGCACGTATGCGGTTATCCAAAAGGACATTCCAGAACGCAGATATGGCCTTGAGAAAACTATAGTGTCGCCCGTATTCCCCGTCCACACCAATCACCTCATGAAATAGATCAGCATTCTCAAGATTCAAATAATACCTGACCGCCGGCACCAGTATTTCATCGATGAGCCTGCATACATCGGCTTCCGTAAACACATAGACCCAGAGGTGATGAATGCCCTCCCCTTTTTTAAACATGTCTTCAAGATATTCCTTTGCAATATCATGAAGTCCTGAATGTGTAACCGAAACCGAGAGAACACAATGAACTCTCGCATCATTCTCAACAATGCCCCGGCTCTTTTCAAACTCTATGGCCTCATCCAAGGCCTTTAGCCCATACACGGCCTCATTATTTTCCGTCTTTGTCCCGATCTGAATCGGATGATCATACCAGTAAATCTGGCCTTCGCCCCTGATTTTCTCCAATCTATCTTTGAATCTCTTTGAAATAGACAGATCGCCAATACTTTTGGAGGGGAGTAGTGTGGGGGTGGTCAATAAGACATTTGAGGTGAACAGGATTTCCCTTGCTGGATCCTGGACAGGGGCGGGATTCAAATGAGTAATTCGTATCCACCTTTTCTTTCGAAGTAATGCTGTTTCGTATTCCCTTTTCTCAAACAGCGAGACACCCTCAGGGAAAAAAACCTGCCAGAATTTGTTAATGCCCTCTATCCGGTCAAAACGGTCCTGCGGATTTCCACACCAGCGATATAACTTATCAAAATTCTCTCGGAAGACTCCATCTTCAGCGAACCTGTCTCTTATTTCAGAATCAATAAGAGATAGCCCCCTGCTGTAAAAGCCCACCGCGGACTTCCAGGCCGACCGTTTCTCCAGTTCCTTGATATAGTCCTCAGCCCGTAAATAAAGATCGTGGGACCTGCCGCACAAACAGATTAGAAAGGCCGCATTCAGGTTCCTGAATGTGGCCTTGAAAGACGTTTCGTGCGGTCGAAACTGATCAGCGATTTCAATACCTGTTAAAGCACCTTTTCCCCGGCTTGTACTTATTAGGCGTTTGATTATACATTCAATCTTTTCCTTCAAAACTGCCACCAAACACGAAGAGAAACAAAATATTTTCTTTGGCCAGACCTATCAAGCCTCTTTTTGAAAATTCACTCAGGATTCTGGAAACTCTGATAACCTTTTCAGCTCCTCAGGGGAAAGCCCGGAGAAAAGGGGGATATTCAGGCTTTGCAGCCCAAGTATATTCGTAAATCTTTTATTTACAAGATAATACACTGTATGGCAACAAAACAAGAACCTGTAAAGACCCTTGACTTTAGCAAATACTGATTATAGATTCCCACACATAAATATCATAAGGGGTATCCCTATTGCAGGGGATTACGATGATGGCTGTATAAGGTATGGATCAGGCCTAATCGACCCGCTTAAAGGATGAAGAAAAAGGATTCTTTGCCGAAAAGGTTTATGACAAAGCCGTATTGGAAGGTCTAAAGCTATGCATTTTTACTGGCGCGTTATTGAGGAACTAAAATTCTTAGGTGAAACCTGGGTTTTCAATAATCCGAATCTCTCCAGGTGCTACAGGCTCTGGATAAGAAAGAACGCGGATGTCATTGCCCTCAGCCTACAGGAAACCTCGGCCGACCATTCGCCAATCTTCACTTACAAAAAAATTATCCACTCACTCAACTGACCTGGCCTCAAAGAGCTTTCCCTTTACTGCAGCATATCATAGTTGCGCAAATGTCCATAATATCAGGTACCAGCTCCTCCTTACCGATGGCCATAATATGAACTCCGTCACACATCTTCTCCTCTCGTACCCTCTTAATCATACGACCCGCAATCTCTACGCCCTTTTCAATGGCCCTACCCTTGGGTGCAGAGGCCATTTCCTCGATCAGTTCTTGCGGCACATTGACACCGGCAACATTTTTATTCATAAAACGGGCCATGGGAGCGGAGGTAAGTAAAATGATACCCGCCAGGATCTTTACCGGAAACTGTCTGGCATAATCCATGAACTGTTTAAAGTTGTCCAGGTCGTAAACGGCCTGGGTCTGAATAAACTCGGCGCCTGCCTCTATCTTCTTTTCAAACTTGATTAGCTGGGGCTCGAGGGGATTGGCCTCTGGTGTTACAATGGCACCGGCACAAAAGGATATACTTCCATCTACGTCGTTCCCCCCAAGGTCCTTTCCTTTTTCCAACCTTCTGATCGCCGCCAATAATTGACTGGAATCCAGATCAAAAACGCCTTTGGCTTCCTTATGATCACCCAGAATGACTGAATCGCCAGTAAGGCAAAGAACATTATTGATTCCCCTGCTGGCAGCAAAAAAAAGATCTGCCTGAAGGGCCATCCTGTTTCGATCTCTGCAAGTCATCTGCAAAATGGGCTCTCCACCCATTTCCTTGACTAGAAGGGCTCCACCCAGGGAGGGAAATCGCATCACCGAGCTCTGATGATCCGTCACATTCATGGCATCCACCTTATCTTTCAGAAGCTCAATGTGGTGGATCATCTTTTCTAGATTCGTACCCTTGGGCGGAGCAACCTCTGAGGTAACAACGAATTTGCCCGATTTCAGGGCCTTTTTAAATGAGGAAACCATATGAAACTTCTCCAATTACTGGTTGCGGGTTACGAGTTACGAGTTGCGGGTTCAAGCTCAGCTTTTGAAACCATACACAACTGGCAACACGAAACATCTGAATTCGATCATCTTAATCTTCTAACTTTAGTTCACTTTAGTCACCTTAGGCACTTAATTTGAATTTTCCCGGGCTCGGCTCTCCCTGATGATTTCTTGGTTTCTGCAGCTTTCTCATGGCATCCAATCGGTTCAGTTCTTTCAACCGATTGTAGATCAAGGTCCAGGCACAGTCCTTTTCAGAGTCAATCTCGCATTTACCATTGCTGGTGCCCCCGCAGGGGCCATTGACCAATCCTTTGTGGCATGAGGTTACCGGACATATACCTCCTGTCTCTCCTAAAATACATGTACCGCACTGTGTGCATATCTCATCAAACCGTCCTAGGCCGGTCTCTTTTCCGATAAACAGTGTATCCAGGGCAGGCACGACCATTTTTTCCAACTGCCTTGCAATGGTCTGAACACCAAAGGCACAGGTCATAATCAGCAGGACATCAGACTGCCCAATCTGTGCACCATGTTCCTTTAAGGCTTCAGCGGTCAGATTGTCACAGGCCACAGGCAGGACCATCTCCCCGGTTACAAGCTTGCCCTTACCGGACAAATTTTCTTTCATTGCCTTTACCTCGGGCTCACCACCCGTGTGTGTCAGGGTAGCACATGTTCCGCACCCGATCATAAAAACCCTCCCAAGACCATTCAGGAGCTGATCAATCTCTTCTTCCGGCTTTTGCTGTGTAATAGACCTGATCATATGTTTTCCCCTATTTCTCTTCTAAATCACACCTGAGGCATCTCATGGCCTCCCGGTACGCTTCCTCTCGAGTGAACCCTTTCTCCACCTCCCGAAAATCCCTTGCCCTCTCATCCGGCTTCTCAAGCTGGATCTCGATCCTCGGCCTTTCCTCGGTAGTCTCCTCCTCAAGTGCCAGCCCACTCTCTTCCCCCATTGCGGTTTTTTCATCTACGATCCTTATGCGGCCTGTCTCATTCTGAAGATACTTCTCAATGGCGAGTGCCGCCCTCCTTCCGGATGCTATAGCCCGTATGACATAGGTGGGACCGGTTGTAAAATCTCCGCCGGCAAATATGCCGGGAATATTTGTTGAGAGTGTATTTTCATCCACAACCAATGCCCCCCACAAAGCCCTCTCTAACTTGCTGTCCTTTGACAGGAAGGACATATCAGGTGCCTGCCCGACGGAAATAATAATCCTGTCGGTTTCCACGATCTGCGTGGATTCCTCATTGAAACTCGGGTTAAATCTTCCCTCATCATCGAACACGGACACGCATTGAACAAACTCCACACCGACAACACTGCCATGCTCACTGATTACTCTCTTGGGTCCCCACGAGGGATTGATCACGATACCTTCGTCGATAGCTTCGCGTACTTCCTTCTCCCAGGCCGGCATTTCGTCTCTGGGCTCCAGACAGAACAGCTGGACATCCTCCGCTCCCACCCTCAAGGCGGTCCTGGCCACGTCAATGGCGACGTTGCCCCCTCCAATGACAATAACCTTTCCTTGAAGGCTGATTCGTTTACCGCCCTTTATGTCGGATAAAAACTGGAGACCATAATACAGGCCCTCAAGGCCTTCATCCTCCCCGGGAAGTCCTATCTGCTTGCTCGCCTGTGCACCGGCAGCTATAAACACTGCGCCGTACCCTTCCTCTTTGAGATCATTGACCGTGTGCTTGGCATCGATGGGGGAGTTGTATCGAACCTCGACTCCGCAGCTTTCAATGTAAGCAATTTCGTTCTGGATAACCTCACGGGGCAGGCGAAAATCCGGAACAGCAATACCGAGCATACCCCCGGAAACTGACTTGGCCTCAAATGCAGTCACCTTGTATCCATCTTTTGCTAAGAAGTAGGCGCAGGTAAGACCTGCCGGTCCGGCCCCCACCACTGCGACTTTTTGTTTTTTAGTCAAGGGAAAAGGCTTTTTTGCAAGGCCGATATTCTCGAAATACCAGTCCGAAGCAAATCGCTTGAGTGCTCTGATGGCGACAGACTCGTCCAGTTCACCTCGACGACACTTGAATTCACAGGGATGAATGCAGATACGCCCGCAGACTGCGGGAAACGGATTTCTCTCCCGAATGATGTCAACGGCTCGTTCGTATTTACCGCTCGCAATGGCTGCCACGTAGTTGGGAACATCTATGCCCGCAGGACAGGCATGCTGGCACGCAGAGATGACCATTGAATCACAGGTTGCCCCAGCGCACCGGTGCTCCAGGATATGCTCTTCATATTCCTTTAGAAAGTATTTAAGCGTTGAAAGGGCGGGCTTTGCGCAGGTCTGGCCAAGCCCGCAAAGTGATGACTCGGTAATGGTCTTTCCAAGGTCCTTGATTGTCTCTATATCCTCGAGTCGGCCCTCCCCTCTGGTGATTCGAGTAAGTATCTCCAGGAGTTGAGTGGTACCTAACCGGCAGGGTGCACACTTACCGCAGGACTCCGACTGGGTAAAGCTCAAGAAAAAGCGAGCGATTTCCACCATACAGTTATTCTCATCCATCACCACCATGCCTCCCGAACCCATGATGGCGCCTATTCTCTGGAGGGTATCATAATCCATGGGAAGATTCAGATACTGGGCCGGCACACAACCACCCGAAGGCCCCCCTATCTGTACCGCCTTGAACTTCCTTCCCTTGGGAACGCCACCTCCAATATCGAAAACCACCTCTTTGATGGTTGCGCCGATGGGAACCTCCACAAGACCGGTATTATTGACTTTCCCGGCTAAGGAGAAGATCTTTGTCCCTTTACTCTTTTCTGTCCCCACCTGCCCATACCAGTCAGCACCATTGTTAATGATCAGCGGAACGTTGGCCCACGTCTCCACATTATTCAGATTGCTCGGCCTGCGCCACAGGCCACTTTCCACGGTGTGAATATATTTTACCCTTGGCATTCCCCTTTTTCCTTCAATGGAGGCCATCAGGGCCGTGGCTTCGCCACACACAAAGGCACCTGCCCCTCTGTTTATCTCTATGGTAAAGTCAAAGCCTGTGCCCAAGATATTCTCTCCCAGAAGCCCCAGTTCCTTCATCTGTTCTATGGCGATTTTCAGGTGTTCAACCGCAATGGGATATTCGTCTCTCACATAAATGTAGCCTGATTCCGCTCCAATGGCATAGGCACCGATTAGCATACCCTCTAAAACAGAGTGAGGATCTCCCTCTAGGACAGCACGGTCCATAAAAGCGCCGGGATCCCCCTCATCCGCATTGCATATAACATATTTGGGGCGACCATGGGCCTGACGGCAGGACTTCCATTTGAGGCCGGTGGAAAAACCGGCACCACCCCTCCCTCTCAGTTTCGCTGCTGTCACCTCCTCAATCACCTGCTCCGGGGTCATCCTGGAGAGGGCTTTCACAATAGCCTTATATCCGCCAGCAGCGATATAATTCTCGATATTAGTGGGATCGATTCGTCCGCAGTTGGTCAGCACCCTTCTCAGTTGTTTCTTATAAAAGGGGATCTGGTTGCGGTAATAAATGGGATTTCCCGTCTGGGGATCCCTGTATGCAAGGCGATCAATCAACCGGTTCTGTTTTAGGGTGAGGGCCACGATCTCTGCCGCATCTTCCGGGTTGACCTCCTGGTACTGAACTCCTAAGGGATCAATGGACATCACCGGCGCTTTGGCACAAATCCCGTGGCATCCGGTGGAACGCACCTCCAACTCACCGGAAAGGCCCTGTTTTTTGACTTCTTCCTCAAGAGCAGCGCCAACCTCAATCGCACCATAGGCCCTACATCCGGTCATGCAGATATACACCCGCGTTCTTCCCTCATCCTCCTTAGCGAGGATCTTATTGCGATACCACTCTAATTGCCCAATGGATAAAAGTCTTTCCATGCCTTTCAGTGTTCTCCCTTCTCCTTTCCGTATTGGGTCAGTATGGTGGTTACCTTTGGCGGAGATAGTTTGCCGAAATAGGTTTTGTTCACCATCATGGTAGGGGCAAGGAAGCAGGTCCCAAGACATGCCACGGTCTCAAGAGTAAATTGATAATCGCGGCTGGTCTCCCCTTCATCCAGCCCTAGCTTTCTCTTCATCAACCTCAGGATGCTTCGACCCCCCTTGACATGGCAGGCCGTGCCGCGACAGACCCTAATCACATTTTTCCCTTTAGGCTCCAGGGAGAACCCGGCATAAAAGGTGACCACCCCTTGTACCTGACTTGGAAAGAGATTCAGGGCCTCAGCAATGGACTCTATGGATTCCGGGGGTATATAGCCAATTGCCTCCTGAATCTCCTGCAACAATGGGATCAGGGCCCATGTCTCGCCATGATGTTTATTGATTGTGGCCTCCATCCCCAATCGATCTGTTTTGGTTTCACGATTTAAGGCCCCTTGAAATTAGTGTCTAAAATAACTCCACATTTATCATGTGGGCATTTGCTCAAGAATCATTCGTGATGAAGCTGCACGAATTCATTATTAGCTTTTCTTTTCCAGAAACATCAATCCGCTATCCTCTCAATCTTCACATGGCACCCATTCCACCCAGGCGAATCGGCTTCTCCCAACTGGGTCAATCCTATCAAATGCCTGGCATCATTATTATGAAAGGCCAAGGGGATAAAAATGCATCTTGGTCCCAAACCCTTTTTCAGAGTTATTTCTCTTTCTATTGATCCATGGGGGGAAGATATCCTTATCTTGTCTCCCGCCTTTAGATTGAGTCGCGTACCATCCTCGGGAGATATCTCGAC
>JAFDHL010000335.1 GCA_019308785.1 Deltaproteobacteria bacterium
AGGGAAAACAGGCAAAAGTTTTATGTTCTTCAATCGGCTTATGGAGAAACAAATGCATTAATTAGTCATCCTGGTTTACCCAAAAAATTCTCCGCATATCCAGGCGATATAGACATTCTTATACGGTATGGGCTACTTTTTGGAAGATATGAACAAGGGGGTCTCGAATTTGATGTAAGTCCAACCGGATTTACATATTATGAACAAGTAAAAAAACAAAATCAACAACCAGTTGGAAAGATTGAAAAGAGTATCAAGTCCTATATCGAATCGAATTCTTTTCAAGCAAAATATTCCTCAGCTTACGAAAAATGGGCTAATGCGGAAGAGCTGCTGTGGCAAGCAGATTCAATTCGTCAGCTTACAACAATAGGTCACCTATGTAGAGAAGCGATTCAGGAATTTGCGAGCACACTAATTACTTACTACCGCCTGACTAATGTAGATGAAAATAAGGCGCATGATGTCAATAGAATTAGGTCAGTTCTAGATAATCAGTCGAGTAATCTGGGCGAAACAGAAAAAATATTTCTTGATGCTCTTTTGGAATACTGGAAAACAGTAAGCTCTCTTGTCCAGCGGCAAGAACATGGAGCACAAAGAGAAAAAGAAAATCTTATTTGGGAAGATGGCAGACGAGTTGTTTTTCAAACACTACTTGTTATGTATGAAGTTGATAAAGCACTTTCTCGAGGAAATAGCACCTAACCCCAGTTGTAGCTGACCCGGCTGCGCCGGAGGGTCAGAGTGGCGCTGAAAGGCAGTCCAAAATTGCTAACAGTGTTGTCAGGCGCAAAACGCCGGGTCAGCTAAACAACTCGTTAGGCGGCATATTTTTAGTGAAGGAAAAGAGAGTAATAGGTACATATCAAGGCAAGGATTGAAAAGGAGCTTTAATCATGACTGAAAACAAAGCAGACCTTCCCCAAAACCACAATACTTTACGAGAAAGAGTTGGCAAGTCCCTACTTAATAATAAAGTTTCAATACTTGGAGCTATCTTAATCGTTCTGTTTCTCTCTCAAATTTTAAAATTTACTTTTCCTGATTTATTATTTTGGGGTATTCCCCTTGCCTTGCTAGCAATCTGGTTAATTTCTTGGCTTAAACAAGTCGGATGGTCAGACGTTGGTCTTTATCGACCAGAAAGTTGGTCAAAAACAATAAAGATGGCGTTATATGCAATGCTAATAGTTCAAATTATTGGCGTTTTACAGGGCACTTTACAGTACTTCCTTGGCACAACAACCCCTGATTTAAGTTCTTATGAAGAAAGAATGACCCCTTTGTGGTTGCTGCGCTGGATAGTAATCTCATGGACAACAGCGGGTTTTGGAGAAGAAGTCATTTACCGTGGTTTTTACATGAAACAGATTGCTCGTCTGTTCGGTGAACAAAAAAGATCGAGTTGGGTGATCGGGCTAGTTTTAAGTTCGATTATTTTTGGTCTGGTCCATTTTCATCAAGGACCTGGAGGTATGGTTGGGACAGCTTTAGTTGGTTTAGTTTATGGTATTTTTTATTTGAGGTCTGGTCGCAATCTGTGGGTACCAATAATCGCCCACGGCTTAACAGGAACGATTAGATTTATTTTACTTTATCTCTCTCAGCTACAGTAAACTAACACCCCTAAAAGGGGGGAGTTTACTAGAGAACGCTTGAACCATCGCCCTAGAAAATGCCTTGATTTCAAGACATCTGACATGGTATTTTCTCAACTACACCCCGGTTGCACTTGAGACTTGAATCCAAGTGCAATAACAGCCAGAGATCTAATGAGAAATATCGAGATGGCTTGTGAAATTAATACAGAAAAGGGCGATGTGCTTGAAAGCTATGAACACTTTGTACAAAAATATTTTCTAAATCGTGAAGCGCCTAACCCCGGCTCTAGCTGACGTGGCTGTCGCCACGGAGGTACGCGGCCGAATTTGCTAGAGTTGGTTTTAATTTCAGCAGCGTTTGGAGCTAAAACGCCACGCAGCTTAGCCAACCGTTAGGTTGATGGGAGTTGAGAAAATGATGAATTCCCAAAAAAACAAAGCCGGAGATAAGAGTGGGTGTTTTACTTCATCCTCAGCTAACAACATTCGATTCATATTCTCAAGCGGTCCAAGAAGTTGAAGGATTGGGTGTCGATACAATCTGGAATTGGGATCACTTTTTTTTAACCGGGATTCCACTTAGTGTTTCGTCAAATACTGGTTGGGGGTAATAACAATTTCCTTTCATTTGAACAAATTGATGATTGGTCTAATCATCCCTGGTAATCGGCTCTTAGCCATGCAGCCGCGAAGACTCAATTTCAACTGTGTGAGTGAAAAACTGGGCATATAATTCACGATCAGCTTGTCTTGATGGTTCATATAGCGATATCAACTAAGGGATGGGAAGAATCAAACCGCTACTAGCCAGGCGCGAGGCTTCTAAAATCGAGCGCCAAGCCAAGAGCGGAGGAAGCCGAAAGGGCGAAACAGAAAAAC
>JAFDHL010000336.1 GCA_019308785.1 Deltaproteobacteria bacterium
TCAGGCAGTACAGCATCTGCCCGTTGCGGAAGATTTCTTCCAGAAAAAAAAGGACCGCTGATGCTCAGCCAGCAGTCCTTTTCCATTTTTCTTCAACACGTTAAGCGATCGGCTTGTCATTACCGGCCCTGCCTTTTTTGTTTGTATTTGGTTTATTCTTATCTATGCATTAACCACCAAGCGGGAGCAGCAGGTATATAGCGGGCAGGGTATTTATGGAAGGAAGGCCTAAGCTTCTATCCGTTTCTTGATTAGCCTGTAAACTTCTTTTCTGTGAATTATACCAAAGATGAAAATACTGTCATTGGATGCTTTAAAAACCACCCTGTAATCTCCGACTCTCAACTTCCAGTAACCTTTAAGGGTTCTTTGTAATGGCTTCCCATAGGTTTCAGGTCGTGTGGCAAGCCGTTCCTCAATGGCTTTTTTGATCATGTTCTTGTTTTTCGCATCAATTTTAGGGAGGTCAGATTTTTTAACATCCTGATGGTACTTGAGTTTGTATGCCATTGTTTTTTGACGAGAGCGGGATCTTAAGACCATACATCATCATGGGTGAGGGCCTTGGAATCATCCCATGATTTTTTTCTTTCTTCAGCAAATCCTGAAAGGGCAATATCCTCTTGAATTTCCAGGGCTTCCTTGAGCAAATCCCTAACCTTCGCCGACAACGAAATATTATCCTTTTCCGCCAAAAGTCGGACATTTTGGTAGAGGAAATCGTCTAAGACTATGTTTATACGCGGCTTTTGAGATGGCATGGCTCTTTCCTCCTGATAAGACACTGAAATTGAGTGTAACAGTAGTGACACACCATGTCAAACTAAAAAGTGAAAAAGGGGTCACACCTATTTTTGACTGAATAAGAAAAAGCAAAAACTTTAACGGCGGTTACCGAAATGCTGAAAAGCCATTTATTAATTCAATAGCGCAAGCCTGAGCTCCTTTCGATTTGCGTTATACGTAGATTTATGTTAATCTACGTATAACCAATAATTGCCCGAAGTGAAAAGAGATATGATGGAAAAACTTCCGCTGGAGACGCAGACCCTGTATGCGGAATTCATGGAACAGCTCTTGGCTATGGAAGCGCACCGCTCTATCGGTCGTATATCCGGATGCTTTACGACAAAAATAGTGAAGGGTGAAACCTATTATTATTTCCAATATTCCGAGCCGGGTGGTGTCCCGCGTCAAGTTTACGTAGGAAAGAAGATACCCGCTCTTGACCGGGTGGTTAAAAGGTTTCTGACCGACCGCGAAGCATTCAAGGTGGATATCCAGCACATCCAGCGGCTCTGTGCCCAGCTCCGTATGGGTGGAGCTCTTATCACCGACACAGCCTCCGCAAGAGTGCTGAAAGCATTCGCCGAGAGCGGCGTATTTCATTTGAATGGCGTTCTGGTCGGCACACATGCCTTCACGGTTTTGGGAAATCTTCTTGGTGTGCGATGGACGAGTTCGGCCGCGAAAACTCAGGATGTTGATATCGCAAGCGAATTGAGGCTGAGTATTGCAGTGCCTAACATTCAAGCCGATGTTCCCCAGATACTGGAAGGCCTTGAGATGGGATTTCTTCCTGTTCCGCCACTTAACCCAAAGAATCCTTCTACCTCGTTTAAGGTGCGGGGCAAACCGCTTCGGGTGGACATTCTGACTCCGGAAATAAGTGCAAATGACCGAAATCCGGTCTTTATATCGCGGTTCAATGTGGCGGCCCAGCCTATTCGCTTTTTAGACTACCTGATTGAAAATCCTGAGCAAGGAGCGGTAGTAAACGGAGGCGGTATTTTGTTGAAGGTACCGACGCCTGCCAGGTTTGCCTTCCATAAGCTGATTGCCTCGCGGGAGCGGGGGGTAACCATGCACGATAAGGTGGAGAAAGACATTATGCAGGCGGCCCAGGTGTTCTCTGTGCTGGCAGATGAGCGCCCCGGAGACCTGCTACTTGCCTGGGATGAGATTGAGCGTCGTGGCGAAGGTTGGGTTAAGCGAGTAGCCGCTGGGCTTTCTGTTATGAGAGAGCGACATCGAGTCGAGCATGAGATGGTTCACAGGGCCCTACCCGAACTCAAAGCGGTCCTGCTTCGCCACGGGGGTAGAAATGGTAATAGATGAATAGGTGTCAGGTTTCAGACCTCCATAATTGTCGTTTTAATGGAGATTTAATATTAGGAGGGGGAATGCGTGGTATCACGTTACTTCCCGGGGCAATGAGAGAAAAGCCATCTTCAAGAGTAAGGGAGACAGAGAAAAAGGAAGCTTTTGACAGCAATTATATCGCTCCGGTGGGTCCTCAAGTTGATCCGCACTATCAAGATCAAGCAGTCTGTTCCACCTCGGCATTAATTCTCTGACCCATGTCGCGTTCGGCAACCGCCAGTTCGTATCTGGCTTGAAGGTTCATCCAAAATTGAGCACTGTTTCCAAAATAGCGGGAGAGCCGCAGCGCCGTGTCCCCACTGACCCCCCGTGTCCCCACTGACCCCCCGTTTTTCGTTAAGAATTTGCGTAATACGGCCTGAAGGTACTCGTAGTGACAGAGCCAGTTTGTTGGCCGAAAGTTTGCGTGCTGTAATTTCACGTTTTAGAATACGTCCCGGATGAATCGGTTTCATGATTTTACCCCCTGTGGTAATCTGTAATTTCAACATCGAACGCATCACCGTCTTTAAAACGGAAACAGATGCGCCACGGCCCGTTTACTGTCATTGCCCATTGACCTGCCCTGTCGCCGGACAACTTGTGCAGGCCGACGCTTTTTAACGGACTTAAATCCTTAAGAGATTCCGCAGCGTCAAGCGCAGCCAGCAACTCGTCAGCAGCATCCGCGTCCATCCCGCGAAATTTGGAGTTTTAACCTCTTCGTAAAAGCGTCGCGAGCGACTATCAGCCCATGATCGAATCATACAAATAACATACTACGAACATCGTAGGACGGCAAGCGATTTTTTTGGGTAATAAATGGAGGAATAATTCAGAGATGAGGGAAGGGGGCAGGGGTAATTAGAATTTCTCCGGCCATTTTCTGGCACCATGCAGGATCCTGAGGATTTGTACCTCATTGGCTACTACACGGTAGGGCACAATATAAGATGTTCCAGTTACAACCATTTCTCTGGTACCAGGCAAACGGCCAGGTTTTCCCATGGCCGGATGATTTGAAAGCATTCGGGTTGTTTCCCAAATTTTCCAGGCAACTTTAGTGGCCGCTTCCGGGTTGTCCTTGGCGATATAAACCATCAGTTCTTCCAAATCGGCAAGAGCCAGGCGCAACCACCTAATCCTTTTGGACATCTACCCCCCATTTTCCAAAAGTCGATCTGATCTCGTCATTTGATGCAAAATTTCCTGCATCGGCCTTCGCCACTCCCTCTTTGATTGCCTCGATTTGCCAGGCCTGTTCTTTCACATAGGCGCGGACAGCTTCAGAAATAAGAAAAGACTTGGAACGCGCTGTGGATTTAGCAAGCAGATCCAGCTTACCCTTTGTTTCAGGATCTAACCGGGCAGTTACATTTGAATTTCCCATGGATTCCTCCTTTTGCATGTGATTCGTTTGTATACATTTAAAACAATATAATAATTTAATAGAAAGAAATCAACTGAAAAAATGTATGACATAGAGACCTTTGCAAAACCGGGCGAAAATTGCCGCTGCTTGTAATCCTGGAATAGAAAGCTCCCAAATTCAAAAAAAATGTGACTGTAAATACGGCCTATATTCAGAAGTTCCTGGAAATGCTTTAGAAACGGCAATATTGGGTTGGCTGAAAAATCGAATAACACATTGATAATGCTTGCAAAACTGATTTTGTTATGCTATATTTCTACAGAGAATGGCATATAAATTTTTTCACAGGGTTCTGATGGCATCTCCTTTTTTCCATAACATTAAAACTAACTGAGGAAATGAGTAAAAAAACATTATTAGTCACCGGTGGTGCCGGGTTTATCGGTACAAACTTTATCCGCCATGCCCTTGCTGCCAGGCCGGACTGGCGCATTGTCAACCTGGATGCACTTACTTACGCAGGTAACCCTGCCAATTTCGAAGACCTT
>JAFDHL010000337.1 GCA_019308785.1 Deltaproteobacteria bacterium
AAGGTAAACTCGCTCCCCTTGCCAAACTCGCTCTCTACCGATATCCTGCCGCCCAGGAGGTCAGCTATCTTTTTCGAGAGATAGAGCCCGAGCCCTGTGCCCTCCTTTGGCCTGCCCTCGACAGGGATCTGGCTGAAGGCCTTAAACAGCATGTCCATGTGCTCTTTTTTTATCCCGATGCCGGTGTCCCTGACAGATACCTCAACCTTCTTGTCTTTTTTAATCACCTTTATCTCTATCTCCCCTTCTTCAGTGAATTTTACTGCATTGCCCACTAAATTCACCATGATCTGTTTGACCCTTCGCTCGTCACTCCTGATTACCAGGCCCTCGGGCATCTTGAGGGGCATCTTGAGCCCCTTGTCATCTTCAGCAACCTTGAAGGAGTCCTTCACCTCTTGCACAACGGTTGACAGATCAAATTCCTCTATAAGGGGCTCTAACTTGCCTCCCTCTATCTTGCTCAGGTCGATTACGTCGTTTATCAGGGCTAAGAGGTGATTGGCGCTGGTTTTCACCATTGTAAGCTGCTTCCTCTGCTCCTCTGTAAGCTCCCCTGTCAAGCCCATCAATAGTATTCCCGTGAACCCGATTATAGAGTTGCGATAAACATGCTCTTCAGTTTGTCGAGTTCCTGGAGTTTGATGTTTGCTTCAGACAATTCCTCAGTTCGTTCCGCCAATTTGGCTTCTGCTTTCCTTTGGATTGTTATATCCTCGATAACGAGGATAGTTCCGTTTGAGATTAATCGCCCTTTTATTAACATGAACTTTTTGTTTATCTGGACAGGGGGCAGGTCGAACGGTTCTCTCCCTTTTTTGATATAAGTCTCAACAATCTTTGCCAGCACGGGGACATCTTTTATCAGTTCCAGTATGTGTAAACTTATAGCCCTGTTTACGGACATTTTCTTCCCGAGATATTTAATGGCAAGAGTGTTGGCCATTATAACTTCACCCTCTAAATCGAAAGCAAGAATACCATACGGCGCATTGGCTATGATGGATACCAAAAACTCCTTCACTTCATAAGCGGCTTTTTCCTCCTCGCGCTCAACAACACCCATAGTTTTTCCTTTCTGACTCCTGAATTCTGACTTCTTGAGATTTACCTCTTTCTTTTCGCTACAAGAACCGTTGCATCCCCATATTGGCGGCGATAGTTCTCCAAGATGTAATTAGCGATGCGCTGTGCGTTTTGGTCTAAAGGCAACTCTTCCTCAGTAAAGCGAGGGCTTATCCCGTCGGAACACATAATAATGATGATGTTGCGGCCGCAACGATGTCTATGCGATTTTAAATCAGGCAGTCTGATATCCCCCACGATTCCTCGCTGACTTGGGAGATGTATTTTTTGGGGTGTACCCATCACGTTGACAGTGGTATCACCCACCCCCACATATTCCAGAGAGCGTGGTTTTAGTAAAAGGAGACCCATTACGCAACTCGTGAGCGAAGAAATATCAAATACCTTTCTCAAATTTTTATGGCATCTTGTCACAATTGCAGTCAGATCCGATTTATAATTCTGTTCGATTATATCCTTAACAAAATTGGCGGCTTTATTTGCATTGAAACCATTCCCGGTCCCATCAATAACAGCCAGAAGCGCCTTATCCCCTTTAAATTCTTTGACCACATAGGCATCACCATTAACCGGATACCGTTCGTCATTCAAAGAGATTATTCCATATTCGATTTCTTCTTCAGGAATGGGCAGATATTTTCTCATGATGACTGTTGCACCCTGCCCAACCTTTGATTTGACGGATAATTCGTCCATTGCTCTTTTAGCCGCATTTAAGCCTACACCCAAACTGCCGGCCATACTTGAATACCCTTCTTCCATCACCTTTTTTACACTTTTAAGACCCTGTCCCTTATCCTGAACAAAAATTTCCAGGCCTTTACTATTATCTGTCAATCGTATAATTATAGTGCCCTTGCCGGCGAATTTCAGGGCGTTCCCGGCGATCTCTGAGACGGCTAAAGCTACCTGGGCACAGTCAACTTTATCAAAGCCTGTTTCAAAAGCCATTTCGGAAGCCATATCCCTTACTTCCGTAATCTCTTTTTCATTTTTGAATTGGATAGAATTCCTCAATTCCCAATTCCTCAATTCCTAAATCCCCCAATCCCTAAATTCGCAATGGCATCAATTTTGCCCTTTGACTATTCTTCAGGCTCTATCCGAACAAGCTTAAATCCCTGAAGGGTGAACACTTCTTTAAGCGCCGATTTAAAGTCTTTGGTTATTCTGAATCCTTTCATTTCAATACCGGTAGTAACCATAGTCTGAGCAACTTGTGGTATAATTCCACAAAAAATGACCTCTACGCCAATAAACTTGAGTGTATCCCCCAGCCTGGCAAGATGGGATGCTACTGCAGAATCTATAATATCAACGTTCGCAAGATCAATGATGACTATCTCAATGTCGGTAACATTCGCAAGATCCAATATCCTGTCAGTAACTGCTTTCATTCTGGCGGAATCCAGGGTGCCGAAGAACCCGGAATAAAGACATCTATCCGTAATCTCATTGACAACTATGCGAATTTCTCCACCGATCTTTTTTCGGCTGATAGCCACTTTTGCTTCTGGTGCTTTTGTATTTTTTTCCATTTTTTTCTCCTTTCGTTTTATTAAATTGTTAGTAAAGGACTTCAATCGATTTTATTTTTGGTTTTCATTTTCCCTTCACAATATTCAATTGTCAATCGACAATCGTCAATTCTAACGATCGTCAATCCTATCCACTGTTCTCTTGATATCCTTGTCAAGGGTGACCCCGTTCCTGCTTTGGGTAAAATCCTTGACTTTCAACATCTGCTTTGTGTATAAATACCGCATGCAACAAACTAATGAAATCAAGGCATCATTAAAGCGTGAGTATGACCTGTATTCAAATGCGGTGGCATTTTATAA
>JAFDHL010000068.1 GCA_019308785.1 Deltaproteobacteria bacterium
GGATCTTCTTCTTGGCCAGAAGGGTTATAGCCCTTGTTGCCGCGGCCTGTGCCTGAGAGATGGATTCATCAACAGGTTTTGGTGCATGGGCCAGTCCGCAGATAAATATCCCGTCTGTCGCACAATCAACGGGGCGAAGTTTGACGTGGGCTTCCATAAAGAAGCCATCGTCATTTTGTGTTACCTTGCACATCTGCGCAAGCGGGTTTTCCTTATCAGGAACGATTGCAGTGGCAAGAACCAGAAGGTCCGGACGTATCTCCATTTTTCTTCTGATTGCCGAGTCGGTGAAGGTTACCTGAAGGTCTTCCTTGTCGATATTGACATTCAACTCCTTATCAAAGTCGTACCGGACAAAAAGGATGCCCTTGGATCGTGCCTCCCGATACAGATCTTCGCGTAACCCGTAGCTTCTCATATCCCTGAAAAGGATAAAGATGTCCATTTCCGGGTTCAATTCTTTGAGTTTCAGGGCGCTTTTTATTGAATGTGTGCAGCATACCTTTGAACAATAGGGACGTTCCTCTATGCGAGAGCCCACACATTGGATAAACAGGGTGGATTTTAGCTGCTTGATTGATTCGTCGTTGTCAATGAACCTCTGGTCCAGTTCAAGACCGGTCAGGACTCGCGGATCCTTCCCATACAAATACTGGTCGGGTTTGAGTTCCGAAGCACCTGATGCAATGATAGTCACACCGTGTTCCAGGACCTCTTGTTTACCATCCGTTTCAACAGTCGTTTCGAAATTGCCTACAAAACCATCTACCGCTTTTATTTCTGTGTTGAGGCGGACGTCGATGTTTTCATCGGCCTGAATATCTTCAATAATCTTAGCCAGATATTTCTGGATGTCCTCCCCGCGCCAGGTCTCATGGAGTTGTCGGGCCTGTCCGCCGAGACCCCCCTCTTTTTCAATAACATATGTGCGGTACCCCTGTGATGAGAGCGTCTTTGCCGCTGCCATCCCGGAAATCCCGCCGCCAATAACAAGGGCCGACTGGTTGATCTCCAGTGTCGGCTCGGGCAATGGTTCGAGCAGGCTCACCTTGGATACGGCCATTCGTACCAGGTCTTTTGCCTTTTCCGTGGCCGCTTCGGGATCTTCAGCATGTACCCAGGAACACTGGTTGCGGATATTGGCCATCTCAAAAAGATATTTATTGATCCCTGCATTGGTGACTGTTTCCTGGAAGAGTGGTTCGTGGGTTTTAGGGGTGCAGGCCGCAACCACCACACGGTTCAAACGCTTTTCCTTGATGACACTGGTCATCTTATCCTGGGTATCCTGAGAACAACTGAACATGTTTTCTTCAGCGAACACAACTCCCGGCAAAGTCCGGGCAAATTCCACAACAGCCGGTACATCCACTACACCGGCAATATTGGTCCCACACCTGCATACAAACACAGCAGTGCGGGGTGGTTCACCTCTAATATCGATTTCTTCAGGGATTTCTTTAGTCTTTGTCATGCTCCAGCGGGATTCACTCAGACGGCTTCCTGCAACACCCGCGGCAGCGCTTGATTCGATAACAGATGAAGGGATATCTTTCGGGCCCTCAAAGGCACCACATACAAAGATTCCGGGCGTAGAGGTATTAACGGGCTCAAAGCTTGCTGTTGACGCGAAACCATATTGATCAAGCTCAATATTTAACCTGTCTGCCAGATCAAGCCCTTCTTTGCTTGGGCCGAGGCCAACAGAGAGCACCACCATATCGAATTCTTCTTCAACCCTTTTGCCACCCTCATCAATATAGCGTATAAGTTGCCTGCCGTTATCACCTGCAGGAGTAATATTGGTGATTTTCGATTTTATGAAACGGATTCCGGATCCATCCTTGCCCCTGTTGTAATATCTCTCAAAGTCTTTACCATGGGTGCGGATATCCATATAGAAGACCGCCGTATCCAGGGAACCCTTGCTGTGCTCTTTGGCCAGCATTGCTTCTTTTATTGCATATGTACAACAAACCGATGAACAATAGTTTCGGGCCCCCAAGTGCGTATCTCTCGAGCCAATACATTGGAGCCATGCAATTTTCTCCGGCTCTTTTTCATCTGACGGCCTGACCAGGTGCCCTCCATAAGGGCCGGACGAAGAAAGGATACGCTCAAATTCCAGGCTGGTTACGATATCAGGGGATTTCCCATAGCCATACACGTCATGGGTTGCTGGATCATACACCTCGCAGCCACTGGCCAGGATAATGGCTCCCACGTTAAGCGTGAGATCCTTTTGCTGGTCATCGAACCTGATGGCATCGGCGGGGCAGAATTTTTCACAGGCCTTGCACTTTCCATTTTTGAAGTAAATGCAATTTTCCGGGTCAAGGGCGTACTTGAGGGGGACGGCCTGGGCATATTTGACGAAGGCCGCCTTTCGCTTATTAAGTCCTGCTTCGTATTCATTGATTACCTTTTTCGGGCACTTTTCAGCGCATATTCCACAGGCGATACATTTATCCATATCAACGTACCGGGGGTGCTGGGTAAGCTTGACCTCAAAATTCCCCTCTTCCCCGGAAAGGCCCTTTATTTCTGAGAGGGTGAGCAGCTCGATATTGATGTGCCGGCCGACCTCGACCAGTTTGGGTGAGATAATTCACATCGCACAATCATTGGTGGGAAATGTCTTGTCCAACTGGGACATGATCCCGCCAATGGATGTGGATCTTTCAACGAGGTACACGTAATACCCGGAATCCGCCGAATCCAGTGCGGCCTGCATTCCCGCAATACCGCCACCCACAACCATTATAGAGCCAATTTTTTCTTTTGACATTTTTTCTCCTACGACAAAAAATCTTCAATACGGCTGATATCTATCTGATTCATCTGAATTCCTAAGGCCTTTCCGTTAATGCCCATTACCAGCCCGAGGAGTTGAGGGAACAGGATGCTGGGAAGCTGATGGTCAGTACCACGGACTGAGCTCATCATTTGCTGGACAGTGTCAAATTGCAACTGGCAATAAGGACATGCGACACAAAGATAATCCGCACCGGATTGCTTGCCGTCTGAGAGTTTTTTTTCAGCCAGGTCCATGGAAAGATCATCGTTTACTCCCAAAAGGGGTGCACCGCAGCATTCAAGTTTCAATTGCCAGTCAATACTCTTGGCACCGGTGAGCTCTACCAGTTGATCGAATAGGACAGGTGCCACGGGATTGTCAAACTGCGTAATATCACTGGGTCGCAGTGCATGACAACCGTAATGAGTCGCAATCTTAAGATCCTTAAAGCCGTTTTTCACTTTTTCCTTTAACGCAGGAATTCCGATCTCTTTATGAAGCACGGACAGGAAATGCCTTACTTCAATTGTCCCCCTATATTCCAAACCCTCTTTTGCCAGCAGGCCATTGATTTCGTCCCGCAGGGAATTGTCTTCCTTCATGAGATGTTCCGCCTTTTTCAGGCTGCCATAGCAGCACTTGCAAAGTGTTACTATGTCCAAATCCTGCTTTTCCGCCAGGGCAAGGTTTCTGGCCGAAAAGAGGACAAATGTCGCAAAATCAGTATTTCTTATGGGATAGCCGCAACAATTAAATTCACGAATATCAACCAGATCAACATTTAGTATGTCCAATACCGCCCTTGCAGACATGTCATATTGCTGGACACGGGCCGGAATGTTACATCCAAGAAATAATGCAAATTTCATCATTTTTATTCCTGTTCAGACCTCCTCAACCACTTAACCACTAAACTACCCAACGAGGTCTATCATAATTAATATCACGCAGCATGTATTTCCTTTACTGCAAGGTTTTTCAGTTCGTAGAGGATATCGGTTACCTTTACACCCTGGGGGCAATGCTCCTGGCATTGATAGCAGGTGAGGCAGTTCCACAACATCTTTGATCCGAGGGCCAGGTCCGTTAGTCCCAGTCCTAGTGAACGCATGATTTGATGTGGCAGGAGATCAAGGACTTCCTGCGGGTTTTCATAGTTTTCCACCACCGGACAAACCGTGCTGCAGTTCTCACAGGAAAAGCAGTAAGAATAGGTATTGGCTTGGGAAGAGAGATTTATCTTTTCCTTGAATCCCTTATTTATAGGTGTTAGAGGCACGATCTTGTCAGGCTTATTAATTAGTTCGCACTTTTCAGCGATAGCCATTTGTGCTTTGTTTAAGGGTTTTTTATAATAATTTGGGTCAAGATTCTGCTGGTTTAGCCCCCTGTAAAAAGAGAAGGGAGAAAGCAGTAATGGCACAGAAGGACCTTCCTGAATGAACTTTTCCCTCACACTGAACCACAAATCCCTGAGATTGATGCCAGAAGGACATACCACAGTACAGCGATCGCAGTTGGTGCATAGATAAATCCCTTCCTGAATTGCCTTTAATCCCTCATCGTCAAGTTTATTGTCAGTTGCATAGGCCTTTAGAAAAACCATTTTTTCTGAAGGGAGAATGTTTATGTTGTCTATTTTGTTAAGGGCAACTGCTACTGAACATCGCAGGCTGCATGTACAACAATGGGTGCAGGCGTCTAACTCCAATGCCTGTCTGGTGGCGATGTTGGCAGGATCAGATGTTTCTTTGTCCATCACGCTATTGGCCAGAAGACTTATCGGGCTTGCGAAGATATGGAACATCTTGCTGAAGGGAAGATATGCCAGACCTAAAAAACAAGCCAGGAAATGAATATACCAGAGCAAGATGTGTAAGTTTGCACGGTCCAAACCCAATGCGAACGGCTTTGTAATCTTGGCCACGGCATAACCGGTAAAGGCCCATTTGGGACGGGAGTGACATGAGGAACAACCCATCTCATGAAGTTCTCTGCCCTGTTCGAGGATTTCTTCATCAAATGGCCCCTGCACCTTGGGGGAAACCACTTCAAACTCTGCTACCCACAGGGACTCCAGCGCTTTTAGTTCCTCTTCATCATCTATCCCGCCGTACTCTTCGACCATCTCCTGGTATTTTGTAAATGAGGTTATTTTTTGACCTTCAAGAAAAACTCCGGAGAGCATGATGATGGCCAGGATGATGATTGCATAATGATCCATGGCATTGGTCTTTAGACGAGGCACCTTCAAAATGAAGCGTCGGTAGATGGCAATTCCAATTCCTATGATCACTAGAAATCCGAATAGATCTCTCAAAAACATAAAAGGATTAAGCGTGGAAGCATATTCGGGAAACAGGGGTTCCGTGATAATACCATCTAGGGCATGCATAAGGAGAAGCAGCATAAAGCCCCAAAACATAAGCATGTGCATCAGCCAGCGCAGAAAATCTTCTTTTAGTATCCTTGCCTGGCCAAGGACATCAAGAATAAATACCTTTATAAGGGTGAAGAGTCTTGCGCTAAATACCGTCCCCAGAATGCCTTTGATGGCAGCCAAAATCCTTGCAGAAGCGGTGATATTCCTGGAATTGACGCCGACATTGCGCCTGAACCAGGCGGAAATCTTGTAGATCAAACCAAGTACGAAAATTGCAAGAGACGCGTACAGGGCTATGTCATAAAACATGAGCTAATCCCCTTTAAGACGTGTTAAACAGTAGATGCTGATTGTGCAGGAATCTCTCAATCCCCCAGGAGTCAATTTGAAGCCTAAAGTGTTACAAAATTTCGACATCAAGGGTTTTTGCACAATCGATTTAACTAATAGACAGACAAGAATTTGTCAATGCATAATCCGATACTTTGACCCATGCAACGTTAGACATAGGATGAAGGCTTCTGCCGTTCAGAGTTGATGGATTCGTAAAAAGGCGCGAAGCGACTTTTTACGAGGTTATCAGAGTTAGCCTCCAAAACAACTCAAGCAATTCACGTAGTCAGGCTGAAGGTGTTTAGACTGAAGACTGAAGGGGAAAGAGAACCGAAAGAGTTCTTTTCAGGGATAAAGCAGTTACAGCAATACAATAATAGGAGCCCAATTTGCACTACGTTCAGCCCTTTACTAACAGTCTTCAGCCTAAATAACCTGATTAGTTACAAAGGGTGTTTTATATAAAAAATAGCTACACTAGTTGTAGTCAAAAGCTACACTAATTTAACCACTTGATTATAGACGCATTTTCTGGCCACTTCTCTTTAGTTTTTTTTCGAGTGTAGCCACAATCCACTTTTACTCTCTTTCACACATAGAACCTTCTGAGCTTCTCTTAAATATTTTTGCAAAAAAAGCTAATGATTTCAAAAGGAAACATCCGAATATGTTTCTCTGTCCCTTCTTGGCACCTTAGTTGCAGTTTATAAAGATCAGAAATAATCAAGGAGGTGATCAGAATGCTAAATACGATGATCCAAACGAAAGGGCCGGGACTTAAACCTCGAACTCCCTTGCCGAGTTGCCTGCACACTGAGAGTGGCCGAACAGAGATAACCAGGTCGTGCATCCACGGTTATCAATGCAGGCATTGTGCCTTCGATCAATGGCTTGATGAGACGGAGGATCGTATGTTGGCCAGGAAAGATAACAGAATATCACAGGATTTCTTAGCCAAGGCCGCGTGATTCAGGAAATCCGAGATAAAAGGAGGTATCAAAAATGAAAGGAAAAAAAGACAAAGATCAAAAAAGCCAGAAGAAGACGATTCAGGGATTCCAGGTGTTGGAAGATGAGTGTATCTGGATGAAGGCAGGGGTAGTCAATTTCCGGATATGTGATAATGCTTACGACTGCCAGAATTGCCCATTCGACCTGGGAATGAGGAAAGCCATGGGTCTGAGCCCCCAGTCTGAGACGAAACAGGAAACGCCTGCATGGGTGGAATACCTGAAAAAACAATATCATGGTGCATCCCGGCCATGCCGTCATGCCTTAATGGGCCGTATCGAGGCACCGAAGATCTGCACAATGAACTATGAGTGCTACCACTGTCCTTTTGATCAGGTTCTGGATGAGCTTGATCTTGGAGAGTCGGCCGCGGCCCCCAACTTCAGGAATATTTCGGGCTATCGAATGGCAGATGGATACTATTATCATATGGGTCACGGTTGGGCTCGGTTTGAGCATGGCGGACGTGTCAAGGTAGGATTCGACGATTTTGTGAACAAGGTCTTAGGCGCAGTGCAGACTCTGAGGCTTCCTCCTTTAGGAGCAGACCTGAAGCAGAACGAGGTGGGATGGTCCCTTGCCAGGGATGACCACAAGGCCGCTTGTTTATCCCCGGTTACAGGAAAGGTTCTTGCGGTAAACCATAAGGTCTTGGAGCATCCTGAAATCGCTCATGAGGATCCTTATCAGCACGGGTGGCTGTTTATTCTTGAACCTGAACGTCCGAAGATGAATCTGAAAGGTCTCTATTTTGGGGAAGAGAGCTACAGATGGATAGAGCAGGAAAACAGGACATTAATGGGTCTCATGGGGCCGGAATATGAACAGCTTGCGGCCACGGGTGGTGAGGCGATTGATGATATCTTCGGTAATTTTCCTGAAATCGGTTGGGATCCTCTGGTTCGAAATTTCCTCCGTACAGAGAGCATATAGGATATCTATATGCGGCTTAATGCGTCCCGGAGGTAAGTGGAACAGTACCTGCAGAGATACAAAGGCGTGTTATCCAGGTCCTCGAGTGTCCCGGAAAAATGCATGACACATCGTTCATCCATACAATGCAGGAGGTTTAAGAGATGGCCCGATTCGTGAAGGGCTACCTTTGCTGTCCTCTCAAGTAAAATAGGTATGGATGCGATGGTGCCATCCAGGTTTTTTCTTAGCCTGTAAAGCGAAACGAGGGCGCATTTTCCTCCCTGCTTTGCTTCTCCAAAGACATGGGTGAATATGGGAACGAAGATGTCCACATCAAGAAGACCAATTACCTTGATATAGTCTTGGAAGGGCTCTGATTCGAGAGACTTCAGTATGGCCCCCGCATCGTATTGAAGTCGCCTCTTGTCAAAGGCATATGAAGGATCGTCTAAGGCCGGGAGAATGTCAGCATCAAGGTCTAAATAGCCGAGGATATGTGCAGCTATGGACTTAGAGACGATTTCCGGAACCTTTCCAAGGGGCAATACCCCGATGCGTGGCTCTGTTGGGCTCATAAAGTGGGATTTTCTATGGACCGGTTGAAGGTGTCCGTTGCAGCTCGTATCGTTTGATCATCTTATGCAGGGTAACGCGGTTGATATCGAGGATCTTGGAGGCCTGAGTCACATTCCAGTCGTATTCTTCTAAAATCTTCCGTACATAATCCTTTTGTATCTCCCGTAGCGATCGTGTCCCTGAAGGCAGGACAGAAGGAGGCCGTAGAAAAGAGAAGTCCTCAACCCCTAAAGACCTGCCTTTTGACAGGACCACAGCCCGTTCAATAGCATTTTCCAATTCCCTTACATTTCCGGGCCAATCATAGCTTTTCAAGAGTTTCATGGCATCCGGAATGACATGATCAACCCGCTTGGTGGTTTCATGGCTATACTTCTCAAGAAAGTGCTCGACTAACAGGGGAATATCCCCCTTTCTTTTTCTGAGGGGGGGGACTTGTATTGTGATTACATTGACACGATAAAAGAAGTCCTCCCGGAAATTGCCCTCAGCGGCCTCTTTTTCCAGGTCCCGCTTGGTTGCAGAGATCAACCTAAAATCCACATCAACCGGGGCCCTGTCTCCCAGCTTGGTGATTTTCTTCTCTTCCAGAACGCGTAAGAGATCCACTTGCATCTTAGGGCTGATCTCCCCGATTTCGTCAAGGAACAGGGTGCCACCGGAAACCACCTCAAGAAAACCTTTGCGGGTGTGGGTCGCGCCGGTGTAAGCGCCTTTTAAATGTCCGAAAAGCTCACTTTCCAGCAAAGTGTCCGGCATGGCACCGCAGTTAATAGCAATAAAAGGGCCATTTGAACGATGGCTTTTGGCATGGATGGCCTTTGCCACCAACTCCTTCCCGGTCCCGGTTTCGCCAAGGATCAGGATTGTAGAGTCGGTTTGGGCAACCTCCGGAATAAGTTGAAAGACCCGCTCCATTTCAGGGGACTGGCCTATAATGTTATCGAAACGGGTGATTTCCTCCAGACGTCCTTTAAGATATCTGTACTCAGATGCAAGTTTGTGTTGATGGGCTATTTTTTCCATCACGAGTGAAAGGTGATCCGGTTTGAAGGGTTTGAGCAGGTAGTCGATGGCTCCCAATTTCATGGCCTTTACGGCAGTGTCTATGGAGCCGTATGCGGTGATGATGATAACGATTGTATCGGGGTATTCCTCTTTTACTTTTTCAAGGAGTTCAATGCCGCTCATTTTGGGCATCTTTATGTCCACAAACAGAAGTTCAAAAGGAAACTTTTCCAGTTTTTCCAAGGCCTCGAAGCCCGATGAAGCCGTATCCACCTTATGACCAGACTTTTCAAACCAGTGGAAAAGGGATTCCCGAACGATCATTTCATCGTCCACAATCATGATGCTCATCTTCTCATCCACAACATTCCTCCAGCGTATTTATCATGAGGTTAATGGGTGTGAAAAGTCAGGATGAAGGAGGTTCCTTTTCCCGCCTGACCTTTCACCTGAATTTCCCCTCCATGCGTTTTTACAACACCATGGACAATGGATAATCCAAGGCCGGTGCCACTTCCCTCTTCCTTGGTGGTAAAGAAGGGATCAAAGATGTGATCCAGGTTCTCATCATGGATCCCGCATCCTGTATCCTGGATCTCTATTCGGGCGTTTTTTTTGTCCTCGTCCAATAGGGAAAGCAAAATCAGCTTTCCTCCTTCGGGCATGGCCTCAATGGCATTGAAGACCAGATTGAGAAAGCACTGCTGCAACTGATTGACATCTCCGCGGACCAGCAGGGGTTTTGGATACATATCAGTGCTCAGATAAATATCCTGGAGTTCCATCTTATGACGGGTCAATGCAATGACTGACTCAAGGACTTCGTTAAGATCGACATTCTCAAATTCCACGGCGTGTTCCCGGGAAAATGAGAGAAGGCCGGAGATAATGTTCCCGCACCTGTCCATCTCACTGCACATGAGAGCGAGGAACTGTTGAAATTCTTTAAGATCATCTGCACTCGGCTCACCTTTATTAAGGGTATCCAGCATCAGATGGCTGAAAGTCAATAACCCCTGAATGGGGTTGTTTATCTCGTGGACACAACTGGCCACGAGTTTTCCCAAGGAGATCATTCGGTCTTCCTGAATGAGTTTTTTGAAATCATCCTTCAATTCCCTGACCCGCTTTTCCCATCTGGATGAAAGCTCTTCAGTAATGTCTCTCCATATCTCAATGACCCGGATGATTTGACCATTTTGGTCCTTAACAGGATAGGTTACCATATCGCCGTAAGTAAAATGATCTTCAGAGCTGGGACGCTCATGGATGACATGAGCAGATTCGCCGGTTCGCAGTGTCTCTATCATGGGGCACTCCATACCTGGCAGTGAGGTCGTACACGGCGCATTGAGTCCGTGGGTGATTTCGTAGCAATGTGCTCCAATCACCTCCTGTTTGGATCTGGTCACGGCATTCAGGTAAGCCTCGTTGGCCTCAACGATTGTAAAATCCGGGTTTAATACCACAATTCGTTCGTTGGTTTGCTGGATGAGGAAGTCTGTGGCCATTCTCTCAAGTGCCACCTGCCGCTCCGCCGATTTCAGACGCCGATCAAAGTCAAAGAGAGTCGCTACAATCCGGCTGACATTGTGGTCCAGCACAGCGACCCCTTTTGGCCGGTGCCGGATGAGTTCGAGAAGGACTTCTCGATCGTCCGTAATTTCTATCACGCCATCGAGATCCTTGATCTTGAGAAGATCATGGAAGCTGTCTGTGGTATAAATCCCCATCTCTTTGGCAAGAAGAAACCCTTCGGCATTCGGATTTATGTCGCAAACACCCACGAGATTAATATTCATAAACTGGAATTTTTCACGCAGCAGAAATTCCAGGAAGAATTTGCAATCCTTGCCCCCTCCCACGATCGCCAGATTCAACGGCGGCCTCTTAAAATCATTTTCAATACTCTCAATTTCCCTGTTCATAAATATCCTCGTTCGGACTCAAGGGCATTGCCAATTGTCCTTGTCTTGTGAATCAGACTACCCGCCCTGATACCTTTCTGCATGTTTTTTGGGAGCCGCCTCTAACGGGGCACAAAACATTTTCACTATGCCAGAAACAAGCATGATTTGCCGTGTTAATGATAAGCCGGCTCTTCTTAATTGAGAATAAGAGAAAAAGGTTTGGTGGTCAAGGAAATCCAATCATATATAACTTATTAGTAACGATCAAAAGTGTTCGCATCTTGAAGGGCATGGGACTCTTTTTTGAGGAATCGACCCCCAAGCGCCTGAGGCGGGCGGGGCATGCGCGCCCGCCCGGCATTTTCAAGATTTTGTATTGACGTTACATGTCAAAAATGCTACCAGTCCCCTGAATATGTGAAGGCTGAGGCAATTGTTTGAAATCATAGTAAAAGAGCAGGGAATGCCAAGCCATATATAAGGAGAAAGGCTGATTATGGAAGCAGTGACCCCATTTCTGGAGGTAACTGACGCCATCAAGGAATTGGGTGGTGAGGATCTGGACCAGTGCATGCAGTGCGGCACCTGTACAGGTGTTTGCCCGTGGAACCTTGTCAAATACTTCAGCCCACGAGGCATGATCCGGTTAGCCCAGTTTGGTCTTGAAGGATTCGAGTCAGAGGACCTCTGGAACTGCGTTACCTGTAACATGTGTGTGATTAATTGCCCGCGTGGGTTAAAGATAATCGATATCATTCGCTCCATGCGCATGATGATGAATGAAACAGGCTCCATACCGGCCTCTCTCAAGGTGCCATTAGGCAGTGTGGCCAGTCGAGGGAACCCGTGGTCCGGAGAGCCGGAAGAGCGTACTAAATGGGCTGAGGGATTGGGGGTGAAGGAGTTTGGGCCGGATGTGGATTACCTCTATTTCACCTGTTGCACCCAGGCCTATGATGCAAGAAACCAGAAGTCCGGGCAGGCCCTGATAAAAGTCCTGCAAGCGGCACAGGTTGATTTTGGCCTGCTGGGAGAAAAGGAAGTCTGCTGCGGAGATGCCATCCGGAAGATGGGTGGAGAGGAGCTTTTCGGTAAGCTTGCAGAGACCAATTTATCGACATTCGAGGAGAAAGGGGTAAAACGGATTATCGTTGCTTCCCCCCACTGTTACAATACATTCGTCAAGGAATACCCCGAATTAGGTGGAAACTACGAAGTCCGGCACTACACACAACTCTTACTGGAGCTAATTAAAGAAAAACGGCTCAAACCATCGCTGAAAGTGGAAAAACGGGTAACCTACCATGATCCTTGTTATCTTGGGAGGCACAACGGCATATATGAACCCCCAAGAGATGTGCTCAGGGCCATACCGGGGATTGATCTTGTTGAGATGGAGCGAAACCGCGAAAACAGTCTTTGTTGCGGCGGCGGTGGCGGCGGGCTCTGGAATGAGGTGCCTGCCGAACAACGGTTTTCCGTGTTAAGGGTTAAAGAAGCTGTCGAAACGGGTGCTGAGATCATTGCAGCAGCCTGTCCCTATTGTATCAGCATGTTTGAGGATGCTCTGAAGACCATAGGCATGGAAGAGGAGATGAGGGTAATGGACGTTTCAGAACTCCTATTGGAATCTTTAGAACAATAATTATATACCCTGGTTGTCCTACCCTCGCTGAGTAAAAAAATTGGTAACGTTCAAAAGTGTATGCATGGGACATGAATTCATCCGATTCCCGTGTATGGATACTTAAGTCTGGTGCCTAAAAATCCGGATAGGTCTTGTCAAAGCGAAGGGTATG
>JAFDHL010000338.1 GCA_019308785.1 Deltaproteobacteria bacterium
GTCCCCGCGCCCGTGATTCATCCGGAACGTTTAAATGTGGTCATCTTTCGGGAAAACACAGAGGACGTGTATTTGGGAGTAGAGTGGGAGGCAGGGTCCCAGGATGCCAGAGATGTGCTTGAACTTGTCAACAAAAAGCTGAGAGAATCAGACAACCCCCCGATCCTTTTTGAAAGCGCAGTCGGTATTAAGCCCATGAGCCAGGCCAACTCCAGCCGTCTTGTACGCAGGGCCATTCAATACGCACTGGAAAACGGATATCATAGTGTTACCCTGGTTCATAAGGGCAACATCATGAAATACACGGAGGGAGCGTTCCGCGATTGGGGCTATCAGGTAGCGAGGGAAGAGTTTTCAGAGCAAACAGTGACCGAAGCAGAATTGTATGATAAATTCGGCGGCAAGATTCCACCAGGCCGTATTGTCATAAAAGATCGTATTGCGGACTCAATGTTCCAGCAGTTATTGCTGCGGCCCGAAGAATACGGCGTTATCGCTACACCCAATCTGAACGGGGATTACTTATCGGATGCAGCTGCAGCCCAGGTGGGAGGCCTGGGCATGGCCCCGGGCGCAAATATCGGGGAGCGGTGTGCGCTCTTCGAGGCCACCCACGGCACGGCACCTAAATACGCGGGCCAGGACAAGGTCAATCCCGGCTCTCTTATCCTCTCGGGTGTGGAAATGCTCCGCTTTATGTGCTGGATAGAGGCTGCCGATCTGATTGTTGAGGCGTTGACACAAACCATTGCCCAGGGAACAGTAACCTATGACCTCGCCAGGCTGATGAAAGGCGTCCGGGAGATTAAGTGCTCGGCATTTGGTGCTGCCATTGCAGAAAACATCATGAGGTTGGCAGGCTAATAAAGGATCGGATGAAATCTTCGACTTCGGTCTTTCCCTTATAAATACCGTAATGACCCTCACACAGGATGTCTGCTTCAATGGACAGAAGGAGTTTTAGGGATTCAAGGTAGTCTTCCCTGTTGGAAAGAAAACTTGCGTCCAGAGGGCCGTGTACATCCTGTCCAAAGAGTACCTTCAGACCCTGGGATTCAGCAACATAAACCACTGAACCGGGGGAATGCCCGGGCGTATGAATGGCCTCTATCTGTGTGTCCCCCAATTGAATGTATTCTCGTGGAAGGGACAGTTTTTTTTCGATCAGAAAGGGTTCAAGTCTTGCGCCGTACCACGTGGCCGCGGTTATCCTGTCATCTCCCGCTTCCAAGAATTGTGCGTCCAGTTCATGGGCCACGGCCTTGCACCCGGTCATGTCCTTCACTTCCTTTGCGCCACCGGTGTGGTCGTAATGGCAGTGGGTGATAAGGAGGTATTCTATTGCTTCGAGGGTTACTCCATATGCCCGGATATTCTTGGAAAGCCTATCCCAGGACCTGCCACAACCGGCATCCACAAGTGCGGCATGACCTTTGAAATTGATCAAATAAATGGCAGCATCCTCGGGAGATGTAAATTCCCCGCCGCCTACCTGGAATATCTCATCTGTTATTTTCATTGACTTAACCTTTCATTTCAATGTGAGAAACAACCGGCCTATGATGCGGCTCACCTGGGGGAATGATACCCGCCCGGCAGGCCCTCTGGAGACAGGACAATTTGCCATAACTGGTTTTCCCTTGCCCTGAAGGAACCGGCGCAGGACAGGAGATAATATTTCCACATACGGTAGAATCGCCCGTCATAGGTCTCTTTCAGAACGCCCCAATTATCATTAAAATTCTGAAACCATTGCATCAGGGTCCTGTCGTAGTCCGCGCCAAAGCTGTGCCAGTCTTCAAGAACAAATAGTCCTTCTATAGCGGCACATATCTGGCCGGGGGAGGGAAGCATGGAATTGGGAAAGATGTAACGATCTATCCAGGTGTCGCACTTGGAAACCGTGCGATTTCCGCCAATGGTCTGAAGCAGGAATAGACCATTTTCTCTGAGGCAGCGATTGACCACGCTCATAAAGGTGACGTAATTTTTATAACCCACATGCTCGATCATGCCTATGGAGAGTATACGATCAAAGGTCCCATTAAGACTGCGGTAGTCCTGAAGGCGAATCTCAACAGGAAGCCCTTTGCAAAGCTCTTTTCCTAAGGCCACCTGTTTTTTGGAAACGGTAATGCCGAGCACTTCCACGCGGTAATTCTCGGCGGCGAATTTGGCGGTCCCTCCCCAGCCGCAACCAATGTCCAGGAGTCGCATTCCCGGCTGAAGGTCAAGCTTGCGGCAGACCAGGTCCAGTTTGGCCTCCTGGGCCTCGTCCAGGGTAGATGCATTTTTCCAGTAACCGCAACTATAGGTTAGGCGTTTGTCCAGCATTCGCCGGTAAAGGTCGTTACCCATATCATAATGGTGCTCACCGATCTGAAAAGCACGGGACGGCTTCTGGAGGTTGTAAAGCCTTGCCCTTATGACCTCAAAATAGTCGGCCCATGTTTTGAAATAGTCGGCCCATGTTTTGATCCGGGTATCCAGTTCGGCCTTCAGTATTTTGTGAAAAAATTCGTCGAGTCTTTCGCAATCCCACCAGCCGTCCATGTAGGACTCACCCAGACCCAGGGAACCCTGCGCCAGGATCTTCGAATAGGTCTTCTGGTTATGGACTTGAATGTCCCAGGGACGATCTCCCCAAATTTCAACATCAGCAAAGGAGAGCAACCTTGCTACTTTATTGCGAAAACTATCCTCTGGCATGAGATACACCTGCCCATTTTTTTGTTATTGGCCGGTATTTTTTTTAATTCTATAAAAA
>JAFDHL010000339.1 GCA_019308785.1 Deltaproteobacteria bacterium
GGTTGATGAGTTTGATTATAAATTACGTTGAAACCCTAAGTATTCTCATAAAACAGATGACTGTTATCGATGTCATGGCACAAGAAAGTGTTATCGATGTTGTGGCACTCATCACCTACCCTGTAACTTGCCGGCAGTATCATCTTTCCTGTTGACTTTCACCTCTTTTTTCCTTAGAAAATATATCTTAGTTCAGGTGCTCGTTTTGAGCTTAATAGGGAACCCCGTGAGAAGCGGGGATGGGCCCGCCGCTGTAACCCCGCCCTTTTCTTTTTAAGAATAAGGGAACTCTTTTAGCCTTTGTGTACCACTGTTCTGAAAAATCGGGATGGGAAGGTCGCTAAAAGGGCGGGGGAGTCAGAAGACCTGCCTGAACAAAGGGAATAGCCTCCGCGGACAGAGGTTTTCTGCAGGATCTTGAGGATAAAAAAGGGAAATCCCCGGATCGAATTCATTTCGGTCCGGGGATTTTTTTTGAGGTGAGAATGTTATTGAAAAATTTTACTAAATACCTTTTGACAACCTTTTTTATCATTGCATCTACATTGCTCCCAGGCATCAATTGGCCTGGCGGACAGGCTTTATCTCCAGGGGCATTGATAGGTAGCCATGCTCAGGCCCATGAAAATGACACTAAGGCACGGCGTATCGTTTCAATGGCACCAAACATAACAGAGACTATTTTTGCTCTCGGATGCGGAGAGCGTTTGATTGCGGTTACTGATTTCTGTAAATACCCGCCTGAAGCAAAAGAATTACCAAGTGTCGGCGGATACTTTAACCCGAACATGGAAAGACTCACCGCCCTTCATCCTGATCTTGTCATTGTTCAGGGAAAGCACGAGAAAATGGAAAGGTTTTGTCGGCAAAAGGGCATACCGATCCTGCACGTCAGGATGGACAGTCTCTCTTCCATTTACAATGGTATTCTCGAGTTGGGCAGGGTCCTTGACTGCACTGAACGGGCACAAAAGCTGTGTGCTGCCATTCGTGGTGAGCTGGAACAGATTCGAGAGAAAACTGCCGGTCGATCCAGGAAAAAGGTGTTTGTTTGTCTCGGCCGCTCTCCTGGTTCCATGGCAAGCCTTTACACAGCAGGAGGTCCGAGTTTTGTCAGCGAAATTTTGCAAATCGCAGGAGGTGAAAATATCTTTTCAGATGTCACACAACCCTATCCCGAGGCCTCCAAAGAGAGCCTGATCAAGCGTGCACCAGAAATCATTATTGAGACCCGACCCGGGGAGAATATTACAGATGTTCGGCGGAGGCGGATTATATCCGAATGGAATGTGCTTCGTGGGATTCCGGCGGTTTCCAATCGCAGGGTCTATGTCCTGGCCGAGGACTTTCTTCTTGTCCCGGGACCTCGCGTGGGCGCTGCCGCCCGTTGCCTGGCACGGACGCTTCATGGAGAATGATTGAAATAACTATTAGAGCGCTTCCGAAATAACATTGCAATAATGTCATTTCGAGCGAAGCGAGAAATCTTAATTAAAACAACATGTTCAAAGATCTCTCCCTCCGATCGAGATGACAACTTAATTACGAAACACAATACTATGGATCAAAAGATACTATCCGCGGAAGGCATTACATACAGATATGCGGGGAGCGATTGGCAGCTCGTTTCAACGTCTTTTTCTGTCGCAGAGGGAGAGATTGTCGGGATCATCGGCCCCAATGGTTCGGGAAAGAGCACCCTTTTAAAACTTGCATCAGGCGTCATAACCCCCGATTCAGGCAGTGTATTTCTTCAAGAGAAGGATATTGCCAAGATGAAACGGCGGGAAATTGCCCGAATCCTTGGCTATTTTCCCCAAAATGCCCTTGGTCATTTCGATTACTCCGTACAGGAAGTTGTTGCTATGGGGCGCTTTCCTCATCTGTCCGGCGCGGGTTTTCTCTCCCCGCATGACATGGATGTGGTTGGGCAATGTCTCTTGAGGGCGGAGGTTGAACAGTACCGTGAACGACATCTTTCACATCTTTCCGGAGGAGAACGCCAGCGCGTGCTTTTAGCCTCTGTATTGGCACAGGAACCAAAGGCCCTCCTGTTGGATGAACCCACAAGCGCCCTGGACATGCAACATCAGGTAAAGTTCTTTACGCTTCTTACAGAGCTTGTTGCAGGAGGAATGGGGGTAGCTGTTGTGACGCATGACCTGAATCTGGCCTCTTTTTACTGCCACCGCGTGCTTTTGCTAAAAGATGGAAAAATTATTGAGGAGGGAAGACCTAAGGAGATCCTCACTCAAGAGATATTAAAGGATACTTATGGCGATGGGGTGGACGTTATTCCACATCCAACTACGGATCTTCCCATAGTGCTCCCAAGAACAGGGATTGGGGTCCAGAAGGCGAAAACATCGTGACCGGTATGCTGACAAGGAAAAGGTTTGTTTTGTTAATGGCAGGCTATGCCCTGTTGTCCGTACTTGTTCTGCCCTTTTTTCGCATATTCCTCATGTGGATGCCGATATCTTTTTCCATCACCGTATACCACGCGTGCTCCTTGCATTTCTTGTGGGCGGGTCGCTGGCCGTGGCAGGCAGCTCGTTGCAGGTGGTCCTGCGCAACCCTCTGGCCGAGCCCTTCATACTCGGAATAGCCGGGGCAGGTGCTGTTGGGGCAGTGATTGTCATATCTGTTCCAGGGCTCTCCGTTCATTTTGGGCCGTTTTCTTCTGTACAGCTCTTCAGCCTTCTGGGATGCATCCTTTGTGTGGGAGCCATATATTGGCTTGCCCGCAGTCCTTTGGGTGTCTCTATGAACACTATTCTGCTTGCCGGGGTCACCATTAACATCCTGTGCGGAGCTGCAATCCTGCTGGTGCGTTATATTGTCAGCCCTCACCTTCTGGTTGCCATGGATCGGTGGATGATGGGGGGACTGGACATAGTTGGTTACCGGGAATTGTCTGCCCTCCTCCCATTGCTCTTGCCAGGGCTGGCGTTACTTTTTCTTCAAGGGCATGCGCTTAACCAGCTTGCATTTGGTGAGGAGATGGCAATGGGCCACGGAGTGAATGTAGCATCAGTGCAAAAACTGGTTTTCCTTGGCACAGGGCTTACGACTGCGGCAGCGGTTTCTCTGGCAGGCCCTATTGGTTTTGTGGGACTCATTATTCCGCATGCTGTAAGGCGTCTATCCGGTGTAGACCATCGAGTGGTTCTTCCAGCAGCATTCTGCCTTGGAGGGGCGTTTTTGACTGTGTGCGATCTCTTTGCGCGTACTGTTGTAGCGCCCACGGAGATGCCTGTGGGGATCATAACAGCTATAATAGGCGGGCCTGTTTTTTTGAGGATTCTTTTAAGGAGAAGCAGAGATGTGTAGGTTGTAACTAAATAAAACATTTGCAATATCAGAATGTGAAATGGAAAAAACTCATAGACCATTTACACGATATAAGAAATATTTCTTGACTTCATTAGAAGATTTTTTAATAAGCTATATTAATAAAGTTCAGGTGCTCGTATTGAGCTTGATAGGGAACCCCGTTGGAATCGGGGACGGGCCCGCCGCTGTAGCCCCGCCCTTTTCTTTTTAGGAAAAGGGAACCCTTTTAGCCTTTGTGTACCACTGTTCTGATAAATCGGGATGGGAAGGTCGCTAAAAGGGCGGGGAAGTCAGAAGACCTGCCTGAACCTTGGGAATAGCCTCCGCGGACAGAGGTTGCCCAAAAGATTCTGAGGATAAAAGAGGGATATCCCCGGATCGATTTTAATCGGTCCGGGGATTTTTTTCTCCGGACCTGAAAAGAAAACGGAGTTTCAGGAAAGGGGGTAAGTAGAATGAAAAAATGGCTGCTTGTGTTTATTCTCTGGGTTGCTTTTGCCGTGCCGGGGTTTTGCCAGTCTGAAGAGGAACATACGGAAAAAGATTCGTTGACAACAATGGAGGAGGTAGTTGTAACAGCGACAAAAACTGAAGAAAAAAGAAAAGATATCCCCAATTCCTTGGTCGTCATGGATGAGATGGATATTGAGGAAAACGAACTGGGTATTGACTGGAGGACGCAAGGCAATTACGGAGGGGCTGCTGAGGCGATCCATATTAGAGGCATGAGCGGGAATGCAACTCAAATCTTCGTAAATGGCGTAAGCATCAATTCGCCTTCTCTTGGCCTTGCGGATGTGGGTAGAATTCCTCTGAACAACATCGAAAGGATAGAGGTGGTCAAGGGCTCCGGATCGCTTCTCTATGGTTCCGGTGCCATGGGTGGGACAGTCAATATCATTACCAAACGGCCGAAAAGGGACAGAATGGATCTTAAGGTTAGTGGGGGTTATGGTACTGAAGATACCTATCAAGTCTCGGCTGAACAGGGGATGTTTGTGCTCGGTGATTTCGGTTATTATCTGACGGCGAACCGGCGTGAAACAGACGGGTTTCGTGACAACAGTGATCTTGAACACCAGGATGTCTCCCTCAAACTGGTATTTGAGAAGGGAGATGCCTTGGATATATGTCTCTACGGAGATTATATTGAAAGGGATTATGGCATTCCCGGAGTCAAGCCGCCTGCAGGGACAAAGGAGTTTTTCGTGGGTGGAACAAAAGTCTACAATGACGAAGTTGACAGTCTGCTCAATAAAGGGAGCGATGAAGATTACCACGCAGTGCTGGAAGTCAAGAGTCAGCCTGCAAATTGGTTGGATCTCCGTTTGATGGGTAATTACACTAACACGGAGAACTACAATTATTTTCGTTATGTTTCTGGTGTGACTTTGTTAGGAAACAAAAGCTGGACAACGAATGAGGTATACGGGGCTGAGGGAAATGTTAATATTAAACCCTTTAAAGGAGCAAGCCTGTTACTGGGATCAGAATACAAGCACTTTGACTGGGAAAATAAAGGTGTGAATCTGGATGGAAGCGGAAATGAACTTGACGCCACGAGAACTGCCACAGAAGCCGCCCTTCATACAACCGGGATCTTTTCGGAGGCCCAGTACAGGCCCTGCGGATTTATTAAAGGAATAGCGGGGATAAGGCATGAAGACCACTCCCAGTTTGGAAGGGAAAACCTTCCACGTTTTGGGTTAATCTTAAACCCACTGCAAAACACAGCCTTGAAAGCGACCCATGGAAGGCATTTTTTAGCGCCTACACCAAACGATCTTTTCTGGCCGAATGACGGATTTACAAAAGGTGATCCGAATCTTAAGCCTGAAAAGGGTTGGCATACGGACGCCACCTTTGAACAAACCTTCTTTGAAGACAAGGTTTTTATTACATTTTCTTATTTTCATTGGGATCTGGACAACAAGATCCAGTGGGGACCGGACTCCAACGGTGTCTGGACTCCGCAAAACCTGCGGAAGTACAAGGCCGATGGGTACGAAGTTGGAACAAAGATAGGGCCGTTTTGCAACCTGTCTTTAGGCCTTCACTACACCCGCCTGGAAGCGGAAGAAGAGAATAAGGCATATACGAGACAAGATTATGGCTGGCCTCCATGGTTCCCTCCTGACTTCCGGTACACCTGGGTAAAACGCAGGGCGGCTTATACTCCGGAACACCAGTTCAAAGGCACACTGACCTATTGGAGCAATTTCGGCCTGACTGCTACGGCAACAGCTCGTTATGTGAGTGACCGGGTCTGGTATCGCACTGAAACCGACGTTGCATATCCTGCAACCAAAACAGTTACATACACGCTGGATTCATATTGGACTGTGGACCTCAAACTGGATCAGCGTCTTTTCGACCATTGGATTCTCTCTTTGCAGTGTAACAATCTGTTGGACAAGGAATATGATACGTATTTCGGCACGTTCACGAACCAAAACACCGGTGTGACAAGTGTAGCAGGTTATCCAGGAGCCGGAATATCCTTTTTCTTTAGTATTTCTTACGAATATTGACCGCAT
>JAFDHL010000340.1 GCA_019308785.1 Deltaproteobacteria bacterium
AGATCTTATATTCGGCCATCTTTTTTCAGCCTTTTTACCATCTGCTCGTAGCTGATTAGGGGCTCATCAGCTCTTTCTTCAAAAGCAGCAAGGTCCTCGGCATCCTCAGCAAGAGTTTCCCTAACGGCTTCATTAATGATTTCAGACATCGATCGGGATGTTTCAAGAGCTTTAAGCCTCAGTGCTTGATGCAAGGCCGGTTCTAAATAAATGGTCGAACGTTTTGATAAAGTTGCCATAAACGCACCTCCTAATGTTGAACAGCAACATTATAACGTTATGGTGCTATGATGTCAATGGTCGAAGCAACAATCAAGCTCCCCTGCCGCTTTGGAGCGTGGCGAAAAAGCGGTCAGGTGCAGAGCATTGTTTGCAGTGGAGCGTGGCGAAAAAGCGGTCAGGTGCAGAGCATTGTTTGCAGCTATTGATAGTAAAATAGTGAGGGACTCTGCTTATAAGACGGCGACATATTCTGCAATGGCATGGGATTTGGGAATTGGAGTGCTATCTTCCCGCATGCCTTTAACATGCATTTCAATAGCTTGGTGCATATTCTTTGCCGCTTGAGCGCGGGTTTTTCCCGTAGCTACACAGCCTGGCAGATCGGGTGAATAAGCAGAATAATTACCATTGGCTTTCTCAATCACAACAAGGAAACGGTGCATTATGAATATTACCTCCTATTTCTTCCTCGGTTTTGGTAATTGGGCTTGCATAAAAACACTGGCAAGCGTATCTGGCCCTAAATCATCGCCAGGATGACCGGCAATAGTAACGCGACCTCGTTTAACCGGGTGCTTATATTGGCGATGACTACCTTTCTGGGAAGCCTTATACCAGCCATCTTCTTCTATGAGCTTTATTACGTCGCGTATCTTCATAGTAATTTTCAATTGGAACCATAAATAGTCATAAGTTTGCCTAATTTATAGCTTAATTCTCTGATCGTTTATGATCTTCGAGGTGCTTCTCGAACTGATCAAGCGCTGAGACCACAAGTCTGCCGAGATGTTCGGGAGTCACGTCTTGGGCACTAATACGGATACCCACTTCGGGGAAAGATTCATGTCTATCAATAGCTTCATGCCGATTCCGAAACGAGGGGAACGTCTATTTCTTCGACGCGCCATGTGGCGTAAGCGAGTGCCTCGTCAATGTCTTCCGCCTCCAAGTAGGGATACAACTTCAAAATTTCTTCTTTGGTGTGGCCCGAGGCGACAAGACCGACAATCATTCCTACAGTTACACGCATACCACGAATACAGGGCTTCCCTCCCATGATATCGGGATCAAAGGTAATTCTGGTTAGCGGTATCATTTCAAACCTCCATTGATGAATGTGCATTACCTTAGTGTAACTATACTTTTTCGCGTCTATTACTGCAAGTTTTCCCTTTTTCTGAAAGCAGAACGCCAGCCATCACAAGCGGGCAGGGATTACGTAGAAAATGTTTCAGATTAGCAACTCAGAAGGGCAAACCGAGGCGTTCCCAAGGGAGCTCCGGCCCTGCCCGTCTGAGTGCATGGCGTTGTTCTACACCACGCCACCACTTGCACTCCCGACTATGCGAAAGTCAGTAACGTTCTTGTAGCCTGCATGTCGCAGGGAAAGTGCGAAGTCTTGGATGGTCCCTCCATCAGCCCGGAGTGCATGTGCAGCCGCAAGATGCTCCTCAGCGATGGCTACCGCCGCATCTTCATCCGTGAACATTGCATCTGGCTTCACAAGGCAAGAATGCTCCATCCACGAGTCTGCCTCAAGTTGTTTGTAACACAGGATAGAAAGCATGTAGCTACGACCCGGGCCACCGTAGCTGCCGGATTCGTAGCGAAAACGGCCCGCCGGGAGTTCGGCTTGTCGCATCGCGAGCTCCTTCTGTTCGCAACAATGTTTGTATTTCTTCCCGCTACCGCACGGACATCGAGTGTTTCGACCTATCTTAGCCATGAGATCTCTTTCAATTCTTTTTCGCCGTTTTTCCTACAAGGTGTAGAACGTATTGCATTAAGCAGAAAAAATTCTGTATATTAACACTATATATTTTCTGTATAATATCGTATTATGTAACTTAATGCAGTTTTAGTTGGAGGTTAGTATGGCATATAAGAGGTTGCGTGCAAAGGAGTAATTCCTTCCAAAATTCTGGTTCATTGGATTGTTCGCTGTTTTTCATATATGTGAATGGAGTTGCTGCGTGGAAAGCGGCTTAACTCTTTGCCAGTCTTTTGATATATGCTCAGCCTGCCATAAATCATAATTTTTCTGTAAATTCATCCACAAGTCTGGTGTAGTATCAAGGGCTCTCGCCAGACGGAGAGACATATCCGGGGTTATAGCTCCTCTTTCGTTAATGATTTTTGATAGTGTTTTTCTCGAAACCCCAAGAGTTGATGCCATTTCTGTAATTGTTATGGACAATGGCACTAAATAATCTTCTTGGATAATTTTCCCAGGATGTGTTGGTTGGCGTTTCATTTTTTTCATAATATCACCTCATTAATGATAGTCGTCATAATCGACAACATAGGCATCTCCATCAAAAAATTTAAAAAATATTCTCCAATTACCTGATACCTTTACTGCATATTGGCCTTTTTTATCTCCAGTTAATTTATGGAGATTTGAACCGGGATAATTCATATCTTTTACTTCATTTGCGGCATTAAGCCGATCAAGAATTATCCCAAGCCTTCCAGCATGTTCAGGCCTTATTCCTTTCTTCTGTCCAGTATAAAAAAATTCTTCCGGTTACGCTTGTCAAGGATTAAATTGGACCCTTATGATGGTTATTTTTACAGCGAATCGGGATAGGGTGGGGCCTCACGGCCACCCCCCTCCCACACCACCGGGCATACGGATCACGTACCAAGGCGGTTCGGTTGAAAAAAGTCGCACGTAAAGCCCGGTCCCGCTTCACCGCTTTGTTCGCTTTAGCGGTAAATTTCTTTTCGGTGGCCGACCTTTATTACCCAAATAGTAAGTTCTTCGTCTTGAATTGAATAAATAATGCGATATCGTCCTTGTCGTAGGCGATAGCGTTCTTGTCCAGATAGCTTTTGGCACCCTGGAAGTCGTGGGCTCGTGCTCAAAGATTCAATGCGTTTTAGTATCCTTTTTAAGTCCTTATTAGGGATAGATTCAAAGTCCTTCCAGACAGATTTTTTAAAAAAGATCTTATATTCGGCCATCTTTTTTCAGCCTTTTTACCATCTGCTCGTAGCTGATTAGGGGCTCATCAGCTCT
>JAFDHL010000069.1 GCA_019308785.1 Deltaproteobacteria bacterium
TGTGCTTGGTCCTAAGGTGATGCAGGCACTTCGCAATGACATACGGAACTGTCCCGAACCATATGAACATTCTGAAGCCGGGCATTTTGTACAGGAATGGGGTGAAGAGATCGCGAAAAGAGCGCTATTGGCCTTTGACGAATAAAGAGTCACCTTTTACGACCCTAAATATACTCGTGCACATATTTCTGTGCATTTGATAGCCTTTATGCACAGTTTCTTGTAAGAAAATGTGAAAATGGGGATGTCCCCATCTACTCGACCCCCGGCAGCTTCTAATGCGATCAGGAGCGGAAACCTTAAAGTTCCATAATATTGAGTTCTTATTGTTAAAATGCGCCTAACTAGTCAATTCAGCGGACAGAGTATTGAGACGCCGCCACTGATTTCGTCGGTATATTTTTGTTGACAAATATCTCAATTCGAGATAATCATTCTTCATGCATATAATCACGCGAAAGCGCCTACTTGAATTTGTAAAAAAGCATCCCGATTGTTCTGCGCCGCTTGATTCTTGGTATAGGATAGTTAAACGTACTGATTTCAATTCATTTTCCGAACTTCGCCAGACTTTTCCGAGCGCTGATAAAGTCAGTAATTTAACAGTTTTTAATATTGGCGGAAATAAGGACCGACTAATTGCGGCAATACACTACAATACCCATCGGGTTTACGTTAGGCATGTTCTTACCCATAAAGAATATGATCGAAAATCTTGGAGGAAATAATGAATACCCAGCTTAAAGAAATTGCTAAAGTTTGGCCGGATATCCAGGGCATATTTTCTGTGCCACATAATGAAAAAGATTATATTAAATTGGTCAATCTCCTTGATAGCGTTATTGACGAGGTGGGCGATAATGAGTCCCATCCCTTATCTTCATTGATGGAGACGATTGGGAGCCTAATTGAAGCTTATGAATCCCAAAATATTCCTGATATAGAGGGTAATCCGATAGATACTTTAAAGGCATTGATGGAAGAACATGGCCTAAAACAATCAGATCTGCCCGAATTAGGAAGCCAGGGGGTAATATCGGAGATTTTGTCTTACAAACGTCAGCTAAATGTCCGGCAAATAAAATTTTTGAGCAAGCGTTTCAACGTTTCTCCCGCAGTTTTTGTATGAGATAATCCAAAAAATATGACCATTGGGAAAATGGGTATGTGAATAAGAAACCAAGAAATTTATATATTGACGGAGTTATTTAGTTTCTTATGGACGTCCCCATCTTCTTCGTTTCCTCCTCTAATCATCCTTCGTCACCCCGATTTTGCCAGATTCCCGGGGCAACTTCCTTACCAGATATCGAATCATTACCCTATACAGAAAATATCCCGAAAACTGGGTTTCTTGAATCCCGCTATCGGCGGGAATAGAGTCCGACCTTTCAGGATCGGTCTCTATCCTTTAAGGTTATCCGTGTCCCCGAAATTCTATGCAGCCTCTATTCGCCTTAAACCACTAATATCAATAGATTGTTCTGCTTTCCATAAATCGAATTGAAGCTGAAGCCTAAGCCACCCCTCCGGTGTTCGGCCAAAAACCCTTGATAATCTTATTGCCATCTCAGGGCTAATACCTGCTCTGCCGTTCAAGAGGGTTGAAAAGGTTTTTCGAGTAACATCAAGAGCTTTGGCTGCCTCGGTTACGGTTAGATCCAATGGCTCAACACAAAACTCTCTTATGATTTCACCTGGATGTGGCGGATTGTGCATACGCATGGGACACTCCTTTAATGATAATCTTCATAATTTACGTCGAAGGCATCTCCTTTTTGCAATTTAAAAGTTATGCGCCAGTTTCCACTTACCTTTACTGACCAGGTTCCTTTACGCTCACCTTTAAGTTCATGCAGATTTAGACCAGGCAAATCCATATCATCTAAGGTTTCGGCAGTCTCAAGAAGTGCTAAGATTTGCCGCAGGCGCGACACATATTGCGGGTTGATACCTGCGGAGCTGCTAGATTCAAATAGTTTTTTTAAACCTTTGTGTTTGAATTTCTGTATCATGCAAACCTATTGTAACCAGATACGTAACGGGTGTCAAGAGATTTGGAGGGCTCATTGCTCTATTATTGCGGATAACGTAAGTCATGAGCGGTTCCGAGAGGCGAAGCGACCCTAAATATACTCGTGCACATATTTTTGTGCATTAAATCAAATTTTGGTTAAATGTATTTAAAAAGCCTTTTTTTGCTTGACATACCGCCCTGTTGGCTTATCGTACCATTCATATCCGTACATTACACAATTTCACCTTTCTATAAGAAAGGCGCATCATGACACTTCACCTCAAATTGTGCCTATCCCCTTCCTGACAGGCCCGATAATGCCTGGTCAGGACGTACTGACTTAAGATTTCAAGACTTACATTAAGGGTCAAAGGCAGACCTGACCACATATTTTTAAAAAAAATCTTTTTTTGTTTCCTTTTGACCGTATCCGTCAATACCGTGTGCTAAGATGTGACGAATGTTGTGATTTTAAAGGGGCTGGCAATACCGAAAAACCACATGACTTATTTTAATATCGATTTTGGCCGAGCGTTTGCGGGAAAGATTGAGGAAGCCAATTACATGACAGGAGATTTTATCGGATGACAGACATTGTGCCGGTGGAAAGAATTACGGATAAAATATTCCTGTTGAGGGGCAAAAAGGTCCTGATCGACAGAGATTTAGCTCACCTTTATGGAGTGGAGACGCGAGTTCTCATCCAAGGCGTCAAAAGGAATATCGAGAGATTTCCCTCTGACTTCACGTTCCAACTTACTCAAGACGAATTCGATTCTTTGAGATCACAAATTGTGATCTCAAAGGGGAAAGGTGGCCGGCGATATCTTCCTTACGTCTTTACGGAACAGGGTGTGGCCATGCTATCGAGCGTATTGAGAAGCAAACGTGCCATTGAGGTAAACATTGCGATCATGCGCGCTTTTGTAAAACTCAGAGAAATGCTGGCAACACATAAAGAATTGGCGCGTAAACTTCAGGATTTGGAGCAACAACTGAAAGGCCATGATGAGCAGATTCAGACTATTTTTGAGGCCATTCAACAGCTTTTAACACCTCCTCAGCAGCCCCGGAAAAAGATTGGTTTTGAGGTTAAAGAACCTCGTGCTACTTATGGTAAAAGGACAAAGGGGAGCAGGAAAAAGAAATGATAATTTGATTTTTTGACAAATCAAAGGAAGCAAAAAATGCATTCCAACCAGGGCTTTCGATATGCCGCTTCTGCCGGTCAGGACGTGATGAACTTAGATAGAATTGAACAGGATTTCCGGTTTAAGAGTCAAATTTTCATTGATAATCCCAAAGGATTGCATCATTTTGATTTCAACAACACCCGCCACGCCTCTCCCTAAGATGCGCACCTCGGCGGGTTTTTTTGCCCGGATTCATCCATGCAAACATTATAAAGATAACCAATATGACTAAAAAATATTATGCACATAGCCTGGGTGGAAAACCGCCCGAAAAATGGCAGCCGCTGGAAGAACATCTGAAAAATGTTGCCAAAAAAGCCGAGAAATGTGCTGCAAAGTTTCAATCTGATGATTGGGCATGGAATGCGGCTTGGCTTCATGACCTGGGCAAAGCGGCGGATGAATTTCAGGCATATCTTCTCAGGGAAAACAGTCTGGATGATTCCGAATACGACGGGACAGGTCATGGCAGAGTGAATCACTCAAGTGCAGGAGCAGCCTTCGCGGAAGAAATACTTGGCCCCATTATCGGAGCAATAAACGCTTATCTTGCGGCTGGGCACCATGCCGGGCTGCCTGATTTCTATTCTTCTGATACTGGCCGTGCTGCATTGCAGGTTCGGCTTGAGGAAGGGAAAGAAAACCTTAGCCGTATTCGCTCTGCTGCTGAAGAGATTGGAAAGCAACTCCAGATGGACATCAAGCTCCCAGGCTTTGTAAAACCATACAATTTCCACTTTTGGGTGCGAATGCTTTTTTCCTGCCTGGTAGACGCCGATTTCCTCGATACGGAAGAGTTTATGAACCCGGAGGAGGCCAAAGTCAGAGGGAGATATCCCCCTCTGACCGAATTAAAGGGCCTTTTCGATATCCACATGCATAAAATGGTGAGTGAATCTCCAGCCACTCCGGTAAACGCCGCACGGCAAGAAGTTCTGGACGCTTGCAAAGACGTAGCGAAGCAGGAACCCGGTCTTTTTTCCCTTACCGTGCCAACCGGCGGCGGCAAGACGTTGTCAGGGATGGCCTTTGCGCTTGATCACGCCGTGCGATACGGCAAGAGCCGGATCATCTATGTTATTCCATACACCAGCATCATCGAACAAACCGCAAAAATATTAGCTGATATTTTTGGGATCGAAAATGTCGTTGAGCACCACAGTAACCTTGATCCGGATAAAGAGACCCAACGATCCAGACTCGCCGCCGAAAACTGGGATGCACCCGTTATAGTCACCACAAACGTTCAATTTTTCGAATCACTGTATGCCGCCAAATCGAGCCGCTGCCGTAAGCTGCACAACATCATCAACAGCGTCGTCATTCTTGATGAAGCTCAACTCCTGCCCCCGGAATTGCTTGATCCGTGTGTGGAGGTGATGAACCAGCTTGTACGGCATTATGACGTAACCATGGTTCTTGCCACAGCCACTCAACCAGCGTTATACAAGTTGGATCTGCCACGGGAGATTATCCCCAATCCAGCCGCACTCTATGAACGGCTCAAAAGAACTGAGATCATCCTGCCGTCGAATATTAACAATTTTACCCAATGGGAAGATGCGGCAGGTAGACTTCAACAGCACATTCAGGTACTTTGCGTTGTTAATACTCGTCGTGATTGTTACGATCTTTATAAGCTCATGCCGCATGGCACGATACATCTTTCAGCCCTCATGTGTGGAGAACATCGTTCTGAAGCGATACAAGAGATCAAGCAAAGGCTCAGGGCCGGTCTTACCACTCGCCTTATCAGCACTCAACTAGTGGAAGCGGGCGTGGATATGGATTTCCCGGTCGTGTATCGCGCCCTTGCCGGGTTGGACTCCATCGCCCAGGCTGGCGGACGCTGCAACCGCGAGGGCAAGCTTAACGCGGAAGGCAGGCTGGGAGAGGTTCACGTCTTTGTGCCGCCTAAACCCGCCCCACGCGGACTGCTTCTTAAAGGGGAAAACACGACCCGCGAATTGTTCAGCCTACCGGATTTCAACCCGCAGAATCCGGATGAATTTACCCGTTACTTCAACTTATTTTATTCCAAAGTCAATGATACTGGCAGCAGATTCAAGGAATGGCTGCAAAAGGATATCCCAAGGGTTCATTTCCGCACAGCCGGCAATGAGTTTAAACTCATAGACGATCAGGCGCAGCAATCGGTATTCGTCAACTTTGGAGATAGCGGGAAATGGCTGGACGAATTGCGGCGAATCGGGCCGAAACGTCAGAATATGCGAAAACTGCAACGTTATTCCGTGAACTTGTCCAGAAGAGACTTTGAAAAAGCAAAAATGGATGGATTGCTGGAAGAGGTGTGGCCGGGTTTATGGTGCTGGATCGGTCGCTATGATCTTTGCCATGGCCTTGATCTGTTTGGAAGCGGCTGGGCTCCTGAAGATTTAATGGCTTGAAACATATTAAAGAGAGGTGAACTATGAAAGGATTCTGCTTAGAGGTAAGTGGGCCTTATGCCTGCTTTACCCGCCCGGAGATGAAAGTTGAACGCGTCAGCTACGATGTAATCACACCGTCGGCTTCGCGCGCAGTTTATGATGCCATTCTCTGGAAGCCGGCCATTCGCTGGCGGGTGACCCGCATCGAAGTGCTTGCGCCCATTCGGTGGATTTCTGTCCGGCGTAATGAGCTCGGTAAAATCATGACGAATCAAGAGGGGCTGTTTATAGATGAAACAAATGACGCTGGGAAACTTGTGAACCGCCAGCAACGTGCCGGACTTTTTCTGCGAGATGTAAAATACAGGCTTTTTGCCGAGTTCGAGTTTATCCCACCGGGAAAGCGCGGCAAAGTGTATAATCCGGTCCCGGAATATCTGCATGACAAGGAAGAACTGGAAATCGTCCGGCAGGATGAAAAACCGGCCAAGTATGCAGCCATGTTCGAGCGCCGCGCCAGCAAAGGTCAGTGCTTCAATCAGCCCTATCTTGGCTGCCGCGAATTCTCGGCACAATTTCGAATAGTCGATCCGGTCGCCGAACCCGCCACAGCCATTTCCGAAACACGGGATCTCGGCTGGATGCTCTATGATATGGATTACTCCGACCTCAACAACATAAAGCCCCAATTCTTCCGGGCAGAACTCAACTGCGGAGTACTTGATCTAGACAACGTGGAGGTACACTCATGATCCTGCAAGCATTGAAGGAATATTATGACCGCAAGGCTGCCGATCCTGAATCGCAGATGGCCCCGCCCGGATTTGAATGGAAGGAGATACCCTTTGTTATTGTGCTGAAGCCCGATGGCACACCTGTCAATATTGAACCGACACATGAGACAGGAGCAAAAGCTTATCTTGTCCCACAAGCAATAAAAAAAACTATTAATGTTGAAGCAAATCTCTTATGGGATAACCCCGAATATGTTTTAGGTGTTGTCTTAAAGGGCAAAAAACGCTCAGACAAAAAGACAGATGATGACATCAAAAAGCGTGTTTCAGAACAACACACTTCTTTTATAAAACGCATTGATAGTATTGGTGATATTTCAGATGCTGGTCTGCAGGCCGTAAAGCGATTTTTGCAGATCGAAAACAAGGTATCGCTTTTCCAAACGACAGGTGAACAATGGATTAAGTTATTAGATTCTGGCTCGAATGTGACTTTTAAATTGGCTGGTGATTCCGGTCTTGTCTTTGAACGGCCAGCAGTAAAATCAGCCATCCAGTCGGCGAATGAAGAATCGACAGAAGAAATAATCACATGCATGGTCACTGGACAAAAAGATTACATACAATTAGTGCATCCATCTATTAGAAGAATCTTTGGTGGGAAAGCGGAAGCAAACATAGTTTCCTTCAACCTTGGAGCTTTTAGGTCTTTCGGAAAAGATCAGGGCGCAAACGCCCCTGTAGGTAAAAAAGCTGCTTTTGCTTACACTACGGCTTTGAACCATCTTCTTGCCAAAGACTCTACGCAACGTATGCAGGTGGGAGACGCTTCTACTGTTTTCTGGGCGGGAAAAGCAAACGATCTTGAGCAGCAACTTTCTGATTTCTTTAGTGAACCTCCAAAAGATGACCCGGATCGCGGCGTCAGGGCCGTCGAAAGCCTTTTTAAATCAATAAAAAACGGTACCATTTTTGCTGACGAAAACCAAAAAAATAGATTTTATGTTCTTGGGCTTTCACCAAATTCATCTCGCATCGCCATTCGTTTCTGGATTGTGGGTACAATAGCTGAAGTGGGAATCAGGATCTTTCAACATTTTAATGACACTAAAATTATTCCGCCAAAAAACAACAAGAATGATTGGCCAAAATGGCAGTCGCTGAATGCGCTACTTGCAGCAACAGCAAATGAAACTAAATACGATAAAAATAAACCTAATCTTGTTTATTATCGCGGCAGATATTTTGATGTGAAACCCAATCTCGCTGGTGACATAATGCGCACAATACTAGAAGGCTTGCCGTATCCGCAATCTCTGCTTCAAGCAGCCGTTCGCCGTATACGTGCCGAACATGAAATCACCTATCCACGTGCGGCTCTGATCAAGGCCTGCATTAGCCGATCAACCCGTTTAAAAAAACCAAATATAAAGGAGGAACTTCAAATGAGTCTGGATGAAAACAACACCAACATCAGTTACCGGTTGGGTAGGCTTTTCGCCACGCTGGAAAAAATTCAGCAGGAGGCCAATCCCGGCATCAATGCCACCATACGAGATCGGTTCTATGGGGCTGCATCCGGCACTCCGGTTGCGGTCTTCGGCAATCTGATGCGTTTAAAAAATCACCACTTAGCTAAACTTGAAAGCGCCGGACGACGGGTCTTTTTTGAGAAACGATTAGGTCAAATCATCGATGGAGTCGAAGCCAAAATGGCTTTTCCGACGCATTTGAGTCTTGAAGACCAAGGTCGGTTTGCCATCGGCTATTATCACCAGATGCAAGATTTTTTCACGAAAAAATAGACTAATAATAAACAACCAACCGAATAAGGAGAAAACAATGAACGAACCAATAAAAAATCGTTATGACTTTGTGCTTGTTTTCGATGTAAAAGACGGCAACCCAAATGGCGACCCGGACGCTGGCAACCTGCCTCGCATTGACCCGGAAACCGGGCACGGCCTTGTTACTGATGTTTGTGTTAAGCGGAAAGTGCGGAATTATGTGCAGATTACAAAAGATTTTAAAAAACCTTATGATATTTATATTAAAGAGAAGTCTGTTCTTGGGCGAGCTCATTTTGAGGTATTCCGTGAGCTTGGAATCAGCACTGGTCAAGAATCCCGAAAACCTGTACCAATTGATTTTGCGGAAGCATTTGCGGAACTTATATTTCCGGAAGGTCTTACTTTTACAGAGAGTGAGGACCTGAATGGGGGTGAGCTTGTTGTGGCCCCAGATGCCGATAAAAAAGCGATAAAAGAATGGTTGAAAGAAGAAAAGCCCGATAAAGAAATTTCTAAAATAATTAATGCTGCGCTCAAGGATGCCAAACCCCGCCGTCCAACCGCAGAAGAAACAGGCCGAGGCCGTGAAAAGATGTGTGAGAAATTCTACGATATACGAACATTTGGCGCGGTTCTCTCTCTTAAATCCGCCCCAAACTGTGGCCAGGTGCGCGGGCCGATACAGTTGACTTTCGGCAGATCAGTCGAACCTGTTGTGACACTGGAGCATTCCATTACCCGCATGGCCGTCGCAACTGAAGCCGAGGCGGAAAAACAGCAGGGGGATAATCGGACAATGGGACGAAAAAACACCGTGCCGTACGGCGTCTATGTCACCCATGGATTTGTTTCAGCACATTTGGCGGCGCAGACAGGGTTCGGCGAAGATGATCTCAACTTACTATGGGAAGCCCTGTGCAACATGTTTGAAAATGATCGATCTGCCGCGCGCGGGCTCATGTCAACACAGCATTTGGTCATTTTTAAGCATGGCTCCGCACTTGGCAATGCCCCGGCGCACTCGCTATTCAAGCGTGTCAACTTAACCCGAAAAGATGACTCCAAACCGGCTCGTGATTTCAGTGATTATGAACTCAAAATCGATGAAAATAACTTGCCAGCAGGGGTTAGCATCATTAAGCGACCTTAACGGAATGAAATAAAAACAGACGAGGTGGCCCAAAATGCCTGACCATCCAGAATCCTTCCGGCTCATCCCGCCCCACGGCGGTTATCGTGAATTACAATCTTATCAGATGTCGGAAATTGTCTATGACGCCACTGTTGTGTTTTGCGACCGGTTTATTTCAAAGCGGTCGCGCACACATGACCAGATGGTGCAAGCAGCGCGGAGTGGAAAGCAAAATATTGCCGAAGGCTGCATGGCCTCCGGCACCTCGAAAAAATTTGAACTCAAGCTCATTGGAGTGGCGCGGGCCAGTCTTGAGGAGCTTCTGCTGGATTTTCAGGATTATCTACGCCAGAAGGGACTGGCCCTTTGGGGAAAGGACCATGTGAAGGCTAAGGCAGCTCGAGGTCTTTGCTACAAAAAAAATAGGGCCTATAAGACATATAAGCCCTATATCGAAGATTCTTCTCCTGAGATCGCCGCCAATACCGCTGTGTGCGTTATCCACCAGACGAACTATTTGCTTGATCAGCAATTACGGGCTTTAGAAAAGGATTTTTTGAAAGAGGGTGGTTTCACGGAAAGGATGTATCGCGTCCGTTCACGGGCGCGCGAATGGACCAGAAGTAAATGACCTACACCGAAGACGATCTTCTTCCCCTTTCAGGTTTGCAGCATCTGCTTTTTTGTGAGCGGCAATGTGCATTGATCCATATTGAGCAGGTGTGGGCTGAAAACCGCCTGACAGCCGAAGGGAGGATTATGCATGAGCGGGTTCATGAAGCAGACAGGGAATCCAGGGGTGATGTTCGCATTGAATACGCTATGCCGCTGCGGTCGCTAAGGCTGGGGTTGATTGCCAAAGCGGACGTTGTCGAGTTTCATCGCGATACGGAACATCCCGATGATGTGTGGCGACCGTTTCCTGTGGAGTATAAGCGCGGTAAGCCAAAGAAAGGCAATTATGACAAAGTGCAGCTCTGCGCCCAGGCTATGTGCCTTGAAGAAATGCTGGATGTTGGGATACAGGACGGTGCGCTCTTTTACGGGAAAACGAGGCGCAGGCAGGATGTAGTTTTTGACAGCGCTTTGAGACAAGAAACAGAGGATGCAGCGAAACGCTTTCACGAGCTTGTTGAATCAGGGGTTACGCCTAAAGCAGTGTATATGAAAAAGTGTGACAATTGTTCCATGTATGATTTATGTATGCCGAAAACAGTTGAGAAGGCCCGGTCAATAAATAGTTATCTTGTAGATGCAATAAGGGAATAATGAAAAAACACCTGAATACTCTTTTTGTGACGACCCAGGGCGCCTATTTGGCGAAAGAAGGGGAAACCGTTATTGTCAGGGTGGAAAGAGAAACCCGCCTGCGTTTACCGATCCACACAATAGGGGGGATTGTCTGCTTTGGCAATATAACGTGCAGTCCATTCCTAATGGGGTTTTGTGCTGAGCGAGATGTGGCAATCAGCTTTTTGACTGAGCGGGGACGTTTTCTTGCAAGAGTCCAAGGACCTGTATCAGGTAATGTTCTGTTGCGGCGGGAACAATACCGTAGTGCTGATAACATGAATGTTTCAGCACAAATGGCAAAATCGGTGTTGACCGGGAAGCTTGCCAACTGTCGTACAGTTTTACAGAGGGCATTGAGAGATCACTCAGCCAAGTTGAATGCGGACGAGGTACGTGCGGCATCGAAAAAGATCGGCTATTCATTAGAGCGCATACAATCGAAACAGCCGTTGAACGTTTTAAGAGGTATCGAAGGGGAAGTGGCCCATACCTATTTCAGCGTCTTTGATCATCTGATTATCTCGCAGAAAGAGGATTTTATTTTCCGGGAGCGGAATCGTAGGCCGCCATTGGACCGTGTCAATTGCTTGTTATCGTTCCTGTACACGCTCGTATTACACGACGTCCGCTCAGCCCTTGAAACCGTTGGTCTGGATCCGGCTGTAGGTTTTTTGCACAGGGATCGTCCTGGCCGACCCGGTCTGGCCCTTGATATAATGGAGGAATTTCGTCCTTTTTTGGCGGATCGTTTGACACTTTCATTAATAAACCTGAATCAGGTCCAGAACAAAGGGTTCAAAGAAATGGAATCCGGGGCCGTTTTGATGGATGACGAGACGAGAAAGACCGTTTTGGTCTCCTATCAGAAACGAAAGCAGGATGAGATATTTCATCCGTTTATTGAAGAGAAAGTCACAATTGGATTGTTGTTCCACATGCAGGCATTGTTGTTAGCTCGGTGTCTGCGGGGCGATCTGGACGGTTATCCCACGTTTATCTGGAAATAGGATGAAATAATGTTAGTGGTGATATGTTACGATGTCTCAACAATTGAAGCCGAAGGACAGCGCCGTTTGCGCAGGGTTGCAAAGGCTTGTAAGAATTATGGGCAACGAGTTCAGCTTTCTGTTTTTGAGTGTGAAATTGATCCGGCCCAGTGGGCAGCGTTGCGTCAAAATTTGATTGACGAGATCGATCCTGAGGTAGACAGCCTTAGATTTTATTTTCTTGGTTCAAATTGGAAGCGTCGAATTGAGCAGATAGGAGCCAAAAAATCATATGACCCGAATGAGCCTTTGATTGTTTGAAGTACAGGTGCGAACCTGAAGCTCACAAACGGTCGATATGTGGAATTGCCTTTAGATGGTGGGATTTCAGGTGATTTTTCCCCCAAAGGCTTCGCATTAAGAAAATGCCTGGAAATTCAATGGCTTAAAAAAAGCTCTTTGACAATTGAATATGGTAAAGATTGGCAGAATAGAGGTTCGCACAAAGCGGCAAATATTGATTTGAAATACAATAAGTTAGAAGTAAACAGTCGCCCCCCATGCGGGGGCGTGGATTGAAACATCACCGGGCCTATTACACCACTCCACTATCCCAGTCGCCCCCCATGCGGGGGCGTGGATTGAAACCTTACAAAAAGGGTTGGTTGAACTGGCTCTCGCGTCGCCCCCCATGCGGGGGCGTGGATTGAAACTTGCCACAGTTGACAGGAAAAGTCAAGAAAAAAGTCGCCCCCCATGCGGGGGCGTGGATTGAAACTTGTAAGCGCCGTCATAGCCAGTACCGGCATATGTCGCCCCCCATGCGGGGGCGTGGATTGAAACCTGAAACCAACCCATTAACCTGGCACGTGGACCCGTCGCCCCCCATGCGGGGGCGTGGATTGAAACAGGTGGTTGGCGTTGATATCGCCGATGTACCAGTCGCCCCCCATGCGGGGGCGTGGATTGAAACCCCTCTTTTGTGCACTTGACGGTTACGGGTCCAACGTCGCCCCCCATGCGGGGGCGTGGATTGAAACA
>JAFDHL010000341.1 GCA_019308785.1 Deltaproteobacteria bacterium
CGTATTCAGAAATCGACAACAATTATTTTACCAAAAATCTTTTCGCAGGATAGTTGTGACCTTCAATCGTATGAATCCTGTTGAAAACTTTTACTAATACTGACCCGCTACGGCGCCAGGAGAGATCTGGGATCAATACCTGGATGTCATCAATAAAAGAGAAGAAAAACTTATAAACCTGTTGGACGAGCCCCATACTTTAGAGGATATTGTTGGGGCCTGGATAGTTTATGGGAGGCCACGGGAACCGAAAACCTTCTTTGAGTTCAGCGAGCGGGCACTTGTAAAGAAGCATCTGGAAAAACTTATGAATCAAGGCGTGGTTGCCATGGAAATGGGAAAATACTATAGACTATAGACAAAAGGAATTTTCGAAATCAGCAGTTAAAACCATATTTGCCACGCATAATGTCGGATATTTCTTTAGTCATGTTGAAGGCGAGATCCGATTGTTCGGGGGTCATCATTACGGTATCACAGGAGGGCATTAACCAAGAAGACGATACCAGCAATCCTTCATCAACACCATTCCTGACAAGGAGGCTGATGCCCTGCTCAAGTCTCTCTACCAGGGTTTGAACATTTTCTTTCGCAATAAGCTCATTGGTGACGGGCACTATGCCCCAAGCCAGCATTCCTCCTCGCTCCAAAAAGGCCTGAAACTCTTCATGGTAAAGGGCTATTTTATCTGAGTGTTGGTAGGCGTCAAAATTGATGACATCAACATTGGAGTCGATAAGCAGGGTCCAATCAATATTGGCACAGCAGTGTATCCAGGTAACGCAATTCAATCCTTCAAACCCCCCATTTATGCAGTTTACTATTTCTTCTCTTGTTCCGCTTCCCCCTGCAGAAGTAAAACCAACCAGGGTTGTTTCGGGCAGGCCAGCTATAACTTCGACACCCGGAAGTTCTTCCTTTATTTTTTTCTCCAGCCACCTTGACTTCATGCTTGAAGCCTTGGTCAGCATATCCCGCAACGTCTCATTATGGAAAGAGGGGTTGCCGTCGGGCTGCTTGATTACATCAGCCAAGAGCACCGGCCCTGCAGTCTGGAAAGCAACCCACTTGAGCTCAGGTAGTCGTGCTTCTTTTAGTCTTTCAAGTAGCGCGTAAAAACCCGGTGCTGTCTCAGGAGTAGTGGCGAAATAATCCAGATCCTGTTCTTCATATTTCTCATAGAATTCAAAGAGCTCCTGTTCCTTCTCCGGTGATGGGTCCAAAATAACTTGCCGTTTTTCACGATCAAACACCAAACAAGGGATTCCCTCAAGCATATGTTTCATACTTCGGCTTAATACCGGCAGGCAGGGTGCCTCTGGAAAATTATCCAGGATCACCTGGATTGCCCATTGGATGTCCCTGTATGGGACATAAGCCATCATTGTGGCTGCAAAATTTGGCTTATCAAATGCCCTTTCCATGAACCGTTTCCCCAGTGATCGTCACTTCATTGAAATTTAACCTTAATTGAGCTAAAGCCGAATTAAGGTATTATTGTTATTGGATATGTTTCGCCCAAATAAACAGAAATTTCAATTTTTCAACTTATTTATTTCTATAATGTTTGCCTACAGATCCATATGAGGACCGGATAATGAAACTGGACCTGTGCAAACAGGAGAGTTTACCCGGCCATTCTGTCCCTATAGTCCAGAATGAACTCCGCCGTCATTCTGGCGATCTTACCAACTACCTTGGGACATTCTCTGTAACCACCTGCCTCGATAAACTCCTCATACTGTTCAGGGTCAGCAAGACTGTAGAACCTCCCCAATTTATCGGTTTGTATCTTTGTGCAATTTGTGGTTCCGAACTCCTTTTCAACAATTCTCGCCAACCTGAAACCGGAAGCAAGTGAATTGGTCAGGGCATTTACATCTTTAAACTCCTCGCTTGCAGTGACAATGCCCACGGCCAACAATCCCCCCAAAAGAGCCCCACATGTCTCTCCGCGCATGGCAACGCCGGCAGCCAGGGTGGTCGATGCCTTTAGACTCGCATCATCTCCCAGATTCAAATGGTCTTGCAGCGGCTTTAACACACACCTTGAACAACCATGAAAATCCCTTTCATAATCGTGCGCTGCCTTTTCAATCTTGTCCAATAATTCATCTCTGGACTGTTTATCTGTCATCATGTCCTCTTTATCTATACATTAAGCGTTGGCAATTTTAATTCCCAAGCGTTTTTTTACTGATTTAAAAGCCCCTTTCAGAATACTTTGTTTATGATGACTCTGTGTAAGGATAATAGCTTTGAACCACGTCTAAACGACCCAGTTGACCGCCACCCAGCCACAACTGAACAATCTTGCTGTCCCGCAGGTATTTTTCCACGTGATATTCCCGCACATAGCCGTATGAACCCATGAGTTCCATTGCCTTGTTACAGACCATCTC
>JAFDHL010000070.1 GCA_019308785.1 Deltaproteobacteria bacterium
CGAGGGTCGCAGGTTCAAATCCTGTTCCGCCTACCAGAAATTGCTTATCGCTATTTACCAATGGCCCATGGCTATTGGCTAATAGCAAAATGTAAAACCGAAGGTTTTTTGGGGACGTAGTTCAGTTCTGGTTAGAACGTCCCGCCCATGGGGCGGGAAGGTCTCCAGGCAAATTAACCCCAAGCATCCGCTTTCCATAAGCGGAAAAACCCAATTTGTGGGGACGTAGTTCAGTTCTGGTTAGAACGTCCCGCCCATGGGGCGGGAAGGTCTCCAGGCAAATTAACCCCAAGCATCCGCTTTCCATAAGCGGAAAAACCCACTTTGTGGGGACGTAGTTCAGTTCTGGTTAGAACGCCGGCCGGAAAAACCCACTTTGTGGGGACGTAGTTCAGTTCTGGTTAGAACGCCGGCCTGTCACGCCGGAGGTCGCGAGTTCGAGTCTCGTCGTCCCCGCCAAATTTATTTCTAAAAGGCTTGTCAGGTTCCGATGGTGACAGGTCTTTTTTATCATGGCATATTACGTCTACATTTTAAAAAGCCAAATAGACGGAAGTTATTACATCGGTTCCACTCAAGATCTTACAGAAAGATTAGAACGCCACAACCAAGGCCGTTCTTTGTACACAAAAGCGAAACTTCCATGGAAGTTGGTGTATAAAGAGGAACACCCGGACAGAGCTAAGGCAGTAAGGCGTGAAAACGAGATCAAGGCAAGAAAGAGGAAAGGCTACATTGCATCACTGGTTAGAACGTCCCGCCCATAGGAAGGGAAGGTCGCGAGCTTGTGCGCCTATGGCGCATTCGAGTCTCGTCGTCCCCGCCAAATTTCGAAGCCTGTCACTTAACAGGGACAGGCTTTTTCATTATGCCATACTCAAAACCTGCCCAATTCATACTTCCTGAACTCAATTAAGGAAATAAAATCATATGCACGAAGACACGTCATCTTCAAATGCCCTGATCCTTCTCTTTCGCGATGCGCTCAAATTGAGCTTCGATCTGTTCAAGATCATAGTGCCGGTGGTCATAGCAGTCAAAATCCTTCAGGAACTCGATCTGATCAGATATCTGGCAATACCACTCAATCCCTTTATGAGGGTTGTCGGCCTGCCTGCCGAAATGGGCCTTGTCTGGGCCACTGCCATGCTGAACAATCTCTACAGCGCAATTATCGTCCTCCTTTCTCTCGTCAAAGACACGCCGATTACCACGGCCCAGGCAACCGTATTGTGTACTATAATGCTTGTGGCCCACACCCTGCCAATTGAATTGAAAATTGCCCAGACATCAGGCCCGCGGCTGATGTTTCAGGCCATCTTCCGGCTGGGATCAGCCCTGCTGCTTGGTTGGTTCCTCCATGTCTTTTATTCCTGCTCAGGTCTGCTCCATCAACCCATTAATATTCTTTTCAAGCCCAATCTCGAAAGCTCACCCCAAAATGAACCCTGGGCCGCCTGGGCTGCAGGGGAAGCACAAAATCTCCTTTTCATCTTTTTCATCATCCTCGGACTTTTCCTGCTCATGCATGTGCTTAAAAAACTTAGAATCATTGACGCCATGAACCGGTTGCTCCGCCCTGTCTTGAAACTTATGGGCATTGGCCCAAGGGCCTCCGCCGTCACAGTTATCGGACTCACATTGGGTATCTCATACGGCGGTGGACTTATCATCCATGAGGCCAGAACGGGCCACATCCCCAAAAAGGATGTCTTCTACTCTCTTACTTTTATGGGCCTCTCCCACGCTCTTGTCGAAGACACCCTTCTCATGTTCATGGTCGGGGGTCACCTCTCAGGCCTGCTTTTGGCCAGACTTGCCTTTACTCTTGTCGCTGTAACCCTTATTGTCAAAGTCAGCGCCCGCCTGCCGGAGACCTTCGGCAACAAATTCCTCTGGGGAGACCCGAGATAGCTGGATAGATGTGAGGATGTGGGAAAAGGGTTATTGAAAAAAGGGGTTTGTTCTGCGTTCCCTGTCTATGGTGCTCGCCGGGCCATGGCCTGGATAAATGCGCAAATTCCCGTCAAGGGAGAAAATTTTTGATCGGACCCCTTCAATTAGACGCTGGTGGTCGCCTCCGGGAAAATCAGTTCTTCCTATGGAACCGGCGAAAATCGCATCCCCTGTAAATACCGCACCGGGGGCATGATAACACACACCGCCGGGAGAATGACCCGGGGTATGAAGGACTTTGATCATGTATGTGCCCAGCTGGAGATCGTTTCCTTCGCTCACTTGACCATCGGGGCTAAACCCGAGGCCCGGTATGTCCATTGGGTGAATGTAAACTGGGGCCCCTGTTATTTTTTTCAATTCACCGGCGCCTCCAACATGGTCGATATGGCCGTGCGTGATGAGAATGTATCGTATTTTAAGGCCGGTTTCCGTTATAGTCTTGACAATTCGGAATACCTCGTCACCGGGATCAATAACAAGTCCTTCCATTGTCTTTTTGCATCCGAGGACATAGCAGTTGGACTGATACGGACCGACGACTATCTTTCTGAGCATGAAAAAACTCCTTTCGGAAAATGGTAATTATTTCTTGAGTTGAAAAGTAAATCTTTAACACGACTTGTCAAGCTTGACAGGGGAAAGTTAAACACCTTATTGTGACGGGAGGTAGACCATGAAGACATACAACAGCATTATGGTCGAAAAGCAGGTACCGGCCGGGATCATCACCTTGAAAATGCACAAAGCGCCATTCGGCCCGAGCTCATGGCCGAGGGCATTCCCTGCAGCGACTCGACTGAGCTCGCAGAAGTCTTGCTGCAGGGAGCTTTAAATCATGTAAATGAATCTTTTCATTTCAAATAAATTGAGGAGGTGGACAACATGGGTGAACCTAGCACATTGGATAGAGCTTTCCAGATTATCCTGAAGCGCATGGTGGAGACAGGGCAGGCGCCTTACTATACGGAGCTTGCAGCCGATTTGGGCATTTCCCCGGAGGAAGGACGAAAGGTCCTTCATAAACTGTTTTCCGCGGGAATTCCCGGCTGGTTATACCCCAATACGGACTATATCGTCTCCTTTGCCCCTTTTAACAACCTTCCAACACAATACCAAATCACTATTGAAGGGCACCAGAAATGGTTCGCCCAATGAGGATTCGAAGCGCTGGCGGTCAGCTGGCTGTTCCCTGGAAAAGTTGTGCGGATCGATGCGCCCTGTCTTGATTGTGGGGCGCCTATCAGAGTCGAGATGAAAGATGGTGAGGTTGAGAAGACCGATCCCGAAGGCCTGGTAGCCTATACTCCAGTCCCGTTTAGAGATTGGCTCAAAGATATCGCTTATGCCTGAAGCACCATGCTTCTCTTCCGGTCGGAAGAGCATGTGCGTAACTGGAGCGGATATAAACCTGATACTGAGGAAGGTATAGTTCAGTTACCAGACATGGTCAAAATTTTCTCGGGCAGGTTTTTTACAAGACGATTGGAGCCTGATTACTTTTCTCATATGTCGGAATATATGATTGAGATGGTGAAGGCATTTCAAAAAATGGGCTCGTTCTGGCAGATTCCACGCAAATAGTAAAAGGGTCACTCGGAAAAGGTCTCAAAGCCACGCTTCACCTATTCGTGCCATGGGTTTAAGCCCGTGGGTGTCTACCTTGACAATTGTAAACACTCAAGATGAACACTTTATTGTTCTGGGGGCCATGGCCGATCAATAACTTGTAAAGAGACCCCATCTTCTGTTAATTTCTCTATATAGATTTATTGGTATATTAAACCGTGTCCGGACCAATTAGTGCAAACAAAGGGATCAGACCTATACATTTCACGAAAGCACTTTGATTCTGTAGAATCGCGAATAACACAGGAAATGAATTAATGATCCTCTTTTTTGTTGGCAAACAAACCAGAAGAAGGAGGTTTCCATGAAGTTTTCACTGCTGCTGTTTATCCTTTATCAGAAACTAAAGAAAGCCTCCAAGAAGAACGTTGCTTTCAGAAATTACGTCAGCGCTATGAGCGCTAAGATCCTCATCAAGACGGCGGACGGCAATCAGGGTCGGCTTTTTATTTTCGATAAAGGAAACATATCGTCCTTGCGGGGAGGAAATCATCCGGGTTTCGATGTAGCTCTGATCTGGTCGGATGCGGGCACCGCCTTCAGGGTTATGGCCTCAGGGAGCGATGAGGAATCATTCAAGGCTGCGGCCCAGGGTAAACTGAAGGTGGAAGGGATGGCCTACTTCGCCCAGTGGTTCACCGAGGCTGTGAAACTGATTATTTAAGGAGGATAGCATGGGAGATATATACGGCGGCCATCTGGTGGCGAGATATTTGAAAGAAGTGGAGGAGATCAGCACAGTGTTCGCCCTGTCCGGAGGGCATATCCAGCGAATTCTGGACGGCTTTACCGAATACGAGATCCGGGCCATCGATGTTCGTCACGAACAGGCGGCTGCGATGATGGCTCACGCGTGGTCCATATACACGAGAAAGCCCGGAGTATGTTTGGTCACGGCAGGCCCCGGATTCACCAACGCCCTCACCGGCGTAGTGAATGCTTACCTGGACAATGTCCCCCTTATAGTCCTGTGCGGCCGGTCTCCTCTCCGGGACGACATCAAGGGGGCCCTCCAGGAAATGAACCAGGTAGATATGGTTAAGCCGGTCGTAAAGTGGTATGGCACCTGCTTCGAGACAAAGCGCATTCCGGAATACCTCGCCACGGCCTTCCGCCACGCCGTGGAGGGCAGGCCCGGCCCCGTCTTTCTGGAGCTCCCTCCCGATATTCTCAATTCAAAGATCCCTGAAGAGATTGCCCACAACCCGGCCCGCGGCGGAAAGAGATTCACGGTCCATCCGGATGACGAGGCCCTGAGGAAGGCGGCCGATCTCATCAACAGTGCGAAGAAACCCATTCTCATCGGCGGAAGCGGCTTGGCCTTCAGCGCCTGCGATGAAAACCTGCAAACCTTCATCGAGAAGGCCGGCATGCCTTTCCAACTCCTCAACAACGGCCGGGGTGTCCTGCCCGACAATCATCCCCAGTCCATGATGGATGCGGTGTTCACGGCAATGATGATGGGGCTCTCACAGGCCGATGTCATTATCGCCGCAGGAATAAGGTTCAATTGGCTACTCCAGTTCGGCGAGATTTTCCCCAATGCGAAAGTGGTCCGGATCGACATCGCCCCGTACGAGATCGACCGGAACCGCAGCTCCGATGTTGGGCTGGTCGGAGATGTGGGCTCGGTCCTCGGCCAGATCCTTCCTTTAGTCGAAAAACGGGAACATATCGAATGGTTGACCGACCTGCGCAAGGCGTGCCATGCATTCATCGATACGGAACTCAAACAGCGGGAAAAAGCGACGGATCCAATCCATCCCATTCGGCTCGTAGCACAGATCCAGAAAGTGGTCGGGGACGATGCGCTCTATGTTGTCGACGGCGGTGATACAAGTTACTTCGGACTGACGGGGCTCCAATCAAAGGAAAGGTCGGGCGTCCTGGTCCCTTCAAGCAGTCTCTTAGGGTGCTTAGGCACCGGTATCCCCTACGGAATCGCGGCCAAGCTTGCCCGGCCCGATAAGATCGTCGTAGTCTTAAACGGTGACGGCTCTTTCGGCTTCAATGCCATGGAGTTTGATACGGCCGTCCGTCACGACATCCCCATTGTGTGCGTCATCAGCAACGACTGCGCATGGGGCATGATCAAGCACGGCCAGGAGATGATGCTCGGCAAGGAAAGGCTCCAGTGTTCAGAGCTGGGTCTCCGCCACTACGAAAAGATGGTGGAAGGTTTGGGCGGTCACGGCGAGTTCGTCACCAAGGACGAGGAGATCATTCCGGCCCTCGAGCGGGCCATAGCCTCCAACAAGCCCGCCTGCGTGAACGTTCTCACTGATCCCACGGTAACGAGCCCTGCTACCATCATGTTCGAGCAGGGACTGAAGGTGGAGTAAAGCCATGAAAGCCCTGCTGTTTAACGTGGACGTGCCCAAGTTCCTCATTATCCAGGTGCTGAGGCCCCTGAGTTTGAAGTTTTGCTACAGGGGCCCCTTCTCAACAGTGAAGCTGGTGGATATTCCGGAGCCCGAGCTTCCATCGCCCGAATGGGTGAAGATCAGAACGCGGCTCTGCGGCTTCTGCGGCAGCGATCTCAACCTTATCTTGTTGAAGGATTCCCCCACAGCCTCGCCCTTCACTTCCTTTCCCTGCGTACCGGGCCACGAGCTCTGCGGCGAAATCACAGAGACCGGTCGTGACGTGAAGAACTTCCATAGCGGTAATCTCGTGGTCGTTGCCCCCATGCTCAATTGCACTACCCGGGCCATCAAACCGGAGTGCCGGAGCTGCCAGGAGGGAAGACCGGCGAACTGTGAGAACTATGCTGAAGGCGCCTTTTCACCGGGCATGTTTACCGGCATTTGCAAGGACATCAACGGCGGTTTCGCGAAGTATGTAGTGGCTCACCAGAGCCAGGTATACCGCGTCCCGGCCAACGTGAGCCCGGAATCGGCGGCCCTCACCGAGCCCCTCGCCGTGGCCCTCCAGGCGGTACTGGACAACCAGCCGGACAAACGCGAAAAAGTGCTCGTGATCGGTGGCGGGGTCATCGGTTCCCTGTTGGTCAAGACGATTCGCGCCTTGGACATAGGTTGTGACATCACAGTCGCTGAGCCTTCGCCCTTTCAGGCCGAGCATGCCAGGACGTCCGGGGCCGATCGCGTTATAGGCGGCCGGCTCATCGATGCAGCTGTAGACATCACCGGTGGTCGCGATTATAAGCCGATGCTTGGGCAGAAGATCCTTATGGGCGGGTTCGACAAGGTCTACGACACCGTGGGACATACCCCCACATTGAATACGGCGCTCCGAATCACGGTCACAGGCGGAACGATCAGCGTAATCGGGATCGGAAAGGATGTGAAGCTGGATCTGACGCCTCTCTGGCTGAAACTCCAGACGGTTAAGGGGTGTTACGCTTACGGTTACAACGAGACACCGACAGGACCAAAGCAGGCCTTCCAGATGGCACTGGAAATGATGGAGGAGGGCAAAATCCAAGTGGAGGATATGCTGACCCACAAGTTCCCGTTGGAAGACTACCGCAAAATGATCAAGGTCAACGTGAACAAGACTGCCGGAAGAGCGATTAAAACAGCCGTAAGTTTTGAGAATTAGAGCCCATGAAATCGATTCCCTGTCAAACATCAGGCACTAACCAGCAATTTCCTCAATGACCTCTCTGACAGCCGGTATCCCGGATATTAAACCAGCCACCTGTCCGGCAGGTAGTACGCCAGCTTCCAAGTCCCCTTTAATCCAGGTGTCTTCCATAACTTGTTTAGTAAACCCTGGTCGAGTACGGTCTTCCTCCTTGATCAATCTTTCACCGAGAGACGTTCGTAGCGCACGGATTTGGAATCGTCCCATATTCACAAGACCTGTTCCTGTTTCATCAGAATCAACAATTATATTTTTATAAGTAGAGTGAGCTATACACTCCTTTGTCGCAATAAAACGTGTACCCATCTGCACACCCTCTGCACCTAAAGCCAGCGCAGCTTTGTACCCACGGGAATCCCCAATACCACCTGCCGCTATAACAGGAATCTTCACTGCATCTACTACTGCGGGAACAAGTACAAATGTGGAAACTCCTTTAAACCCTTGCACTCCGCCGGATTCTGCCCCCTCTGCCACGACGGCATCGGCACCCAATGCCTCAGCACCTTTCGCCCCTTGCACTGTGGGCGCAACAACAATTACCTTTATCCCCAGATCATGTAAGAGAGGTATAAAGGCTTTTGGCGAACCGCCTGAAACGGTTACCGTTCTAATGCCTTCTTCAGCCAGCACCTCTGCAAATTTCAGGGCCAAGGGGTTCATTACGAAAAGGTTTGAACCAAACGGTTTGTTTGTGAGTTGCTTTGTAGCTTTGATTTGATTGCGTAAAAATTCCGGGTCCTCCGTAAAAGCAGTAGCTAAAAGACCAAATCCACCAGCCTCAGATACAGCGGCAACCAATTCAGGATTGCAAATGACCCCCATTGCTCCCTGAATAATAGGGTACCTGGCACCCAATAATTCATTTACTCTTGACATGGCTCTCCCTCCTTCTCAGATTGTTTATGCAGCCTATATAACTTGGATACCCAAGCTCAACACAGCTAAACTGCGCTAAAATAGGGGTACATACCCCTTTTATGAAAAAATTATCTATTACGAGTTAATGATACCAGCTCTGATAGATTCGCAAAGAGAGTATCTAAGCCTTCTTGCCCCAATCTGTCTTTGATCTGTGCCTGTGCTTGCCCCCAAATAAAATAAGCTTCCTTCCATTTCTCGAGTCCGGGTGGGGTAAGGCTCACTATTCGCTCACGCAAATCTTCACCTGGTTCAATCCGAATTAGTCCTTGTCTATCTAAAGGCTTGAGGTTTCTCGCCAGGGTGGAACGATCCATAACGACTACCTCGGCCATTCGTTTTACACTCACGGGTCCGAGTATTTTGATTGTCGTAAGCAGTGTTAACTGTGTTGAACGAATACCGGTCGGCCTTAACATCTCGTCATAGAACTGCGTAATACAACGGGCTGCTTTTCGAGTGATGAAACAAACACAACTTTTCCCCATTTTCACCGCTTCGGTATGATCCAATGCTTTTGGTTTTTGTGTCATTAAATATGTCTGGTCCTATGCTGAAGTATTAATTCCTATTTACTCTCGCAGAATACTCTGCAGGTTGCTACTGGATAAAATAGACTAAAGATACCCTTTACTCAGATAGATGTATATACCCCTATTTCTGGTTTGTAAAGTTTTTTCTCTTACCAAGAAAATAATGGGTTAAAATTTTCTATTGACTTATCTATATAGGTTTATTGATATATCGAAAGCGAGTTAATGAGTCAGACTTTAACTATTTCCCAAACTTCAAATTCCGGAACCCCTGCGAATCCGAGAATTTTCGGCCAGGGGTCGCCTATGATAAGAATTCGGACGAGATAGCAAATGATTCGCCGTTGTACAGAGTCTGATTTTGGCACTATTTATGAAATCATCAACGATGCGGCTCAGATATATCACGGGGTAATACCCGATGACCGCTGGCATGATCCGTATATGAGCCGTGATGAATTGGCACACGAAATCCAAGATGGCGTCTTATTTTGGGGATATGAACGGGACGGTCAACTTTCTGGTGTCATGGGAATCCAAGACAAGGGGGATGTTACCCTCATCAGGCATGCATACGTGCGTACAAAGCTCAGAAAACGAGGAATCGGGACCAGTCTTCTTCGCCACATAGGAAATACAACCGGAAAACCGCTTCTAATTGGAACCTGGGCAGATGCATCATGGGCAATTTCTTTCTATCAGAACAACGGATTCAAGCTCGTGACAGAGGAGGAAAAGAATACATTGCTTGAAAAGTATTGGTCAATATCGAAAAGGCAGGTTGAAACATCCGTCGTATTGGTAAATTCCAAATGGAAAAGAATGAATGTAAATTAACACCTGTTATGCGTGGGCACTGGAAAACTGACAGTCGCTAATAGAAATGAGGCAGATGATGGAAAGCATAAATATCAGAGGGGTTATCCCTGCCATTGTTACTCCTTTTACCGGAAATGCCGAACTGGACAAGGATGGACTCAGACGTCTTACCAGATTCCTATTGGACAATGGAGTTCACGCCATAATGACAACTGGCGGCAACGGTGAGTTCCCTCATCTCCTGAGGGAAGAGAAAAGGATAATCACTGAGACGGTTGTAAAAGAGGTGGATGACCGTATTCCGGTTATTGCTGGAACGGCCGCCTGCAGTACCATGGAAACTCAATTGCTTTCAAATGACGCAAAAGAAGCCGGGGCAAATGCCGTGATTGTCACCCCGCCCTATTATTTTAGACTCCCTGATGAATCAGTCTTCAGGCATTTTCAAATATTAACTGAAACAATTGATATACCTCTTATTATTTACAATAATCCTCTCTATACAGGCAATAACCTTGACCCGGCGTTGATCGATAGAATCGTCGGTCTTAAGGGCATTATCGGTCTTAAACAGAGCAATTCTGATTTTGGACAGCTTGTTGAGACGCTTAGAAGAAGTGGAAGTAAGATCTCCATTTGCACAGGCATTGACAGCCAGTTCTATCCTTCCCTTTGTGCCGGAGCAAAAGGGGTGTTTTCTACAGCGGCCTGTGTAATTCCCAAACAAATGGTTCAACTTTATGATATTTTTCAAAAGGGAAAACATGAGCAGGCCCTTGAGCTTCACGTGAAGATACAAGAATTGAATTGTCTACTTGAATATGATCCCGGTTATGTATCTCCCTGCAAAGAGGCTTTGACCATGCTCGGGCTTCCTGCAGGACCAGTTAGAGATCCATTACCAGAATTGACTTCAAAGGAAAGAGACGCCTTAAAAGATGCCTTAAAAAATTCGGATCTTCTCTAGTTGGTAGTGTCCTTGTTTAACCCTTAAAAAGGCTCGAAAACATTTTTGGATTAAAAAGGTATTTTGTTGAACAGGAATTTGCGATTCTATAGTGGCATTAACCGGGCAACCGATGTAGCCACCACATTACAATTATGGTATTGATTTACGTGGTGAAAAAAAAGACCGCTAACGGACAGTCATGGAAAAGCTAAACGGTACGCAATTATACGGTTTCAGAAGATTACTGGCGACTCTGCGGATGGGTCTAAATAGAGAGCTCAAAAGAGTTTCAATTAAGAAAAAGCTGGCTTTGAACTATGTTTCCAAAGAAAGCAAGCTAACCCGTATCGGTAATAAAATCTTCTCCAATACATTCACGCCATATTTTCCATCTCCGGCATACGACCGTTTTCTGAAAGGAGTAATTTCTGTTGCTTCAGGCAGGCCTCTGCCGGTAATCACCAATTTTGCCATTACACCTCAGTGTCCCTGCAACTGTTGGCATTGCTCATTTTCCGATCGTTCTAAAAAGGATGTATTATCTTTAGAACATCTTAAAGCGGCTATCTCGGAAGTGCAGGATATGGGTTCATGCGTTATTGGTCTGACCGGCGGCGAACCTCTTTTGCGCAATGATCTGGAGGACATCATCGCCTGTATTGACAATCGTTCCATGCCCGTTTTATTCACCACCGGTTACAAATTGACCATCGAGCGGGTCCGGCGGCTGAAAGAAGCCGGACTGGAAATCCCTGTGATCAGCCTGGATCATTACAAGGCCGAGGTCCACGACCGGGGACGACGAAAGGAAGGAATGTTTGAATATGCCCTGAATGCCATAAAAATGTTCCAGGAAGAAGGCTTTTATGTGGCAGTTTCGTTTGTTCCGGACAGAAAGCTGGTGGATAATAAGGAGGAAATATTCAAAGTCATTGATTTTTTCCATGAACTTGCAATAAATGACATGCGCCTGACCTCGCCAATACTGAGCGGAAAACTCACCGCGCGTCCGGAGGAAATGCTGACCCTGGAAAATGTAAAAACCATCTTTGAAATTCAAAAGAAATGCACAAGAACTCCGGGCTATCCCGGTGTGTTTGCCTACGATTTTTTTGAAAGCGAGAAATATTACGGCTGTGGTGCCGGGTACAATTACATGTTTATCGATTCACAGGGAAATCTCTGCCCCTGCGATTTTACCATGATGTCTTTTGGTAATATCATGGAAAAACCGATCAGGGAAATCTGGGAAGAAACCAGCCGGCATTTCTGCATTCCCGGCTGTGTCTGTTATGCCAACAAAAGTAATGACCTCATAGCTGCCAGAAAACCGTCCCACTGGCCACTAAATAAACAGGCAACCAAAGAGCCGCTTAGCGAATGCCCTTCCTATGATGTCAACAAAATCCCGGAATTCTACAAACGTATGGGCCTGCCAGCAGAAAAAATAATTCAAATGAGTCAGAATAACAACAAAGGGGCCTCTCCATGAAACGCTACATTGACCTGACCCACCTGATTGATGAAGACATGGCGCTTTAAGGCTCGAAAATATATATTTCGGAAACGGAAACGATATCTTTTTAATATCAATGAGATAGCTTTGTCCGGCCTATTCTGGTGTCTTCAACTACCATATCCAAATTACTTGACAACAACCCACAGAAAACTTATCATGATGTATATATCCCTACATAATGCCATCATGGAGGTATTATTATGATACGCACACAGATTCAAATGGAAGAGGACCAGATTGATTGGCTGAGGGTAGAAGCACGCTCGAGAGGCGTTTCTGTTTCTCAACTGATTCGTGAGGGTGTCGCCCTTTTCCGTGCCCGCGAAGAACGCTTTCCTGAAGAGAAAAAGAAGAGGGCCCTTGCCGCCGTAGGTCGGTTTTCGTCCAATCTCTCTGAAGTTTCCGAGCGGCATGACGACTACCTGGCAGAGGCTTTTAGAAAAGAGGCTCGCCATGGAAAGTGAATGGGTATTTGTGGACACCTCGGCCTTTTATGCCTTGATGGACCGTTCGGACAGCAATTATGAGCAAGCGGCCGGCCTGTGGGCAACTCTTTTGGAAAAAGACCTTTATCTCTGCACCGGTAATTATGTCATTGTTGAGACGCTGTCTCTATTGCAAAGCCATTTGGGCTTTGAGGCTGCGAACCTATGGTACCGGGATGTTCTAAGCCTTGCTGAGATCCTGTGGATTGATAGGTCAATGCATAATCTGGCCTATGAACTCTGGCTCAGCCTTGGGCGAAGGAAATTGAGCTTTGTTGATTGTGTCAGTTTTATGGCGATGAGGCATTACAAAGTCGAAAAGGTCTTTGGATTTGACAG
>JAFDHL010000342.1 GCA_019308785.1 Deltaproteobacteria bacterium
AAAGGCCGATGAACTGGACATATCAGTTACCGGAGACAGCCTGACCATCTCGGGGGAGAGGAAGATACCTTCTGAAGATGAAAACGCGAATTATCATAGGCGAGAGAGGGAATCTGGAAAGTTCAGTCGAGTTCTCAGCCTGCCCGGTCAGATTGATACGTCTAAGGTCGAAGCCAGCACTGCCGATGGCATTTTTACAGTTGTTCTGCCCAAATCAGAAGCAGCAAAACCAAAACAGATTACTATAAAAGCATCATAAATGCCTGAATCATGTTTGAAAGGAGGGATGCAAGATGACTGATATCGAAACGATTACTATAAAAACTTCATAAATGCCTGAATCATGTTTGAAAGGAGGGATGCACGATGACTGATAGCGAAACCAAAGCCTTAAAGGCAAGAGATAAGAGAGAAGTAACCACGCCCACTGAACAGACGAAACCGGGGCCTTTATTTACCCCGGCAGTGGATATTTTTGAAACGGATCAGGAATGACATCCTTACGCTGGATGGCGAAGTAGAAACTCCAGAAGGCAAAAGCGAAGTGGATGTATTCAGGGAATATCAATCAGGTAAGTATTCCAGGCAATTTAGCCTTTCACAGGTGATTGATCAAGCTAAGATTGATGCTGAGCTAAAGGACGGGGTCCTTCGGTTAAAGCTTCCCAAGGTAGCAGCCGCAACGCCTCGAAAAATAGCTGTTAAGGCAGTCTGATTGTTGTGCCTGGAAGGATTTGGGGCTAAATATTACGAGGATGAGGCGAAAGATGTTTTGCTCTGGCTTTCGCCTCATCCAAATTAACGTGGAGGTTGAAAAATGGCCATAACTGAAAAGGCAAGAGAAAAACTTGACGATGCGAGCAGGGAGATAAAAGATGCTGTTGATGGGCTCAAGCGGCAAGTAGCAGAGCTCAATGAAAAGGTCAAGAATAGACTTAGCGGCGCTGGTGAAGGGATGAAAGAGACTGCTGAGGAACTCACACGGGAAGTCAAAGTACTCTCGGAAAAGGTTAAGGAACTAATTCCCCTAAGAAGAAAGAGCCGACAGTTGCCGGTGCAAGTGAGCAAAACTACCAGGTCCCGCAGTGAGACGTGGGAACACCCTTTTTTGGAACTACAGCGAGCAACCAATCAGCTCTTTGATGATTTTTCCAGGGGGTTCGGATGGCCCGGGGATAGCTGGAGCGCGATTCCGTCATTAACGCCTGACATCTTTGGCGCTCAATGGCCTCGTGTTGACATGAGCGAGACCGATGCAGAGATACGGATCACAGCCGAACTTCCGGGTGTAGATAAAGATAATCTTGAAATTTCAGTCAGCGAAAACAAGGTCACTATTCGCGGCGAAAAGAAGGAGAAAGAGGAAAAGAAAGGGCGTGGTTACTATCAGCTTGAATGCTCATACGGATCTTTTCATCGGAGCTTTCCATTGCCATGTGAAGTAGAGTCCGAAAAAGTAGAAGCATCTTTTAAGGACGGCATTCCGGTTCGCACCGGTTAAAGTCTTATCCAACATCTAATGGTAGACGAGGGTCCAGCTCATTAAGAAAAGGCATCCTTATATGGAAACAGGGAGGTTGTGAAGAAGATTCTGATTGTAGAAAACGATGAAAAGAGCCTTTACTTAGCCAGGTTTATCTTAGAGAAGGAAGGCTATGAGGTCATCGAGGCCAGAGATGGGCTTGAAGCCCTTGATAAGATATCAAAGGAGATCCCGGCCCTGATCCTTAGGGACATGCAGTTGCCCCGGCTGGACGGTTATGAAGCCACCAGGCGAATTAAGGCAGATGAAAAATTGAGCAAGGTCCCTGTCGTTGCTTTAACGGCTTACGCTATGAAAGGAGAGCGGGAAAAAACCCTTGAGGCGGGGTGCACAGGGCATATTGAAAAACCGATTGATCCGGCCACCTTTGCATAAGATGTAAATAAGTTTGTGGAGGAAACCGTATTATGAAAATCCTCATTGTTGACGACAAAGAGCAGGATATCTACATTTTGCAGGTACTCTTAGAAGGCCACGGCTACGAAGTGGTCGCGGCGGCCAACGGGGCCGAGGCCCTGGAGAAGGCCCGGCGGGACCCGCCGGATATGATAATCACTGACATCCTGATGCCGGTGATGGACGGCTTCACCCTGTGCCGTGAGTGGAAGGGGGACGAACATCTGAAGGAGATCCCCTTCATCTTTTACACGGCCACGTACACTGATTCCAAGGACGAGAAATTAGCCCTGAGACTGGGTGCGGATCGGTTCATTGTCAAGCCTGTTGATCCTGATGAGTTCATAAACATCATAAAAGGCGTGATTAGGGATATTGAGAAGGGCAAGATAAAGCCTAAGAAGCCGGTTTTGGAAAAAGAAAAAGAGGTATTCAAGCTTTACAGCGAGCGTCTGGTAAAGAAATTAGAGAAGAAGATGCTGGAGTTGGAAAGTGACATCACCGAGCGAAAGCAATCGGAAAAAGCCCTGCAAAAAGTCAACATGACGATAAAAATCCTCGGAGATTGCAACCAGGCACTGGTACGCGCCACAGAGGAGTTGGACCTGTTGAATGAAATGTGCATGATCATCGTGAAAGAAGGCGGTTATCGCCTGGCATGGGTCGGCTACGCAGAGCAGGACGAAAACAAGACTGTGCGTCCAGTGGCACAGGCGGGATACGAGGAAGGGTATCTTGACATGGTGAACATCACATGGGCGGACACTGAGCAGGGACGAGGTCCCACCGGTAAGGTTATCAGGACGGGCAAACCCTCCATTTTAAAAAATATCCTGACAGATCCCGAATACACTCCCTGGCGTTCTGAAGCGACAAAACACGGCTATGAATCGTCCATTGCCCTGCCCCTAATTGCCGAGGACCTGACCCTTGGAGCTCTGAACATCTATGCGGAGGAGCCGGATGCCTTTGACACGGAGGAGGTCAAACTGCTGACGGAACTGGCAGACGGCATGGCCTATGGCATCATGGCGCTGCGCACCCACGCCGAACGTGTGCAGGCGCAGGAGGCGCTGAAAGAATCGGAGCGATACACACGCGGGCTTATTGAATCCAGTCTGGATGCATTGGTGACAATTTCAGCCGAGGCCAAGATTACTGATGTAAACCATGCAACAGAATTGATTACCGGATTGTCCCGAAATGAGATAATCGGGACAAATTTCTCAAAATACTTTACCGACCCGGTTGCGGCAGAGAGACATTACCAAAAAGTCTTTCAGGATGGCCATGTCCAGAATTATCTTCTTGAGATCAAACACCGTGATGGGAAGTTTACCCCTGTCCTTTATAATGCCTCTGTTTATAAAGATACACAGGGGCGAGTAGCCGGAGCTTTTGCGGCAGCAAGAGATATTTCTGATTTCAAAAGAATGGAGGAACAACTCCTCCAGGCCCAGAAGATGGAGGCCATTGGTACTTTGGCCGGCGGCATTGCCCATGACTTCAACAATATCCTTGGAGCCATTATTGGCTATACGGAGATTGCAAGTTTGCAGGTTGCCGAGGACAATAAAGCGAAGGAAAGTTTGAATGAGGTGCTAAAGGCCGGGCGTCGAGCAAGAGACCTGGTGAAGCAGATCCTTGCCTTCAGCCGCAAGGGCGAGCAGGAACGAATACCTGTGCAAATCAGTCTTATTGTCAAAGAGGCCCTGAAACTTCTCAGATCGTCCCTGCCTACCACAATAGAG
>JAFDHL010000343.1 GCA_019308785.1 Deltaproteobacteria bacterium
GGCACGGCCATGGTGATCATACGCAAGGACATGCTGGACAGGGTCCCGGATAATATTCCTACCATGCTTAAGTATTCCACGTTTTCCGAAAAAAACTCCATGTTCAATACGCCCGCATGCGTGGTCGTCTATACCACCAATCTCGTTTTAAAGTGGCTTGAAGAGACCATCGGCGGGCTTGAAAAAATGGAACAGATCAATAAGGAAAAGGCGGGTATGCTCTATGACTTTATTGACGGGTCGGACTTTTATCAGGGCACTGTCAGCAAAGACAGCCGTTCTCTGATGAACGTAACATTCAGGCTTCCTAACGAGGACCTGGAAAAACAATTCATAGCCGACACCTTAAAAGAAGATTTAGGAGGACTCAAAGGTCACCGTTCGGTGGGCGGTTGCCGTGCCTCAATTTACAATGCCACCGGGCCTGACAGTGTCAAGGCCCTGGTAGAATTCATGGTGGAATTTGAAAGGAAAGAAGGATAGAATTGCTTCGCAATTCTATACAGCGCGGCTTCGCCGCTTAAAAAAGGGTTCTTCTGAGCAATCGAGGTTATACATTTTGAAAAGAATCAGGATCGCTCAAATACTCTCATCCAAAGACACGGGCAGCCATGTAACGGTAATGGGCTGGGTCAGGACAAGAAGAGACTCCAAAGGGGGATTTTCCTTTATTGAAGTCAATGATGGGTCCTGCCTGAGCTCTCTCCAGGTCATAGCGGATGATAAACTGCCCAACTACAAAGATGAAATCCTCAGGTTACAGACAGGCTGCTCTGTTAAGGCTTCAGGGATAATTGCAGCCTCTCCCGGCAAGGGTCAGAAAGTCGAGCTTCAGGCCGATGAGATCGAGGTCTTAGGATGGGCCGATCCTGCCGTCTACCCGCTCCAGAAGAAGCGACACTCATTTGAATTCTTAAGAACCATTGCCCACTTGAGACCCCGGACAAATACATTCGGGGCGGTAGCAAGGGTAAGGAATGCAATGAGCAACGCCATTCACACTTTTTTTCAAGAAAGAGGTTTTATTTACCTCCACACACCGATTATTACCGGAAGCGACTGCGAGGGTGCCGGAGAAATGTTCAAGGTGACAACCCTTGACCTGGACCAGGTACCAAAAAAGAACGGCCATGCCGATTTTGACAGGGACTTCTTTAACGAGCCTGCCAACCTGACGGTGAGCGGCCAGCTTGAGGCGGAAATATATGCCCTTGCCATGGGAGACGTATACACGTTTGGACCCACCTTCAGGGCGGAAGATTCAAATACCTCGCGTCACTTAGCCGAATTCTGGATGGTTGAACCGGAGATGGCCTTCTGTGATCTCGATGGGGATGTGGCCTTGGCCATTGAGTTTCTCAAATACATCTTTGCTTATGTGCTGAAAAACTGCGAAGAGGATATGAAATTCTTTAACCGTTTCATTGATTCCTCCGCCATAGAGACCCTTGAAAACCTGGTCTCACAGGATTTTGAAATCCTGACCTATACGGAAGGCGTGGATATCCTGTCAAAGGCCAAGGAAAAATTTGAGTTCCCCGTGAACTGGGGCATGGATCTCCAGTCGGAGCATGAAAGGTATCTCTGCGAAAAGGTCTTTAAGAAACCCATTGTCCTTATGGACTACCCCAAAGAGATCAAGGCCTTTTACATGAAGGTTAATGAAGATAAAAAAACGGTGAGGGCCATGGACGTGCTTGTGCCCAAGATCGGAGAAATCATCGGGGGTAGCCAGCGCGAAGATAATTATGATGTCCTGGTTGAAAGAATCAAAGAGATGGATCTTAATCCGGATGATTACTGGTGGTATCTGGAACTGAGAAAATTTGGATCTGTGCCCCATGCCGGTTTCGGCCTTGGATTCGAACGGCTTATCCAATTCATCACCGGCCTTGGCAATATCCGGGACGTCATTCCCTTCCCGAGAACCCCCGGAAATGTGAGTTTTTGACCTGCACTTTATGAAGTCAACCTGGCTCAATGCAGCCGGTTATGTGTACCTATCTGATATAGTATCCTGATACCCTCCACTTCCCATCTTTATCGCATCCCCTTTACGCGGATTTTTTTGTCATTCTGTAGTGCTCTATTCCTGCTTCAAGGAAAGCTCCGCCTTCGGGGCGGAAACCCAACTCCTCGTAAAACGGCATTGCATGCACCTGGGCATTCAGGTAGACTCGGGGAAGGCCTTCGACTGTCGCAACGGCAATGAGGGACTCTACCAGGGCTTTGCCTACACCATGTTTTCGCCACTCCTTCAACACGGCGATGCGCCCAAGGTGGCCGTCCTTCTGCATCCTGGCCGTACCAATGGGTTCACCTGAGTTTGTGAAGGCCAACACGTGGCGACACTCGGGATCCAATCCGTCGAAATCAATGGATTGCTCCTGGCAGAAAACAGTGATGCGGACAAGACGAATTAAGTCATAATCCTCTTCCCATCTCGCGATCCTAACATCCATCAATTGTTTACTCATCTGTTTGTCCGAACCGCTTGAACTCACCTGCTTGGAAGGGGCGCAGCCCCTGACAGGTCAGGTGCAGTGACAGGTTAGGATCTTGAAGCTGCACCTATTGACAAGGAAAGATTGCCCCATTCTTCTAGGGATAGATTCTGAACAAGTTATTACCTGCTCCCCTTGATTTCCCCCCACGTCGTTGCCAGCTTGCCGCGTGGGTGGACGCTCACTGTTGGTGATATCTTAGTGATAGATTATCCGACACGAATTGCAGCCACTTGTCTGCGTTCGGTAAGACATGATGCCCACCACCATGTTCCACATATACATGTTCGATTCCAAGGTCGGTCATCACTTTATCTAATACCTGCCCTTGGTTAGGCGCAAAGGGGTCCGAAGTGCCATGAACAATCATAATCCCACTCAACCGCAGAGGTTGTTTGAGATAGCTATCCAAATGTCCACGAGTAATATCAGCTTCAGCATAACGCTTCCACACTTCAGGCACAACCTGTACTTTACCACCGACCAATTCAAATGGTTTATCTAAAAAGAAAGGCGGCTTGGCAGGATTCGGAGATATTGCCGCTGCAAGTGCAAAACCGCTTCGCTCACTAAAACCCAATAGACTGAATTCCTCAAAATCTTTAGGATTATGAGGGGCAATATACTCCAAACGGATTTTCCATCCAGAAGTATCTCTATCGTAACTTCCTGCGTGAGCGGCGACAACACTAAACATCTCTGGATACTTCAGCGCGAGATGCATTGAACCATATCCACCCATCGAAAAGCCTGCAATTCCCCGACTATTTCGATGGGCAATTGTCCGATAATTATTATCAATGTAACTAACCAAGTCCTTCGTGATGTAAGTTTCATAGTCTCCAATCGTTTTTGAACTAAGATACCAACTTCCACCAAGCCTATTATCGGCATCAAGCATCACGAAGATTATCTCTTTGACTTTACCTTCCCCAACAAGCTTGTCCATTGCCGTTTTGATGTTAAAGTCTTTATAGATAAATTTATAGATAAATGGGGCGCCTCCCGTCCATACTGAGGGAGAAGCATTGGAGCCATGCAGTAGATATACTGCTGGATAGCGTTGCTCTGGCGAGGTGTCATAACTCGGTGGCAGATAGACGATGAGGTCCCTATCTGCTGAATCACCCAACAGGTTGCCTTCTAGCCCCAAAATAAGCGTAATTATGGAATCAGGTTGCCGCTCCATAGCGAGATCGACAATTAATGCCAACCGAATAAACTTCGTAATATCGACTTGAATCAGGACAAACTCCT
>JAFDHL010000344.1 GCA_019308785.1 Deltaproteobacteria bacterium
GGCGCTCGATGCGGGTGGGATCTTCGAGCAATGGGTCCTGGCGGAACTGTATTACCGGTGCCGGTTCCATGGCCGGAATTATCGCCTTTCCACATGGCGCACGGCATCGGGGGCGGAGGTGGATGCGATCCTGGAAACGCCCAAGGAATTGATTCCAATTGAGATCAAGTGGACAGACTCACCCTCACGAGCCGATGCGCGGCACGTGGAAACATTCATGGACCTTAACGAGAAGAAGAGCAAAAAGGGTTATGTCATTTGCCGAGCGCCAAGGAAGCAGAAGCTTACGCAAAGGACAACAGTATTGCCGTGGGACAAATTTTAGGGAATGAGCAGAATTGAATACCATTTGAATTGAAAATTGAAGATTGTCCGCCTCGCGGATTGATATAGCCGCCCCAGAGGAATAGGCTTTGCATTCCACCCCGATGGAATAAAACTGAAAATACATTCCATTGGGCAGGCAGGGCAGGCAAAAAGGCCCGCCAGAAAGACGGCGGGCAAGCGTAAAATACGCAAAAGTAAAAAATGGCTCTCAATAATATCAACTGGTTATAAGTATTTAAAATTCGGCATATGACTTTTTACGAGTTTGCCAAAACCGATGGATAATAAAAAGACTCATATTTTAATAGTAGATGATGAGGAGCCTATCCGGCGGCTGCTAAAACGTCTGCTGGAGATGAATAATTATAGCTGCACCCTGGCGGCCAGTGCGGCCGAGGCCCGTAACTGCATTAAGGATAACAATTTCGAACTTATCCTTTCCGATGTTAAAATGCCGGGCGAGTCAGGCATTGATTTCGTTGGGCATGTCACGGCCGAATATCCGGACACAGCGGTAATGATGGTGACAGCGGTAGATGATCCGTCGGTGGCCGAGACAGCCCTGGAATTAGGCTGTTATGGCTATATTCTTAAACCCTTTAAGGCCAACGAGGTGATCATTAACATACGCAATTCGCTGCGCCGGCGCGAGCTTGAGATCGCCAATCGGAGTTACCGCCAGGATCTGGAGAGGATGGTGGAAGAGCGCACGGAGAAATTTCGAAAGGCACTGGATGGGATCGTTCATGCCATGGCATTGACCGTTGAAACGAGGGATCCATATACGTCGGGTCATCAACGCCGTGTGACCGAACTTGCCCTTGCTATAGCCAAACAAGATGGCCTTTTGGAGGAGCAGATGGAGGGGTTACGCATGGGCGGTATGATTCATGACCTGGGGAAGATCTCCGTGCCAGCCGAGATTCTCAGTAAGCCCGGTCGGTTAACTGATACGGAATTTAGCCTTATTAAAAACCACCCTCAGGTCGGCTACAATATATTGAAAGAAATCGAGTTCCCATGGCCCGTTGCCCAAATGGTGCTCCAACATCACGAAAGAATTAATGGTTCCGGGTATCCTCAGGGGCTTTCTGGTGAAGACATTATTCTTGAAGCGAGGATCATGGCTGTGGCCGATGTTGTTGAGGCCATGGCTTCCCACCGGCCTTACCGGCCTGCCCTTGGGGTTGACACGGCCTTGGAGGAAATTTCAAAGAATAGAGGATCCCTCTATGATCCTGATGCAGCAGATGCCTGCTTGAAGGTTTTCAAAGATAAAGGGTTTGAGTTTTCTCAGGCTGATTAAGAAATTTTGGAAGACTACGCTTTTAGGAGCTGGATTTTATGGCTGTTTATAATCTGGAAAAGTGGGAAATATCCTGTAAAATCGTGCAGCAATGACATCATTGGGGATGTTCTGATGGCCAAAAAACCAACCTATGAAGAATTGGAACAAAGGGTCAAGGAATTAGAGGAAGAATCCTTTGAACGAAAACGAGCTGAAGAAACTCTAAAACATCAAAAAAGACGTTTAGACTCATTAATTGAGTACAGCTCGTTAGCCATAGTAACACTTGATGAAGGGCATAATATTATTTCATGTAACCGAGATTTTGAGAAACTTTTTTATTTTAAGGAATCTGAGATGGTTGGAATAAATCTTGATGAACTTATTGCTGGTCAAGAATACATTGAAGATGCCATATCATATACAAAACAAACCTTTAGGGGGAAGGCGATTCATGGATCAGGTAAACGGCAGAGGAAAGACGGGGCATATATAGACGTTGAATTCATTGGCGTGCCAGTAGTCATAGATGGAAAAGTGATAGGCGCTTATGGGATTTATCAGGATATTTCCGAACGAAAGCAGGTAGAAGAGGCAGTCCAGCAAAGTGAAAAAAAGTACAGAACCCTGGTAGAGGAGAGTTTCGATGGCATCTTTGTCCAAAAAGGACCTAAGATCATATTTACCAACCGACGTTTGAACGAGACGCTTGGTTATGACGAAGGCGAATTAGTTGGCTTGGACCACTGGCTTTTATACCGTGGAGAGAAGGTAAGCACTCATTATGAAGTAAAATTGCAACGTAAAGACGGGGGATGGCTTTACGGTGAGATTGGAGCCCATGTCATTGATATGGATGGAGAACCCGGTATTCAGGTATGGATTAGGGACATCACTAATCGCAAGCAGGCAGAGGAGGCACTGAAGGCGAGCGAAGAGAAATATCGAACAATCCTTGAGAGCATTGAAGACGGCTATTATGAAGTTGACATTGCCGGCAACTTTACCTTTTTCAATGATTCAATGTGTAAAATTCTCGGATATTCCAAAGATGAATTAATGGGCATGAATAACAGACAATATATGGATGAGGAAAATGCAAAGAAAATTTTTCAAGCCTACAATTCGGTCTATCGAACAAAAGAATCCTATAAGGCATTTGATTGGGAACTAATAAGAAAGGATGGTTCAAGGTGTTATGTTGAGACATCGGTATCTCTTAGAAGGGATTCGGAAGACCAGCCAATAGGATTTCAGGGTATTTCGAGGGACATTACCGATCGCAAGCAGGAAGAGGAGGCGTTGCGGAAGAGCGAGGAACACTACCGCAGCATTTTCGAGGATTCGAGAGATGCAGTCTATATTACCACTCGAGATGGTAAGTTCGTTGACGCAAACCAATCTGCACTTGATCTCTTTGGCTATAGTAGAGAAGAGATAACATCGGTGAAAGCCTTGCAACTATATGTGCATCCCAGTGATGCAGGCAAGTTTCAGAATGAGATAGAGAAAAAGGGATTTTTGAGAGACTATGAGGTAACGTTCCGCAAGAAAGATGGTACAGAGATGGACTGTTTGCTTAATACGACTCTCCGACGAGCAAATGATGGAAGCATTCTGGCATACCAGGGCATTATCCACGATATGACTGAGCACAAGAAACTCGAAGCCCAACTCCTCCAGGCTCAGAAGATGGAGGCCATTGGCACTTTAGCCGGTGGCATTGCCCATGACTTCAACAATATCCTTGGGGCCATTATTGGTTATACGGAGATTGCAAGCTTGCAGGTTGCTGAGGACGATAAAGCGAAGGAGAGCCTGAAGGAAGTGCTAAAGGCCGGGCGTCGGGCAACAGATCTGGTGAAGCAGGTCCTTGCCTTCAGCCGTAAAGGCGAGCAGGAACGAATACCTGTGCAAATCAGTCCTATTGTCAAAGAGGCCCTCAAATTGCTGAGAGCCTCCTTGCCCACCACAATAGAGTTCCGCCAGAATATAGAGAGCGACACTGGTATTGTTGAGGCGGACCCCACCCAGATCCATCAGATATTGATGAACCTTTGTACCAATGCAGGCCATGCTATGAGAGAAGAAGGAGGGGTCTTAGAAGTCGGGATTAGGGATGTGGAAGTCGGAAGTTGGGATTCGGAGTCGGGATACCTTGATATGACTCCCGGACCCTATTTGCTGCTGACCGTGAGTGATACAGGCGAAGGCATGACACCTGAGGTGCTGGGACGTATATTTGATCCCTATTTCACAACCAAGGAGAAAGGCGTAGGGACCGGTTTAGGACTGGCCGTTGTTCATGGGATCGTGAAGATTCATGGGGGTACAATCAGGGCATACAGTGAACCGGGAAAGGGAACTACCTTTCATGTATATCTGCCCCGAATTAAAGAAGCGAAAGAGATGGCAGAAGTTGAGTCCCGCCCTGGCGTGATTCCCACCGGTCAGGAGCGTATCCTTTTCGTAGACGATGAACCGGTTTTAGCGGACATAGGAAAACAGATGTTAGAGCGGCTGGGCTATGAGGTTACGACAAGAACCAGCAGTCTTAAGGAATGGGGATTAAGGCATTTGCTATGAAACCCCTTGTGATGAGGGATTTGGCGAATACAGTTAGAAAGGTATTGGACCCAGCACTTTCTAAAAGAAAAGGATAAGGAGATCATTAGCAGATCGTAAGTAAGAAAACAAGGAGATCATTAGCAGATCGTAAGTAAGAAAACATGAAAGTGCTGGGGGATTGAAGATTGACGATTGAAGATTGGATATTGATGCCAGCCCTGAAATACTTTCGTTTATCTTTTGAATACTAAAATCCCTCTGGATTTAAGTATTCTGATATTTGGCTCGTCAGATCATCTCCAAAAAATTCAACAATAGTCACCCCTATACGTAACTCTGGCAACTCCAAAAAATTCAAGTATATGTCACCAAAGGTTAACAATCTGAAGTCCGATTTTAACTATGCCTGTGGTCGCTTAGGTAATTTTTTGATATTACAGTAAAAGATCTCGAATGTTATTTGTATTTTTGGCTTCGAGTAATGATTTTGAAATG
>JAFDHL010000345.1 GCA_019308785.1 Deltaproteobacteria bacterium
GTTCTTCTCGTAAGGGGGGCGTCCATCCAGATCCGCCTCAATGATATCGGTCGCGAAAGGCATGAAACCCAGAAAATGAAAATCCGGCATCTGCTTCAACAGGAAATGTTTGTCTTTGTCAGATCGAATCTTGTTGCCCACAAAACTTAATTTCTTAATGCCGAGATCCCCAGCCAGTTTGCGGATCTGATGGGCAGTATCGATACTTCGCCTGCCCGGCTCTACCACGACTACCAAGCGGTCAACAGACATGGCGGTTCCCCGGCCCATGTGTTCCAGCCCAGCCTCCATATCTAAAATCACGGCTTCGTCCCGGGCCAGGACAATATGCCTCACCAGATGTTTTAGGAGGACGCTCTCCGGACACACACATCCTGCGCCACCTGTTTTAACGCTGCCCATAACCATGACTTTTACACCATCTACTTCAACCGATAGGCTTTCGGGGAGGTCATCAACCTTGGGATTCAGTTTAAAAAACTGGCCCATTGCTCCCACCTTGGCACCGGTTCTTTCCTCGACCAGTTCCTTCATCTCTGAAATGGGCACGATCTCTTCACTATTTTTGACCCCGAGGGCTTGGGCCAGATTGGCGTCTGGATCAGCATCAATGGCCAGCACCCTTTTCCCGTCATCAGCGAGGGCTTTTATTAAAAAAGAGGCAAACGTGGTTTTGCCCACGCCCCCCTTGCCGCTAATGGCAATTTTCATATATTCTCTCCTGCTCCAGCTTTGATAACCTCGTAAAAAGTCGCGTTGCGCCTTTTTAGTCGGCGGGGAAGGGCTTCCCCTCCCCCGCCATTTGAAGTAAATTCAATCCCGCGTACCGCGGGACCACCCTCACCCAAGGCCGGGGCTTATCCGCCCTCGGCCTGTTGACGGACTTTTTACGAGTCCGTCAGCTTTAACCATTAGAAAGCTGGTAGATTAGTGCAATTAGACTGTTTTTTTCAAGGATAAAATGGAGTGGAAAAAGCGTCAGGTGAATAGTGGCCAGGTTGTTTCAGGTTAAAGCTGGATTTTCAACCGTCAATATCGGCCATTGGTGTCAAGTTTTAACTCAAAGGATACAGATTCCTCGCGCAGCGGAAGGGATGCCCACCGGACCTTTCCCCGGGCCACGGGACGTAGCGGGAAAAGTCCGGAAGTTCTCTTTATTTGCCGCCCTTCATTGTTAAAATAAAGAATGCTGATTTCAACAGAGTCAGGCTCAAGGTGCTGTTTGGCCTGGTATAGAATAGTGAGAAACGATCCCTCTTTCTTATAATTCAGAATTTTAATATATTCGTTGTTCAACAAACCCTCAAAGCCCTCGGGTTTAGCTGAATCGGCTGCAGGGACTTTTCTTGACAGGATACTTTTAAGGATCTGAGTGTCCAGTTGGGCGACCAGTTCCGTGCAGGAGGTTCTTCCCTGGATATCCTGCTTCAGCACTTTTACTTGACCTACGCCACAGCCGGCCGCAATCTCGATGATGGATTTCTTCAGCCGCAAATCCTCAATATCTTTTGTCAAAGACTTAAACGTATCGCTTTTTTTAACGGCCGCTCTCAAGGCCAAGGCATAAGAGATTTCCTTGGCAACCATTAAGGGTTCGGTTTCAAGGGTTGTATAGCAATACTCACCTCTAATTTCCTCTGCTGACACTCGCAAACAGGGAAAGGAAATCCCGAGCGAACATATAAAAACCAGGATTATGATTTTTCTATTTAGATTCATCTGAATGCCTCCTGAAAAAATGATAAAAATAATGTAACTACTCAGGTTATTTAGGCTGAAGCCTGCCCGCCGGACGGCAGGCGGGGCTGAAGGCTGTTAGTAAAGGGCTGAACGTGGTACACACATGGGGCACCTATTATTGTATTACTGTAACTGCTTTATCTCTGAAAAGAACTCTTTCGGTTCTTTTTCCCCTTCAGTCTTCAGTCTAAACACCTTCAGCCTGACTACGTGAGTAGTCACAAAATAATTTTTACAGATAGTAAAGAATAAGAAAATGGGGGTCGTGTGTCAAGCACGCGTCAATGGCCCTGATCCACCATCAAGGCATCATCTGCCATTCGACAGGCTCATGGCCCTGAGAAAAGCCGAAGGGCTGCGTTACCTTCGATCGCTCCTCCTTGCAGCGTATTGGTCATATGCCTCACTCGTCGCTCCTCCCGCAAAAGTCAGCGGGATCTTCGATAGTCGCCCTTACATCTAATACCTTGCTGGTGATCAGTATTCCTTCAAAAACACCTGATGTGAATGAAGATTTTCAAACTTGACGGTGGATTTTGGAATGGAAAGGTTTTTTCTCAAAAAAGGTTTGGCTAGGCTCAATCAATATTAAAGCTCCCTGCAGCAAGACTTCGACGA
>JAFDHL010000346.1 GCA_019308785.1 Deltaproteobacteria bacterium
AAACTGAAAAAACAGATTAGAGAAGTCTCAGATTTCCACAAAAAATTGCTTCGATCAAAATAAACCCTTGTGCTCTCGTACCGCCCCTTCGGCCACAAGTTATTGAGTAATTACGAAAAATTGGCTGGCAGCGCTACCGGGATTCGAACCCGGATCTGATAGCTGAAAACCACCTGTCCTAGCCCCCTAGACGATAGCGCCACCGTGTAGGGAATCGTCTGAACACCAGATGTACCCCTGGAATGTCAATGATTTTGCTGGATTTTGAGTCTAGGCATACTAAAAAATTTGTTTCCTGTTTTTTTGAAATTCAAACAAACAATTAACTACATAAAAAGATTATCTCCAGGGCTAAATTTGCTGTGCTGTAATTGAATATCCTTGAATGTTATGTTCACATAATTTCTGACCATATCAAGGGTTCTGTGTCCTAGGATTTTCTGAAGGCTGAAAAGATCTCCGCCGTTCATAAGCCAGTTCTTAGCAAATGTGTGACGAAAAGTATGAGCTGAAAGCCTCACGTTTTCAACTTTCGCCTTTTCGCCGATTCTTTCAATAATTTTATTCGTCATTCTCCGCGTTAATGGATCACCAAACTTTGTGAGGAAGAGTACTCCATCTTTTCCGAATAATGTGGTTCTCCTATTTAAATATTTAACTAATCCAATGAGCGACCGATCTCCAAATGGCACAACTCTCCCCCTTCCACCCTTGCCTTTGACTGTTAAGATTTTCTCGTCGAGCTGAATATCATCAACTTTTAGCTCTAGTAATTCTGATATTCTGCAACCGGTGTCATATAGCAGAGTGATCAATGCGTAATTTCTGATTCCTGGAAAATCCATCTGATGCGTTGTAATTTTCAACATTGCCATAATTTGTTCATTAGAGAAAGTAGCAATAGCAGTTTGGTCAGTTTTAACTCTTGAAACTTTCTTAGTAGGATTCTCTTTAATCACTCCTTCCTCGACCATGAACTTAAAAAGAATCTTCAATACTTTGATGTGGTGGTTTACTCCTCCAGCCGAATGATTCTCTTTAAGCCCTGAAACATACTCCCTCAAAACAGTGTGGTCAATCTGCTCCAGAAACGCATCAGGATGATGTGACTCCATAAAATCCAGGAACTTGTTTAGATGCTGGCTGTAAAAGGTAATATTGTTGGGGCTTAAGTTCCTTAGCCTCCTAGTTGACATAAAGGCAGAAACCATCCCCTTTAAAGTAGTGGTCATAAATGCCTCCTATATGGGGGGCTAATGAACGGGTTATGAGCCCTTTGGGAGTGATTTTTTGCGTAAGTCGTTGAAAACAAATTGGTAGCGGGGGCTGGATTTGAACCAGCGACCTCCGGGTTATGAGCCCGACGAGCTACCAGACTGCTCTACCCCGCAGTACTGAAAGTAATTTTTACACTCTGATTTTTTTATCAAAATATTTGTTGAGCTGTTCATTGCTCATAAGATTTGTTATATAAAAAAATCAAAACTTGGTGACATAATGAATATTAGACTTTTACTGCCCGAAAAGAAAATTGAAGATTTTTGTCTCCGCTGGAAGATTGCTGAACTTGCCCTATTCGGTTCCGCATTGAGAGATGATTTTGGTCCCCATAGCGATATAGATATCTTGGTAAGCTTCTCTGAAGATGCGGACTGGGATTTATACGACTGGGTAAACATGATTCAAGAATTAAAGGATATCTTTGGGCGAGACATAGATCTTGTAGAGAAGAGTGCATTAAGGAATCCTTTTCGTCGCCATGCGATTCTAACCAATAAAGAGGTTGTTTATGCAGCTTGAAGAGAAAGATGCAGGCTATTTATGGGATATATTGGATTCAGCAAGAACGATATGCGATTTTGTATCTGGAGTTAATTTTATTCAGTACATGGAGGATAGAAAGCTTCAATTTGCAGTTGAACGGGCGATTGAGATAATCGGAGAGGCCGCCCGGCGCGTATCTGAAGCTTTTCGGACGAGACACCCTGAGATTCCATGGCAAAATATTATTGCTCAGCGTGATGTCTTGGCCCATGAATACGGAGAAATCAAACAAGAACTCATATGGAAGGTCTACCAGGCGAGTTCCGGAATTGATTGCTGCATTGAATCTACAGACAATTTTCGTTGTCTTTAAGAATGACGTTAGATGAGAGTCTGGATATTTTTGGGGCATGCCAGGGAAAATCCTCTTATAATGCGGGCTGTTGTCTAATAAACCATATTTCTGAAGTGAATGTTGTATTTTTTCAACTTTTCATGAAGTGTTGTGTATTTTATTCCCAATAATCCAGCCGCTTTTTTTCGGCTTCCGTTAACTCTTGATAAAACACCGATAATTAATCTTTTTTCGAAAT
>JAFDHL010000347.1 GCA_019308785.1 Deltaproteobacteria bacterium
ACCATCTCCTTTACCCTGCGGGCAATTGCCAGACAGGCGGTAAGGCCGGGGCTGTCGATCCCCAGCAGGTTGATGAAATTAGGGGAGTCTGAAACGGCCTTGATTATAAAATCAGGATGCCCTTTCAGGCGAGCCTGCAGCCCTGACTGATGCCAGATAAGGTCTTCCTCAGCTATGCCCGGGAAAAAGGGCCTGACATTCTCGGAAAAGGCCTTGGCAGCAAGCGGAGGACCCGACCAGGCATTTCTGTCCGCTACCGGTACAAGTTTTGGTCCTACAGTCACGGTTGATCCCAGAGCCGGCGGAAAGGATAGATCTCCAAATGTCGGCGTTAAGTGAATGCCTACGGTAAAATGACGGCCATGGGGAGTGGTTACAGATTGCGGCGTAGGATAGACGTTCATTCCGCAAAGCCCCAGTTCAGGCCTCTTATGTCCATAGAATTTATAACTTTCCCCTTTTACCGGGTCCAGTTCGTAAGAAGAATGGGGATCGAAACGTTTTGCCAACAAATCACCATCAATACCCGCTGCATTGATCAGGACCCTTGCCTTTATCCGGTCTGTTAGTCCGTCACGGTAGCAGATGCTCAATTGATTGAAATCGCCATCCTTTTCAATCCCCTTCGCCTCGGTCCCGGTTATGAATTGAACACCGTTTTGAGATGCCAGGGTGTACAGACGATACATTAGCGTCGTGGGCTCTACAATGCCCGCGGTGGGGACCAGAAGGGCTGATTTTGCCCTTACATTAGGCTCGAGTTCGCTGACTTTTTTCCCTGAGATTCTTTCTGCACCCGGCACACGGTTTTGCCTGGCTAGGTCCAGATAAACCCCGAGAATTTCCTCTTCTTCTTCGTTTGTGGCAATTAGGAGCTTTCCGGTTTTAAGGGCCGGTACCTTGTAATGGTTGCAAAAATCATAGAGTAACCGGTTCCCTTCCACGCAGAGGGCAGCCTTTTGAGGACGTGTTTCCTGATCATAGTAAATGCCGGAATGGATTACGCCCGAATTCCGGGTGGACTGGTTTTCTCCCCGGGTGATTCCGGGATTTTTTTCAAAGAGGAAAATATTATCGTAGCTCCTTGAAAGTTCCCGGGCTATTGCACAACCCACTACCCCGCCACCTACTATGGCTATTGAGATCTCGTTTCCCAAGAAAAGTTTTGATCAGTTTCGATTACAATGAATTTACATTAATACTAAATCGGACGTCAGTACCCAGCTATTTAGGTTGTCCACCCTCCGTAGTCCCGCTTGAGCGGGACGGAGGACGGGAAGACTGAAGCCTGCCCGCCGTCCGGCAGGCGGGTCTGAAGTATTTCAACCATACAACTCTTCTCTCGGAAACTTTGCGGTCACCCGATAAACCAATAATGCTAAATCGTCAGTCAACTCAACCTCACGAAGCTTAATGTGATCAAGCATGATCTGTTCCCTTCTACCTTCCACCTTCAGTCTATCCATCTGAGCACTTACAATCAGGCACCTTAGTTCCGTGAAATTTTCATATCATGCAAAGAGGGATTTGGCAAATCTTCTCAAACTGCCTTTAAGAATGATGGTTTCGTAAAAAGCTATGTGATGCCGCTCTATGGCACTGTAACCGAAACTATATTGCTAAGTTAGTTGAAAGTCGTCACTCCGGTGAAAACCGGAGTCCAGAAACTCTGTAATCATTTGAAAAAACTGGATTCCGGCTTTCGCCGGAATGACAAAAAATGGTGTTTTTCGACTTTTTACGAGTTCATCAATTAGTGAACTGCACCGCAGCCCCGCTGGGCGGGATCTACACTGCGCTCCGATCCATCCTCTGTAGCAGGCTACTGCGGAGGACGGACAAGCTATGAGGTATGGTGCATCTGATTTTCACAATATATAAGAAGCAAGCTTCGGGGAATTTAACCCAATAACTAACGAAAATCTGTGAAATCTGCGTAATCTGTGGATTAAATATCTCAGGGAACAGGCAGGGGCAGGATTTTGTATCCTTTGTTGGAGCAGAATACCTTGATTTCCTCCGGCAGGCTCAATGGCGTGGCAAGGATGGTGTCTCCCAGAGAGTCTGAGAAGACGATCCCGGGTACGGTCAATTTGATATTTTTTGTGATAGGCCCGGTAGTTGCCATAAAATAATGGGGGCCGGCATCAAATTTTATATCGAGAAACCTGAGAAGCCTTTTAATAATAGTCAAAGGATTCTTTTCGGATGCCAGAGAAAGGATCAGAAAACCGCGTTCTTTCAAAAGCGAAACAATTTCCGGGCCCAGGCCCTTCAGGTCTATTATGGTGTCTTTTTCCCTGTTCTTCAGTAAGAAGTCAGCCTTGGCACTTAATTTGAAGTCCGACTTTTG
>JAFDHL010000071.1 GCA_019308785.1 Deltaproteobacteria bacterium
TCCCCGGTCCGGGTTAGCAAGTACAGATGGCATCCGGAAACCGGTTCAGCTTTTTCATGCCATGGGCCGTAACAACAAAGGTATTTTCAATCCCCACGACCCCTTCTCCGGGAAAGACGAATTTTGGCTCTAAGGCCATTACCATGCCTTCCTCTAAGACTGTTTGGCTGTCCCGACCTATAATGGGCCACTCGTCTATGTCAAGGCCCACTCCATGGGCCACAAAAGGGACCGGTTCGGGATAGCCCATGAATCCAACCTCGAGTCCAGCCCTTTCTGCAATTTTCCGGGCAAGGTCATAGAGATCTCCTGCTATCACACCGGGCCGACCCTTTTCAACCACGGCATCCTGGATCTCCAACATAACGTCATGGGCCCGGTGAAACTTATCGCTGAGGGTTCCCCGAGAAAAGATGCGGGTCTGATCAGCAATGTAACCCTCCACGTTTGAGGCATAGTCCACGTAAATGGGTTCATGCAGTCCAATCCCTCCCTTTCCAGCACTTTGGGAGCAAAAAGGGCCAAGACCCTCTCCACCGGTGGGACCCGGGGAATTGCTCGGCACAGCCCCGCTTTTGCCGGACATTATCTGCCCGTAAAGGCATTCCATATTAAAACCGCGCGTACGTACAATCCCGGGGTGTCCCATGCTCCTGTAAAAGGCTTCGACCCTGGCGGCCAGATCTATTTCTCTCTCTGCCTCCTCTAAAAACTCAGGGATTTTCTCATACATGCTATCCGCCATTTCTGCGGCCTTTGTGATGCAAGAGATCTCATAGGCCGATTTGATCATGCGAACGCTGCGGATTAAAGGGGAAATATCGACAATCTGTGTGTCAGGAAAAAGCTCTTGATATGTTTTGTAAAATGCGGCCGGCAGGATGTCCAATTCCAGTCCGAGCCGCCTCGGGAGCCTTCCCGTGTGTTTCCTGATCAGTTCGGGGAGTTGGGAAAAACCGGGGAGGGGGACAATTTTTTCCACAGGTGAATGTTCTATGGCCCGCTCTAAGCTTTTTCTAACCATGAGCAAAGGGGCATCAGAGTGCGGGACCCAGAGATGGGCATCCTGATCGGTGCCGGAAAGATAGTAAAGATCTGTCTTTTGAACCAGAATGGCTCCATCCACTTCCTGTGCCGTGATCCTGTCCTGAAATCTTTTCAGTCTGTGCCGGATTTCCTCTATTATTGATGATCGTGGCATACCAAATTCACCTCTTAGCAAACACCTTGACTTATTAAATAAAAAGTCATTATATCAAACTTTTTACCTTAGGCGTCAAATTCTGGCAAGGATAGAGTATCAAGGAGAATAGCGCAAGATTCAAGGCCAAACAGCGTTTTGTATGGCCTCGACTTCAGGATGGATTATGGGAGATAATTCAATAAGGGCTCTTCAGGACAAGATCAGAAGTTTGCTGGACAAGAGAAACGGCATTTTGCTGGCACATAATTACCAGAGGCCAGAGGTCCAGGATGTTGCGGATCTTTGCGGAGATTCCCTGGAACTCTCCATCAAGGCCTCAGAGACCGATGCAGAGGTGATTGTTTTCTGCGGGGTTCATTTCATGGCCGAAACAGCGTCAATTCTCTGTCCGGACAAAAAGGTCCTTCTTCCCGTCTCCAGCGCGGGCTGCCCTATGGCGGATATGATTACGGCCAAGCAATTGAGAGAGAAAAAACAGGAAATGCCGGATGCCGTAGTAATCAGCTATGTGAATACCACCGCAGAGGTAAAGGCTGAAAGCGATCTGTGTTGTACGTCGGCAAATGCGATCCAGGTTGCCAATTCCGTGAATCCGGCTCTTCCCATTTTGATGACCCCTGATAAAAATCTTGCAGGGTATACGAAAAAGCATACAGACAGGAAAATCAGCTACTGGGATGGATATTGCGTCTATCACAATAACCTGACCGTTGAGCAGGTCAAAAGGGTCAAAAAGGCCCATCCCGAAGCCGTTTTCTTAGCTCACCCGGAATGCCGACCCGAGGTCCTTGAACTGGCTGATGAGGCCAAGAGCACCTCGGGTATGATTGCCTATGCTGCAAATTCGGGCCAAAGGGATTTTATCATCGGCACTGAGACGGGAATCCTTTATCCACTTTCAAAGGCAAACCCTGACAAGCAGTTTTTTCCGGCTGATCCAAACATGATCTGTACTGATATGAAAAAGACCGGCCTGATGGATGTCCTGCGGGCTTTGGAAATCCTGGAACCGGAGGTGAAGGTTCCAGAAGAGATCAGGGTAAGGGCCAAGACCGCGGTGGACCGGATGTTAGCCATTCCGCTAAAGTGAAAGGCTGCCGATTACCATGAAGCTCTATATATTCTGCAGTAGACTATTGCCATGAATAAATCCCCCAAAAAAGTTGAAACCAGCCTTGAATACCTGAGAAAACTTTTCATAATGCCCGACTCGCCCGACAAGTTTATCGAGTTCGGCAATGACTTGCTTGAGATGCTCCACGATTTTTTCCAGGAAAAGGGTGGAATCCACAGCAGTATCACACTGCCCGAACTCAGCGAGATCTTTAACCAGACTGCTGTACCGGATAGCCCTGACCTGATCAAGGACGTGCTCTCAGAGATAAAGACCAAGGTCATAAGGCACTCGGTAAAAGTAGGCAATCCTTACTACATCGGGCACATGACCAGCGCTATTCCGTATTTTATGATTTTGCTCGAGATGATTATTGCCGCACTGAACCAAAACCAGGTCAAGATTGAAACTGCCAAGGCCTCAAGCTTTGTGGAAAGGGAACTTGTGGCATGGCTTCACCGCCTGGTTTTTAATAGAACAGACAGGTTTTACGAAAAGAATATTCAGAATCCTCGAATTGCCTTAGGCAATGTTACTACTGATGGTACGCTTGCAAATATGACAGCCCTTTTAGTGGCGCGCGAAAAAGCGTTTCCTCCGGATGGAAAATTCCCTGGACTCCGTATGGTGGGAGTGGACCGTGCACTGCGGCACTACGGGTATGATAGAGGAGTGATTATTGTATCCGAGAGGGGACATTATTCAATAAAAAAAGCGGCCAATCTTCTCGGTATAGGGGAGGACAATGTCCTAAACATTAATGTAGATGACAACAATCGTATAGATATTAAAAAACTGCGTCGAAAGGTAAATAGCCTGGGGCAGGGCAAAGGCGGAAACAGGACCAAGATCATTGCTATTGTGGGCATAGCGGGAACAACTGAAACCGGAAGTGTGGACAACCTTCAAGAATTGGGGGAAACAGCACGTGAAGTGGGGGCCCATTTTCATGTGGATGCATGCTGGGGCGGTTCAGCCCTATTGGTGGATGGATACCGCCCCCTGTTCAGAGGGATTGAAGAGGCTGATTCTGTTACCATCGATGCCCATAAACTTCTCTATTGTCCCATGACCATGGGCATTGTTCTCTTTCGCAACGAAAAGGACCTGCAATTCATCCGGCATTCAACTCAGTATGTTATCCGAAGGAATTCAGTGGATACAGGGCGTTTTACGTTTGAAGGTTCCCGTCCTTTCGCCTGTCTCAAACCGTGGGCAGCGCTCAAAGTCATCGGCCGCGAAGGATACGGACTTCTCTTCAGGCAGGCCAATAAAACGACTGATAACTTAAAAAAACTCCTGGACAGTTGCGATAATTTCGAGACGCTAACCATATCCGAGCTTTTTATTCTTACCTACCGTTTTATTCCGGGAACGGTCAGAGAACAGCTCCTCGCTTGGAAGGGTGTCGAGTCGTCTTCCAGGGATATGGAAGGAGCAAAGGAGTCCAGGCAAAAGATCAAAAAAGTTAATCATCTCATTAACGGACTAAATATCAAATTACACAAGGCGTTAAGGAGAGATGACACAACTTTTGTTTCCAGAACGACACTGGAATCAACCCGCTACCGTCCACAGAATATTGTGGTTTTGAGGGCGGTCCTGATCAATCCGCTCACAGACAAACAGATTCTTAAAGAGATTGTGGATACCCAAAACCGTATCGGATTAAAGATCTGGCACGAATTTGAAGCGGCATACCGGAGAATGGTGACGTGAACAAATAAAGGCCAAAGGCGCAGGGCACAAGGCTCACGAAAAAACAACAACTGATAGTTATATGTCCCATTACCTTTGGCATTGTGCCATTGTATTATGCAATGTCATCGAAATGTAAAATCGGAACCTCGGGATGGAATTACAAGCAATGGAGGGGAATATTTTATCCTCCCAAGATTCCTGTTTCAGGGTGGCTGGATTTCTATACCCGGCATTTTGACACCGTAGAGGTGAATGCCACTTTTTATCGACTTCCCAAGCCCGAGACATTTGACAACTGGTACGAAAAAACACCAAGAGGTTTTCTCTGGTCTGTTAAGGCAAGCAAATACATTACCCACACAAAACGACTGCAGGATTGCAGAGAACCATTGGAACGTCTCTATAATGCCGCAGGGCGATTAAAAGAAAAGCTGGGCACCATTCTATTACAACTCCCGCCGAACCTGGTTTTTGAAAGGGAGATTTTCATTCCGTTTTGCGAAAATCTCGATCCGTCCTTCCAACATGTCCTTGAAGTACGGCATCAATCATGGATTGATCCTTGTGTTTTTAAAATCCTTAGTGAGCACAACATTGCCTTCTGCCTTTCAGACACGGCCGGAAAATATCCCTACCACGAAGAGATAACGGCTGATTTCGTATACGTACGACTGCACGGATCCCAGAAACTTTATGCATCGGAATACTCAGAGGATGAGCTTCAGGAGTGGGGTCGAAAGATCCGAAACTTGAACATGCAGGCATATGTCTATTTTGATAATGACTTTAAAGGCTTTGCCATAAAAAACGCCAAAAGGCTTAAAGAGATCCTCGCTATTCCCTGAAATAAGCAATTGTCTTTTGAGTCGCATTGGCATTCAGTTAGAACAAAGCTGAAGATTTTCCTTCATATCCAAAGCTTTTAGTAACGTTCAAAACTTTTCGCATCTTGAAGGTCATGGGGCTCTTTTTTCAGGAATCGAAAAATTGGTTGCTGGATTGTACATGACCCTGCTACCTGAGGCGGGCGGGGAGACTGCTGTGCTTCACGCCCAGGACACAGGATATGGCCTAAACCTGGGCAGCCCGCCGCCCGCCTTGGTTTGCAGGATTGCCAAGTCCAGCGCTCTGGCCGAGTCGATTCTGAAAAAAGAGTCCCATGACCTTCATTTTGACAATATCGGTCAGTATTTAGGCACCAGACTTAAGAATCTGTTCCCATGCGAAGAGTCCTGAACATTACCAAGTTTTTTGGTTCCGGAAGGATGAAGTCTTAATGCAAAAAGATGTTAACAACAATATGGTGGTTGTGATAAGGTTGTTTCACAAACCACGTTTCCCCTATGTTTTTCTGTTTTATAGGGAAATGTTTTTTTAAACACTGTCACTTACTGAGAATTTGCAAGGATATCACTGTGGCTGATGAATTCAATTCAGGCTCCATTGTGGGCGAAGTCGGTAAAAGACTGGATGATATATTTAGGGAAGACGAAGGCGTAAGTACGCCCTTGGAGAGTGTGACCGCTTCGCCATTGGATGAACTCAGGGGTTTGATGTTTACCATTGACAGGGAAATCAGCGAAGAAACCATCACTGACATCAACACCGAAGTCAAGCAATTCGAAAGGTCTTACGCAAGTGATACACATGTGCTGGCGTTGCTCAAGATCATGTCTTTGCTTGTTGGCTACATGAAACTGAAAAAGGGCGATGTTCATCCGGACACAACCAATTTACTGAACTCGACATTCCATTGCATGGAAAACGTAGTTGAGAATAAGAGTATATCAAACTATGAAAAAAGGATGCTGATAGACAAAGAAATCGATAATTTTAACAAGTTCAAGGTCAAGATCTCACCGGGCGGGGAACCTTCAACAAAAAAAACGGTGTCGCTTACCGAAGAGCCTGCTGCTGAAGATTCGGAACCAGCACCGACTGCTGAGCCGTCTTTAGCGACGGTGCCACCGGGAGAGATTTTCACGGCCCTTGATGATCTGCGCGGATTTCTGGGGGAAGAACTTGCCAAGTTAAAAAGCCGGGTTGATGGCCTGAAAGAGGTCATCACAAGTAGCGACGATTCAAGGGCCCATCTGAGCGAAGAGCTTACGGCGTTAAAAGGCCGGATGGATGATTTGAAAGTGTTTTCAGCCGACCTTGACAATCTGCGCACTTACATTGGCGAAGAGTTTTTGGCGCTAAAAGGCCAGATGGATAATCTAAGAGGGTTGTCGGACGATCTTGCCAATGTGCGGGGTCAACTGGCCGAAGAGTTTAAGACCTTAAGGGTCCAGGTTAATAATTTAAAAGGAGAGGTAAGCCGGCTTCGCGATGATCTGCTCACCGCTCGTTCGGAACTTGAGGCCATAAAAGGCTCTGCATGTCAGGTCCAGGCAGTACCTCTATCCGATGAATCTGCTGAGGACGAGGCAGGGATCAAGGAAGTGGAAGAATCTCCTGAGAATTCTGAAACCACGGACTGGCTCCTTTTGGAGCAAGATCTTATTGCCGAGGGTACGAGTCCGGCAGACAAACTTCAGGAACTCCAAACCGATAAGGAGACGATATCCAAGGACGAGACATCCATGGAGTGGAAAGAAGAAGCATTTGATTCAAATCCTGAAGAAAAAAGAAGAATTGAACCGGAATCCCCGACTTCAGGAGGCTATTTTCTGTTTCAGATGGGGGGAAAAAAGTACGCCGTGGACGAAGGCAACGTCATCAAGGTTTCCAAAGCCGGTCGCCGCCTACTAAAAAAGGCGAGTGATAAAGGCGAACTCACAATGAACGATTGCAAGCGAATGTTTTCCGACATCAAACACGGCATCGAACCAGCCTGGAACCATCTGTCTTCCAGGAATCTGGAAAAGACCACATTTTATTTATTAACCGATGACAGGATTGATGGCCTTTTGGACACGAATGGGGGAGGAATGCTGTTTCTGGGAAGCGGTGAGAAACGCTCGATACTTTTTACGGACCAACTCCCAAAAAAGGAATGGCTTTCACGTGAAGACAAGGTGAAGAGTTTACACGGCCTCGAGTATGTCTGCGGGGCTATTCAAAAAGGCGGCGATAATGCCGAAAAATATCTGATCCTTGATGCTGAAAAACTCTGCAAGAGATTGAGGGTGTCGATTCCCGCACCGTTCACGAAAATATAATCAAGTGCTTTGTAAATAAAGCAACACTGGACAACCTCCTGTTAAGATCAATTATGGTTTTATTATTTATCTCTTAACAGGAGGTTTCTTAATTTTTAGAGCCGGACTTGATGATTTCATTGATAAACCTCACGTGGCAGATTGTTTTAATCGGCCATGTATCATCTCAGTTGTTCTCCTGGTGATGATACTAAATTTGATTACAGGCTGCGGGACCTTGAGAAACGGAAGAGGTTGGGGCGGGGCTATCGAAGAAAAAATTATGAACATATGCTCAAAAAAATGCTTGACGTCACTAAAAATAAGGCTTATATTATGAGCAAATGTTCATAATGAGAGGAAAGGAAATGCCAAGACCGCGAAAACTCAGGTTTGTAAATGCGCGTCCAATAGTGGATGCTTTCCTTCCGAACCGGTTGCCGCCCTGGGGAAGGGAAGAGGTCATTCTTTCCATTGAAGGGCTTGAGGCCATCAGGCTGAGCGATTTTGAAGGCCTGGATCAGGAGGCGGCCGCCGTAAGGATGAACGTATCCCGGCCGACCTTCGGAAGGATTCTGACCGAGGCGAGGCAAATTGTGGCTGACGCCTTGGTCATGGGGAAGACACTTAGGATCGAGGGCGGCCATTTTGAGATGCCACCGAGAGGGCGCGGAAGGCGGCGACGCGGAAGGGGCAGACCCTTTTGAGGGAAAGGAGGTGTATAGCATGCCAAGGTTTGATAGAACAGGTCCCAGAGGTGAGGGTGCCATGACCGGAAGGGGTCAAGGTCGCTGCAACCCTAATGGGACTGCAAGTGGTTCAGCAGGTCGTTTGGGACCGGACAGTGGCCGGGGTTTTGGTCGCGGCCGTGGTTCGGGCAGAGGTTCCGGTCGTGGTTCCGGCAGAGGTTCCGGTCGAGCTTCACGGAATAGATGATGCATGCTCAGGCAGGCGTAACATAACATAATACAATTGAGGTGCCGTCCGGGATTTGCCGGGTGGCATATAAAAAGGAGGTGTTTGACATGCCAGGTTTTAATGGAACAGGTCCCATGGGCGCAGGTCCCATGACAGGTGGGGCCCGCGGATATTGCAACCCCGCAAGTGCGGGATACAGGCCTGCATTCGGACAGGGTTTTGGGTATGGCCGTGGTTTTGGTAGAGGTCGCGGTTTCGGAGCAGGCTTTGGCGCCGGGTATGGCCGAGGCCGAGGTTATGGCAGAGGTTTCGGCTACGGGGCACCTTACCCTGCACGAGGCGGATGGTATGGACCGGCGTACGGTGGTGGTCCCTATCCGTATTCTATGGAGCCTTCAGAGGAGATCAACATGCTCAGGGCCGAGGCCGATGCCATGAAAAGCGGCCTGGATGAGATCAGGAGGCGTATTGAGGAACTGGAAAAAGAGCCTGCACAATAATCTTATCCTGACAATAGAGCATTTCTTCGGCCTTTTAAGGTCTCCCAATTACACGCAGGGGGGGAAATGACCTCCCCTGCGGCCACTAAATTTCCTTATTTTTCCTTTCTGATTTTTTCCAACTGTCCTGTATACCAGTCAATCTGACGGCATACGCCTCTTATTACGCGGGCTTCCCTGGCCCTCAGAGGAAGTCTTGACAGGAAGCGCCGGATATTCAGCATCCAGTGTTCGGGATTCTGGCGATCGATGAACCCGATTTTCATTAAAACATCCCTTAAATGTTCATACATGCCTTCCAACTCGAATTTGTTGGCAAGGCGCGGAGCAGGTTCTGGCAGCGTTTCCTCTGAAGCCAGGAAGACCTCATAACACACTATCATTACCGCCTGTGAAAGGTTCAGAGAAGAGAACCGTGCGGTGGGGATTGTGGTGACCGTATGGCAGTTGCTTAGCTGTTCATTGGACAGGCCACGGTCTTCGGGGCCAAAAAGGATAGCAACCAGGTTGTTTTGAGAAATGGCGATAAGATCCCGGGCCAGAGGACGGGGCAGGGTCATGGCCGGACGCAGGGAACCGGTACGGGCCGTTGTTCCCACAACATACTGGTAAGGACCCAGGGCTTCTTTCAGATCTTCGTAGACCTCCATTTTTTCGATTAGCTTAATGGAGCTTCCGGTAGCCATTCTGGAAACGCGTTGTGGTTCGTAATTCTTGGGGTTTACCAGGGTTAGACGGTTGAGCCCCATATTGTTCATGGCACGCGCCACCGCCCCTATGTTTTCTGATATCTGGGGTTGTGCGAGCACAATGCCTATATTGTCAAGATTGATTTTGGCCGTCATTTTGCAAAATCTTTAGAATGTCCGCCATGAGCTTGTCACTGTCAAAGGAGAAGATCACGGTTCCGTTGTGGATATCAAAATAGGTGAGGCGGCAATGGTATTCCAGTGCTAATTCTTCCAAAACATTTCTGAAGTGGACAACTTCCGGATGCTCGAGACTGTTTACCTCATCGGGAAGAAGGTCAACCTCTATCAGGCTATTTGATTCCACTTGACCTCAATGATTTCGCAAAAAGATAATGGTACCGGCGCCCATAATGATAGCGCCTGAGATGAAGATGGTGTCGAATGAAAAAAGTTCAATCAGAATTCCTGCAAGCAGGGGTCCGACAAGCATGCCGAGGCTGTGCCCCAGGGCAAGAAGACCCATGACAGAACCCATTGCCTCGGTTCTCCTGCCCTCGATTACACCAAGTGCCATAATAGCCGGAAATGAAATGCCCCCGGCAAATCCCAATAATCCGTTGCCAAGGGCAAGCCCGCGAAAGGAATCGGCTGTATTGATATACAAGATGGCCATGATGGCCAGTATGCCCCCTACCGTCACCATAAATTTTTTACTGAACCGATCAGCCAAGTATCCCATGGGTACCTGGAAGAGTCCAGCCACAAATACATTGAGCATTACCACGATACCAATTGCCGAGCTGGAAAGGTGGAGCCTGGTACTGGCCAAAAAAGGCAAAAAGGCCCAGATGATGCCGATGCAAGTGGTAAAACAGGCCCTGAATGCGAAAAGAGAAAGGATCGGAGGTTTCCTTATAAGATCCAGATAGGGTGTGGGCTTTTTCATGGCACGCAGTGTTTTTTTGTTCGGGATGTTTTCTGCAGGAAGCAGAAAGAGACAAAGGAGAAAACCTGTAAAAGTCAATGCCCCCATGCTTAAAAATGAGACCTTGATATTGAAACAATCATTTACAATGCCGCCCAAAAGGGGGCCCACGCTCAGCCCACCATAAAGGGAGACGTTGAAAAGGCCCATGATCTGACCCTCTTTCTGAGAGGGTGTAATAGTCCCAACATATGCCTGGGCCACAGGAAGGATCATAGCCGATGCGAAACCCTGTCCCAGTCTGAGTAGGATCAATGTCTGGACATCATTTGATGAAACATAGAGGAGAGAGAGAAAAAAATACAAGAAAAGCCCGGTTGTCAGAAATGGTTTTTTCCCTTTCCGGTCGGAAAGTTTGCCAAAGTAGGGGACGAAGAAAGTTCTTGTAAGGGAAAAAGCCGCGAAGATAAGGCCTATCTGAAATGCTCCGGCCCCTAATTCGTGGGCATAAACGGGGAGCAGAGGTGCCACCAGTCCGGCACCCATAGTTGTTACAAAAACAGCTAAGAAAAGGGGGATGAATATTTTCAGATTTATTGACATTTGGTTCAGAATTAGTTGAAATTATTTCCTGATCATAATGATTTACGGGTTGCGAGTTAATGTGTTGGGGTTTTAGAAAAAAGAAAAACAACATACTTAAATTAATCATCAGAGTCCAGGGAAGTATAAATCTTTTATTTTGCAATTCAAGATCTTTAGAATCTACACAAGGTATAAGCCTTTAACTAGCCTGCATTACAGGAAAATTATATCAAGTAGAATAAGTTATCAGGACACGGGAATTACTTGACATTATTACTTGATATTGTAAATATTAAACAATTTTTCAAATTTATTTAATTTCAATTATAAATAGTTGGTTTAAACGAAGAAGTAGTTAATTTAAAAAGTAAAAAGTAGTATTTAATAATTAAAGATCATCAGATAAAACCTTATTTCAGTATAAGCGCGTCAAATTTAATAAAAATTTAACTGTTTATTAATAAAAACAAAACAAAAGCCCTGCATTCTGTTTATGAAGCTTTGCAGAAATGTTAGGCAAGCAACTCTTTAACAGGAAAGACTGTAAAAACCCGAAATTGTAACCCTTAAACAGGTAGCACAGTCAAGAACCCAAAGACGCAAATTTTTAGCAGGAAATACTGTAAAAACCCGAAATTGTAAACCTTAAACAGTTAGCACAGTCAAGAACCCAGTGGCGTAAACCTGTAGCCGGAAGTAAAGGTAAAGACTCAAGTGGTATAAACCTTTAACTTTAGGATGAATTAGGAGGAGAAAGAGTAATGAAGAAACTTTCTATTCTTATTTTGGTATTATTTGTGTGCGTGGCGTTTGCCGTGCCTGCCGTGGCCAAGGTGACGATGGGTGGTAAAGTCTATGTTGATACCATGTTTATCAAAAATGATGAGCATTTTCAGCGTAACTCGGCAGCAGTTGCTGCGGTCATCAATTCCCTTGATGCCTCCAGGAGCTGGTTTACCATTGATGTTCCAGGCTCAACAAGGCTTTACGGCAAGTGGACAAATGATGCGGGCGATGTGGGAATGCACATCGAGATCGGTCTTCGAGGTGAGGAAGGCGGCGCCGAGGCGGTCAACACCCGTTATGCCTATGGATGGTGGAAGATCAACCCCATGTTCAAGCTGACCGTTGGCCAGCAGGATGAGGTAATCGGCCCCTACAAGGCCGGACAATCCATGGGTGTACACGGAAAGCTGGGTACCCGTAATGACAACAACATGGATCATACGGGCCTTCGCGGTTTCGGTAATGTCGGTAATGACCGCAAGGAAGGTGTCCGGCTGGACGTCAAGTTGGGCGAGAAGTCCAACCTTGCAGTGGCCATATTCACGCCCAATGTGAATGCTGTTGAGGGGAACTGGAATGCCGCGGATGAGGAAGAAACCCTTCCGAGGATTGATATCGTTTATTCCGTGTCCTTGGGCTCTTTTTCCCTGGCTCCCGGTTTTTCCTGGCAGAGCGTCCAGTATGAATGGGATCCCAATGACGAGTCGGACTTTGAGGCCTGGGTATGGTCTCTGCCGGTTAAGTTTGCACCGGGTGGTCCGATTACCGTAACCGCAGAAATCAACTGGGGTGAAAACCTCGGAAACGGCAACTGGAACATTGGCCGGTACACAAATATTGCGCCCAATAACACCATGATCACGGGGGCACAATTTGACGTTGTAAACGGCGCGGTGCAGTTTGCTGACACCGAGTTCATGGGTTTCTGGGCAGATCTAAGCTGGAAGGCGCATCCTATCGTAACGATTCATTTCCTGTATGGCCTTCAGCAGCTCAAGAACGATGATCGTTTTGCTCAGGCCAACAGGTGGGACAACACGAGGAATGCCTATGGTGTGAGCATTCCCATCAAGGTCGCCAAGGGATTTACGATCCGGCCGGAAGTATTTTTCTATGACTACGGCGAACATGAGATAAACGGTGTCGTT
>JAFDHL010000348.1 GCA_019308785.1 Deltaproteobacteria bacterium
GCTAATATTTAAAACCACACTCTCCCGGATACCAGATAAGCCTTAAAGTTCATTCGGAGGTAAAAATTTGCCCTATGTAGGAAAAATCATATCGGAAAGATAACTGGCTGTCAATTCAATGGGATTAAGACATACAGTGACTTTTTTGCCTCGCGAAGCGAGAGATAGCATTGTTCTTTGTTTGCTTCGACAGTCCTTTCATGCGAACTGTATTGGACATAATCGTATCCGGCCCGAAGCATTAAAAGATTTGTCAGAATGCGGGAATTGGATACTAATGGATACAAAAATGGATAATAAAAAACCCCTTGTCTCCATTCAAGAAAATCAAGGGGTTATATTCCATCTGGTAGTCCCAACGGGACTCGAACCCGTGTCGCCGGCGTGAGAGGCCGGTATCCTAGACCGCTAGACGATGGGACCGGTGATAAAATCGCTGTGCGATTTTATGTAGCGCGGCTATCGCCGCTTAAGATATATGAAAAGCATTTCATCAAAAATGGCTGGGGGACGAGGACTCGAACCTCGGTTAACGGGGCCAGAACCCGCCGTATTACCACTATACGATCCCCCAGTAGAGGTTTTAATTTACTGATTTCCCTAACAAAGTCAAGTGGAAATTATTTAAACACCTTCCAGCAGCGGACCAAATGCCCTTCCCCGGCAGGATAAAACTCTATTTCTTCTTTGCGGCACCGCTCCTCAACCTGCGGGCACCTGCCCTGGAACTTACATCCGGGAGGCGGATCCAGAGGACTGGGAACATCACCTTTAAGAGATTGCATTCTTAGCTTCTGCCCCGGTTCCGGCACGGGCACCGCTGAAAGGAGCGCAAGCGTATAAGGATGAAGAGGATTTTCAAATAGCTCTTCAGCCCTTGCATACTCCATGATGTGGCCCAGATACATGACAGCCACTTGATCGCTCAAGTATCCCACCACGTTGAGATCATGGGATATGAATAGATAGCTGAGTCCGAGTTCATCCTGCAGATCTTTCAGGAGATTGATGATCTGGGCCTGGATAGATACGTCCAGGGCCGAGATGGGCTCATCACAAATGACCAGTGACGGCTCAACGCTCAGGGCCCGGGCGATACCGATGCGCTGGCGCTGGCCCCCGCTGAATTCATGGGGATAACGATCTGCGTTACGGGCTGATATGCCTACTGTTTCAAGAAGCCTCTCGACCCGCTCTTTCCGTTTTCCTCGCGGAATACCCAGAATCCGAAGGCCCTCTTCAATGGATTGTCCTGCGGTCATCCGGGGATTGAGAGAACCGTACGGGTCCTGGAAAACGATCTGCATCTCCTTTCTGAGCGGCTTCACATTTTTTTCTGAGGACATGCTGATATCTCGACCCCGATAGATGATCCTCCCCTCGTCTGCTTCCAACAGTTTAAGGACAAGCCGGGCCACCGTTGACTTTCCGCATCCGCTCTCGCCCACAAGACCGAGGGTCTTTCCCTGCTCTATCTCAAAGGCCATACCGTCAACGGCCTTAACCCATCCACCGATCCTCTGAAAAAAACCCCTGCGCACCGGGAAATATTTTTTAAGGCCCTCTACCTTCAAGGTTATGTTATTGCTTGCGGTATTCATTTTATAACCAGCCTTGATTCATTCAGCCCCTATCCCTTTTTCTCATACAGCACCGGACAACGGCTCTGGTGGCCACCGCCGTAATCGAACATTTCCGGGAATTGGGTCCGGCATGTCTCAATTGCAACATTACACCTGGGATGAAAAGGACACCCTCCCGGCTTATAGGCAGGATCAGGAACTGTGCCCGGGATGCTGTGAAGCCTTTTTCCCCTTTTTGTGCGCAGGGGAAGAGAGGCCAGCAATCCCTGGGTATAGGGATGACGGGGTTCATCAAAGATCTGGGATGTCTTTCCCTTTTCTGCAACAATACCGGCGTACATTACATAGACCCGATCTGCGATATTCGCAACCACACCAAGATCGTGGGTGATATAAAGGACGGACATGGATCGCTTTTCCTGAAGAGAACTGAACAGCTCCATAATCTGGGCCTGGATGGTTACATCAAGGGCGGTGGTGGGCTCGTCGGCAATAAACAGGTCCGGGTTACATGCCAGGGCCATTGCGATCATGACCCGCTGTCTTTGCCCGCCGCTCAGTTGATGGGGATAGTCCTTGAGCCTATCTTCAGCCGATGGAATTCCCACGTCTTTAAGGAGTTGAATGCACCTGGTACGCAGATCCTGCGCCTCAATATGTTCATGGATCTTTATGGCTTCCTCTATCTGATCACCAATAGTGAAGACAGGGTTCAATGATGTCAGGGGTTCCTGGAAGACCATGGAAATATGATTTCCCAGTAAGGTCCAGGAGATTCTTCCCTTCAAACAGGATCTTTCCGCCGGCGATTTCTCCGGGTGGCATTGGGACGAGTCCAAGAACAGCAAGGGCTGAAACGGTCTTTCCACAACCCGATTCTCCCACCAGGCAAACCGTCTCTCCCTGCCGGACCTCATAACT
>JAFDHL010000072.1 GCA_019308785.1 Deltaproteobacteria bacterium
GTTGATTATATGAGTTCCTTATACCAAAATGTAAAGCAAAAGGCAAGTAAAAATAGTAGCTATTATTAATTATTTCAACCTGTTAAATGGGTTTTACTTTTTACGAGATTGTCATTATTAGGAGGAGAAAAAATGAAACAGGGCAATAAAAGGATGAAGAGTGATGTCTTTATCAGAACTTTATTGGTGGCAGTGGCGGTCTTATTGACATTGAACATCATGGCATACCTTGTGCAAAGCCCTCCTACTTACGCCGCAAAAAGCAAGGAATATAAGGCAGCCAAGTACTTTAGTGGGAAGAGCAAGCCGTCTATGCAGAGACAGATGCAGGCGGTTTTGGACAAGGCAGGTGCAGAGGGTTGGGAATTAATTACGCTTGATGGTCGCAATCATCTTCTTATATTCAAAAAATGAATGTGTTTTTAAAACACACGCTATTAGAATGTTGATATTCTAAGAGCCATCCGGCCTATTCATATTCCTTTGGAACTGCGCAGATCATGATGAAGGGCTCGTTTGCCGACCTGTTCCTGTATTGGTGTTTTTCATTGGGTAAGATGAGGGCAAAATCGCCTTTTTTAAGCTCGTGTTGTTCCCCGCTTTCCGTGACAAGCGCGCCATGCCCCTCTATGACGTAATTTACGTGTTCAAAAGGGTGTTTGTGATAGGGGCTGTGACCGTTCCCTTCAAGCGTAAATACGCGAAAGCAAAACGTTGGTGAGCCGTCGTCTCTTGATATGGGGACCTGCTTGTAAATACCTTTTGCACCTTCCATGTCAGGCTTTGTCTTTTTCATACTTTCCAGATTGGTTATTTTCATGTCAACACCTCCGCACCCCTTCCCTGCCAAATTCGGGTTCAACTGATTCTATACAATACTATAATTGAGCAAATAAACTCAATTGGTTCATCCGGTTAATGAGTACGCCTCAAGACAACACATGATTGCGAGGTTGAAGGTTGAAGCGGTCTTTTTGTAGTGACTGCTGGAAGGCCTTCGTGATTTCAAGCTGTTGTGGGATGGGGGACCCCCTGGCCCCGAGCGAAGTCGAGGGGAACAGCGGAGGGGGGAGGCTTCACCCGCCCATAACTGCCTGAAATCACCAGGCCGGGAAGCTCGGAATCGAAGAAAAGACTGCTTCACCCTTCCCATCTGCCAACTTCATATCTGAGCAGTTTCACGGTACTCATTTGCCGGATGATCCACTCAATTGAAGGTTATTAGTTACGAGATGAATTTTTGCATCCGCTCCATGGCCTCGGCAATGCGTTCTACCGGTTGGGCACATGATATGCGCACATATCCCTCTCCCCTCTCTCCATAGGCTGAACCGGGAATCATCCATACGTCACCCTCTTCAAGAAACGCAAAACTGAATTCTTTTGAGGTATACTTATCGGGGATTTTACCCCAGCAGTAAAAAGTTGCTTTAGGGGCCAGCATCTCAAGGCCCATTTTATGCCAGGCACTGACGACTACATCCCTCCTTTCGGCATACATCTTGTTCCGCTCCTCCATCCAGTCAACGGGTCCGGTGAGAGCGGCTATGGCAGCGACCTGAAGCGGATAATAGAGCCCCCTGTCTGACTGGGATTTTATTTTGGCCATACCGCTGATGATATCCCTGTTCCCCGAAAGCATTCCAACGCGCCAGCCACAGCAGTTAAAGGATTTGGACATGGAATTGAGTTCGACTCCAACCTCTTTAGCCCCAGGAAACTTAAGAAAACTGGGCGGCCTGTAGCCGTCAAAACACACGTCCATGTATGGATTATCACTGATCACGGCAATGTCATATTCTTTGGCCCAGTCAATCAGGGTCAGGAAGAATTCCTCCCCTGCTATTGCCGTTGTCGGGTTGTTGGGAAAATTGAGCCAGATCATCTTTGCCTGTTTTGCCAGGTCAGCCGGTATCGAGGCAAGATCAGGCAGGAAGTCTTTTTTCTCCTGGAGAGGGTACAGTTCAGCCTTTCCCCCCGCAATTCTCACACCCGCCTCATAGGAAGGGTAAGCAGGATCTGGGACCAGGCAAATGTCTCCGGGATCCAGAAGGCAGTTGTTGAGTTGAAAAATTCCTTCTGCTGCACCCAGACAATACAGGACCTCTGTTTCTGGATCCAGGTCTACACCGTGCCGGTGCTTGTACCAATCAGCGATGGCCTGATAAAATGGCTTAATAGGGTAGGCAGATGGATAGTGATGGTTGGCCGGATCAGATACCGCCTCAACAAGGGCCTTTAACTGGTGCCCCGGAAGGGTAACATCAGGATCTCCGAGGCCGAGGTTTATTATGTCCCTCCCCTCAGCCATCATAAGCTTTATTTTTTGGTTCATTGCAGGGCCGGTGTATGCATTGAAATTTTCAAGTTTTTTTGCTGTCTGCATGATGCGCCCTCCTTGCTCTGAGTCTGTTGCCTAAAAATCCGGACCGATTTTGTTAAAGCGAAGAACCCCATGTCCTTCAAGATACGAAAAGTTTTAAACGTTACTGAATAATTATATCATTTTTCGAAAAAACTTCTAAACATTTCGTCAAAGTTTTAGAAAATAACAATGTAAAAACTGCTTGAAAAATAATACTTGGTATGCCAAATATTTATATAGTTAATAATATAGGAGATTTTTTCATATAGGAACCTAATGCCTGCGAAAAAAGCAGACACCCACGGGCTTACACCCGTGGTCCTCTGCCTTTTCTTGATAGAGGAACTTGTAAATGTCAACAGATGATCGGCTGATAAATTTAGTTTTTACGGCCCAGCAAAAGCTGCGGACCTACTTGAATAACGCCTTGACCGCCAAAAGGATAAAGGTGACACCTGCCCAGGCCGGCATCCTTTTTTTGCTGAAGCAAAAAGACGGGCAAAGCATGAGTGAATTGAGCCAGGTTTTGTCCATTGACAACTCCACTATAACGGGATTGGTTGATCGTCTGGAAAAAACCGGTTTTGTCAGCCGTAATGCAAGCCCCAGCGACCGTAGAATTTCCCAAATTCATATAACGTCCGAGGGTATGGAGGAAATAAACAGGGCAAAAATAGTGATCAATAGGGTAAACCAGGAGATCAAAGAAGGTTTTTCAGAAACTGAAATTGAAGCATTTAAGAGGATACTAAACAGCTTTTTTGATAAATTCGGCAATGGGTGATTTGTAGGGCAGAGTTTAGAAACGCCAATTAACCCGAATTTAGGGAAAGTTTTGTTTCAGGAGACGAATTCTATGAAATCACATCATGATCAGAAATTTAGGTCCATTGAAGGTATCCAACAGGGATTTGAAAAGGCAGGTTATGTCTGTAGCCGGCAGATTGCGGCCACCCTTTATCTCGCATATCACCTGGAAAAACCCATCCTTGTGGAAGGCCCTGCCGGCGTCGGAAAGACAGAGCTTGCAAAGACCGCATCAACTTACTTAGGGACACCATTAATCCGGCTTCAGTGCTACGAAGGTCTTGACGAATCAAAGGCGCTCTATGAATGGAAATATGGGAAGCAGTTATTATATACGCAAATTCTGAAGGACAAACTGAACGACATTCTAAACGGCGCAGAAGGGTTGACTTTGTCAATGTCTAAATTGCACCAATATGACGACATTTTCTTTTCACCCCATTTTCTTGAACCAAGGCCGTTGTTGAAGGCACTCCAGCAGGAACAGGGTGCGGTTCTTCTTGTGGATGAGGTGGATAAATCGGATCAGGAGTTCGAGGCCTTCTTGTTAGAAATCCTATCCGAGTTCCAGGTATCCGTTCCTGAGATTGGAACTATCCATGCCTTATCAAAGCCGTTTGTCTTTTTAACGAGTAATAATACCAGGGAAATGAGCGAGGCCCTTAAACGGCGATGCCTGTATCTCTACATCCCCTTTCCGGACACTAAACTTGAAGGAGATATAATTCGAGTAAGGGTGCCGGATCTTTCTGAAACACTCAGAGTTCAAATGGTTTCTTTCATCCAGCAAGTAAGGACTCTGGATCTGAAGAAAGTTCCATCCATAAGCGAGACAATTGACTGGGCCAGAGTCCTGGTGATTCTCCATTCGAGAGACCTGAATCCTGATATGATAAAAGATACACTGAATATCTTTCTGAAATTCGAGGACGACTTGGAGATTGTGCGGGGACACATCCATGACATGACAGAGAAGGCCAAAAGGGGGTTTTGAGGCTGAAGCCATGGAGAAGGTCCTCCAAAATCTGATTGTCGCACTGCGGGGTTCTGGTGTGCGGATATCCGTATCGGAAAGCATGGACGCCATGAACGCGGCATGCCTGACCGGCTATAGCGATAGGAAGCTTCTAAAAGATTCACTGTCCGCCACCCTGGCAAAGTCCCAGCATGAAAAGGAGATCTTCGACACCTGTTTTGAACGCTTTTTTTCTCTTGACGGCTTTTCAGATACTAAATCAGACTCCTGCTTGAAACCGGCAGCAGGTCTTGGCAAAGAAGACTCCCCCCTTTCCACTATGCTCCTCTCCGGAGACAATGCGGGCCTATCCATGTCCATGAGGGAGGCGGCGCAGGAAACAGGAATCAATGGAATCTGGTTCTTCACACAAAAAAGCCTTTACATCCAGCGGATTCTCCAGGCCATGGGACAAGAGGGCCTTATTCAGGACATTCAAAGGCTAAATAATGAGGATAGCCCTTTCTCGCGGCAAAAGGCAGGGACATTGAAAGCGGCAAAAGACCTCCTTTTTGAAAATGTGAGAGATTTTGTTGAGCAACAGTTCTCCATGTTTGCAGGAACTGCAACGGAGGAGATCATCGAAAGATACCTGAGGCATATGAAACTGTCCAATTTGGAACAGCGGGACTTTCATCGAATGCATATCATTATACAGAAGATGGTTAAACGCCTGAACAACCTTCATTCAAGGAGAAGAAAGAGATCAAAGCGGGGCTTGTTAGATATTAAAAAAACTCTCCGCGAAAGCGTTGCCTATCAAGGCCTTCTTTTCGATACACGGTGGAAGGCCAAAAGGCTAGACCGGATGGACATCATGGCACTGTGCGATGTAAGTCGTTCTGTGGAAGCAGTATCACGATTCATGCTGCTTTTTCTCTACAGCCTCAACGAGGTGGTGGCCAAGACCAGCTCGTTCATTTTCTGTTCCAACCTTGTAGAAGTCAGTAATGTGTTTGAGGAATATCAGGTTGAAGAGGCGGTTGTGAGACTTAAAAGAGGTGTAGGTCTGGGTATTCAGTTAGGAAGGACAGATTACGGACAGGCATTTCTGGATTTCAAAAAAAAATGGCTTGATGCAGTCAGCAATAAGACGACAGTCCTGATTTTGGGTGACGCCCGGAATAACTACGGGAACCCTCAAACAGATATTCTGAAGTTAATTAACGAAAGGAGCAAGAGGATTATCTGGCTTAACCCGGAACCTCGATCCTTCTGGGGCACAGGGGATTCCGAAATGGATAGATACTTACCTTACTGTTATCTTGCTAAGGAGTGCAGTACTGTTACGCATCTGGAAAGGGCAATAGATTTTCTTTTGGGGATGGGTGGATAAGCCCTGTTTTTTAAGCCCGTCAAGGCCGGCTGCGGCCAAGGAGGCTTTGTCATTGTACGGGACAGGAAAGGATGACTATGTCCAGTTGTCGGTCTGTGGTTGCGGCAGCTGGTATGACATAAGATGCTGAATATATTTGTTAAACCCATCCTTGCCGTTTTTCTCCAGTTTTTCAATCTCACCGGATATCTGATCCAGCACTTTATCATCTCGGACCAGATCATCAGGTCTCTGAAAGTAATGTCCTGATCGATGCAAGAGAGAATAGGCCTGTTTCTGCCTTTTGCTTAAAGAAAGATATGTGTCAATCTCTTGCAGCATCTCGTCTTTTTGGCTGTCAAGATATCCGTCAACCCCCATCAAGAGGTTTAGACTGAAATCGCCACATCTGAAATGAGTGTGCATTTCATCAAGGTTCGAAACCAGCAACCGAATCTCAGCCACGATTTCCTCGTCACTCATTGGAAAAAAGGTTCCCTCCTCAACCATCTTCTGCATGGGCGATTTCGGGTGCATGGCAAAGGTGCGCACCCTGATATAGTCAGGCCTGATGGTATTGAGCAGCCTGGCCGTCTCAAGGGCGTGTTCCTCACTCAAGGACCTTCCACCTACTCCCGGCATGATGTATTCGGAAAGGGAAATGCCGGCCTCCATAACCCGGAGGCCCCCGGTCAATATATCCTCCGGTGTTGACCCTTTCCGTATCATCTTAAGCACCCTGGCAGACCCGCTTTCCATGCCCGTATGGATTCTCGTCAGGCCCGCCTGCTTGAGTGCTTGATATGAAGCAGCACTTTTTTTCTTCATGCTTTTAGCACGGGCATAGGTGGTTATCCTGGTAATATTGGGGAATTTTATTTTGAGATATTCGATTATTTCCAAAAGTTCCTTGGTGGGAATAATCAGGGTGTCAGCATCCTGGAGGAAGGCCGATGTAATCCTTTCGAGATACCGGCCATAGTCCTCAGCCATCCCGTCAATGTCTTTTTTGACCTCATCAACGCTCCTTTTGGAAAAGGTTGTGCCTTTGTATGCCGGACACATTAGGCACCTGTTCCATGGACAATTCCTTGTCACGCGCACTAATAAACTGGATGCTTCACTGGGCGGCCTGATCGTTCCCTGCTCATACATGATATTGCTCCCTTAATGGATTTTTTCTCTAAGAAAAATAATCCTTTTTTTTGAGCATTCAAGTGTGATGGACTCGTAAAAAGTCCATCAACAGGCCGAGGGCGAGTAAGCCCCGGCCTGGGGTGAGGGTGGAACCATTTGAATTCACTTCAAATGGCGGGGGAGGGGTAGCCCTCCCTCGCCGAGTAAAAAGGTGCGAAGCGACTTTTTGCGAGGTTATCAAGTGTAACAGGGAAATGATCATTTATCACCACTTGACACAAAACCCTGTTTTCAATATTCTCCGAACATTACCGAGGGTGTGGTGTTTGACTAAGAAAGGAAGATAGTTTGAAAGAAGACAGGCTAAAGCAAGGGCAAGGCATGGGCCAAGAAAAATTTGATTTATGGCAAGACCATTCTCTGCGTTACTTAGAGATGGCATTTCGCACTGACAGGCGAGAGATCATAGAAAGACCCAACGGGTACGGCAAGCGTACCGGAGAGTGCGGTGATACTGTAGAAATGTTTTTGACCGTCCGGGGTGATCGCATTGCCTCAGTCTCCTTCGATACGGACGGCTGCATGAGCACAAACGCATGTGCCAACACGGTGGCAGAGTTTGCAGAAGGGAAAAGCCTGGAAAAGGCATGGGAAATAACCTCGGAGGATGTCATTAAATATCTGGAAACCCTACCACCCGAAAACATTCACTGCGCGGAACTGGCAGTGGGTGCCTTTTACTTGGCTCTGGCCAACTACAAAGACCTCAAACGTAACCCCTATAAAATATACGGCTCATTTCATCGCCGCAAGTGATGCCCCGTACCCCTGCACCTGATCCGGAATTTCCCGGGATTTTGGACTTAATTTGTCCTTTGCATACGGATCTTTTTTGGGCATGGAGACCCAAGGGCAACAATCGAAATGCAGTATGCGATTATCACAAATCCTGTGTCCGGCAAAATAACTGTCGATCAGAAGCTCATTGTACTTGAGAAAGCCGCAAAGATATTGGATGCGGAAATACACGGGCTGGATACAGTAACATCAGACGATCTTGGCCAATGCGCTCGGCAGCTTGCTGCCAGCTGCGATGTCTTAGTCGCCGCCGGCGGGGATGGAACCTTTTCCGATATCATCAATTCTATTGATACGTCCCAGATACCAATTGCATTTCTCCCTTTGGGCACGGCTAATGCTATGCGGCATGCCCTTGAATACAGGGGAAGCCTATCTCATATCGCTATGCGCATTAGAGACGGCAGGGTACACGAGTATGATCTGATCAATTGCGATGAAAAGAAACGCGCGTTTACAGTATCCGCAGGTATCGAAGGAACACTTCTCCGTCTCCGGGACAAATACCTTGCCCAGGGTTCTACTGGTTTTAAGACTTATTTAAGAGCACTCTTCAGCGCATATTTCAGAGAATACAAGCGAGCCGCAGCAACGATTAAGGTAGATGATGCAACTTTCGAGGTCGAAAACCTATTGACCCTGATGGTAGTCAAGCAACCATATTATGGTTACGGCATGAACGTTGTCCCGAGAGCCCGCTTCGACGACCGGCAACTGCATGTTGTTTGCATAAAATCGGGGATATTCAAATGTGCCATCGGAGGGGCAACCGCCTTCACTATTGGCAATCGTATTGGCAGATATCTCACCTGCCGGCAACTGGATATACGGTTAGGACGACCACTTGTACTTCAAGTCGACGGCAGCAGCGGCTGGGAAGCCGACGCATTTACTTTCAAAGTTCTACCGAAGGCACTAAAGATCAAATACTAAAAATAACTGGAGCTTTATTTGATGAATTCTTTTACCTTTTCCGCCTTTTTCTTGACAGGGGCAATATAGGATGTCCCCAAGTTACACTTGACGTAATCAAAAAATTACGTTATCTTTCTCAAATGATTAGACTGGACCCATCTCTTAAGCCTGATTGGGACGAGGATAACATAAATCACATCGCGGTTCATGGAATACACCCCGACCAGGTGGAGGAAGTTTATTACAGTGAAGGACCGTTTCCGACCTTTGCTATTAAAAACAAGAAGAAACGAGGAGGATCTACCGAATATAGATATCGCCTATGGGGTACAGATGCCTCTGGTCTCTGCATTGAAGCCATTGTAGCCCCGTATCCCAAGTATGGTTTGTGGCGATGTGTAACAGCATTTCCCATGTCAGATTCCACTAAAAAAATCTATCTCAAAAGGGTTAAAAAATGAGCAGACTGCCAAAAGAAATGAGAAACAAAATCCAGGAAGAAGCTAAAGAATGGGATACAACTATTGCCGGAGAGAGTGTCAAGGATGTTCAAAAGCTGCTCGATGATGCAGAGGTGTTTAAGGCTCAACGACCTCCCCGTCAGCCGGTCTCCCTTCGTCTGGACCCGTTTGATATCTCAATGATAAAACGTCTTGCCCGCAAAAAGGGGATTCCCCACACCCAACTCATGGCTCTCTGGCTACATGAAAAAGTAGACCAGGAAAGGAAATCCCCTGTCCCGGACTAAGGGCTTTCCCAATACAGATATTTTTCCCTGCATCTTTAGCCCCGCTTAAATAACTACCATAAATGAGATGTGGTGGCGTCATTGGTTGCCCGGCTAATTCCATTAAAGAATCGGATTAATGCCGGCCATATCGAGTTATTCTATAATTTAAGGACGTTCCGCTTCTCCGCTATTAAAAGTTATTCAACATAGTCAACAACGTCCCCTATCCCTTGAAATCTGGGGGACGTTGTTGACCCCGGTTAAATAAAGACAAAGTCAATTTAACTGGGCAGGCTATGTTGAAAAACTTCCAGCCATTTTGTTTCATTCAATACACATCATTCCTTTTTAAGGGGCGAGAAGGCATGACGCTTTGGTTTCTGGCCGTCTATAATACTCTCCAAAAAACCGGACATGGAAATAACGTAAAATTCGGGTGTGCCAATCCATTGGATCATGTCACCAATTTCCAACAATACCAATAAGTCAACAAATTCAATAACGTCCCAAATCCGTTCTTTTATTCCTTTTAAACCCTTGGACTTGAATTATTGAGGAATTCGCATAGGCGCTTCACATTCAATTTCGCATCTCTACAGACGAATCAAAATAAGATACTTATAAACGTTAAAAATGGAGAAAATTATTTTAAAATTATTCAGTCTATTAATAATAGGCTTGGGCATATTTCTATCCTGTAGACCGAATATTGTAGTGGCTAAACTAAAGTCATTTTATGGGAGATACCCAATAGTACGCTACGCAGGAGAGAGGCAGTTAACAAGCAGGCCACAATTGATCATATTTTTAGGCATTATATTCATCATTATCGGCGTGATATGTTTTTTTTCTGTTTAACGGTTGGCATAAAAAAAGGTTATTACATAATTATACAAAATCAAAAGACACCCAGGATCACATCTTAAATATTAAATATTCGTTTTTTTAATCCTGTTAAATCAGCCCTTAAGACACTTGTTCCGCTTTACCTCATCTGATATATAAGAATTAAATATTTAAGATGTGTCTCCATTTCATTCCCAGAAAGTTATAATTGGTAGTTGCGATGAGAAAAGTTGTGAAGAATAATATGTGATATCATGATAGAAATTTTATATGCATATGCCAGCCTCTTATTTGTGGTTACATTATTTGTTATAATCAGACAGGTACGAATGAAAAATGTAGAGGTCGTAAAATCAGCATTAAAAAATCCCCTTTGGCCAAGGACTAAAATATCATTTTTCATAGATGCTTATCGAACATATTATGAGATTAAGGGGCTTAATTTTGTAATCATATTGAATATATTTTGTTTTGTAGTAGGGATAATCAGTCTGACTATTAATTTTACACAAGCTATAAGAAGCAATTTAATGTAATTTGAAAATATATCTGGGGGACGTTGTTGAATTTGGTGAATAACTTCCCGCATTTTGTTTCATACAATATCCTCCTTTCCTTTTTAGGAGCAATTAGCCATGGTGCTGGGTTTCTGGCCGTCTATAATACTCTCCAAAAACCGGACATGGGAATAACGTGCAATTCGGGTAGTGGGTGGTTTAGAAATTTAAAGTAAATATGTTAAAATGCCGATAAATGTTATTAATAACCCTTTTTACTTGACAAGCGAATCAGCAAATGCGTACCGTTAATTAAATTAATAAATCTAAGGGTAAAAAATGATCATTACTCATTATAGGGAAAAATTAATAAATTCAATTATTTATTTTACTAAAAATACGAAAAAGCTGGGCAAAACAAAGCTCATGAAGCTTTTATATTCGCTGGATTTTGTCCACTTTAAAGAGACTGGGAAATCTGTCACCGGTTTAGAATATTTTGCCTGGGAGCGTGGCCCTGTAGCTAAAGAGCTTTGGAAAGAGCTTACTAATACTATGCAGCCAGATATGAAACACGCAATAAACATTATCCAGATAGATGATTTCCAGAAAATTGTATCGAAAGCAAAATTCAATGACTACTATTTTTCAAAAAGAGAGAAGCGCCTCTTAAACGAAATCTCGGAAATATATAAAGAAGCAAATGCCAATCAAATGGTGGAAATAAGCCATCTTAGGCAAAAACCATTTGACAAGACACTAAGGACTAAAGGCAAAAATCAGAAGATTGACTACCTTCTGGCAATAGATGACAAAGACGAAAATAGCTTAGAATATGAGGAAGCCAAGGAACGCATGGACGAAATTGCAGAAATGCATACGATATTTGGGACTGTTTAAGTGACTGTTCGAGGAAGAGTCTACCGCCACAAATATTTTAAGTTTCATAACGGAGAGAGTGGGAAAAAAAGAATCATCCTTTTAAATACTCCCAAGGCTGATGAACCATATTTATTTGTAAAAACCACATCTCAGGATTTTAAAAAGCCCTTCACTCCAGGCTGCAATAAGAGAAGGGCTCTTTTTTTTATAAAAGCCAATACAACAATTTTTGAACTCGACACCTGGGTGCAACTCTATGAATTATATCCAATGGATTCATTTGAAGAAAAACCCCCTCTCGTTAAATTGATAGGGGATCTTCCGGAAAATCTTATACATAAGATTATCAAATGTTTAATTGAATGTCAGCCAGATGATTTATCTCAATATTTTGAAGAACTACTGAGCAAGGAAGTCATGGAAACCAAAATTGAAAAATCTATCGAACAACTGAAATCAAAGTGGAATAAACACTTATGATCATTTACTTTTAGAAATCCGGGGACGTTGTTGAATTTGGTGAATAACTTCCATCCATCTTGTTTCATTCAATACACATCACTCCTTTTTTAGAAGCAAGCAGTCACAGCGCTTTGGTTTCTGGCCGTCTATAATACTCCCCAAAAACGGACAGGGAAATAGCGTAAAATTTGGTTTGTGCCAATCCACTTGATCATGTCGGCAATTTTAAACAATGCCAATAATTCAACAAAGTTCGCCTATTCTCTACATTGTCCTGTAGATCATGAAAATTCCCAGGAGGGCAAGAAGGATCAGGACAACCCGCTTGTAGCCTTTCTCATTTATTTTTCCGTAGAAAAAGGAAC